>CAUJIU010000168.1 GCA_963205075.1 Pseudomonadota bacterium | reverse complement strand
AGGCGGGCCAGGGCGCGTTCGCGCCCCGAGCCGCCGCGATCCCGTCAAGCGCCGCGCGTACCGCGAGGTCGCCGATCGCATGGACGTGGATCTGGAATCGCGCCGCATCGAATGCCACGAACATGTCGTTGATCTGGTTGGGCGAAAACATGAGCGCCGCATTGCCGCCCTGCGCGTCGGAATAGGGCTCGATCATCGCTGCGGTGCGGTTCTCGATCACCCCGTCGAGGAAGAACTTGGCCGAATGCACCCGGAACAGCCCCTGCCGGCTCTGGGCGCGAAAGTCCGAAAGCCGCTCGACCGCCTGCGCGGTGGTATCTGACGCGCGCACCAGCGCGGTTGAGGCCACGCGCAAGGTCAGCGCATCCCGGGCCGCCAGCCCGCGATAGACCCGCACATGGCGTTCTTCGACCCTGGCGTCGATCACCCCGGTAATGCCATGGCGGTTGGCCAGGGCGGCGGCCCAGCGCACCCCTTCGGCAAAGGCCGCGTCGCTGGGCGGCGGCAGCCGGCCTTCGACCCAGGCGATGGCATCCTCGTAAAGCAGCCCCGCCGCGGCGCCGCCGTCATCGCGCACGATATGGCCGTTGGGCGGGTCGGGCGTGTCATCCTCGATCCCGGCGGCGCGCAGGCCGGGGCTGTTCATGCAGGCATTGTGACCGTCCGAGGCCACGATCATGCAGGGCCGGTCCGGCACCGCGCGGTCAAGCACCTGCCGCGTCAGGTTATGGGCGCCGAATATGCCCGAATACCATCCCGTTCCATGCACCCAGGGCCGCTCATGGCTGCGCGCGAAATCCGCCAGCGTGCCGACCAGCGCCTCGACGCTGCGGCACTGGCTCAGATCGGCGTTCTGGGAATAGTCCTGCCCGCTGTCCTGCAGATGGATATGGGTATCCTGAAACCCCGGCAGCACCAGCCTGCCGCCCGCATCGATCACCCGCGTCTGCCGCGTGGCCAGGGCGCGGATGTCGCCGTCGCTGCCAAGCGCGGCCACCCGCCCCCCCGAAATCGCCAGCGCCTGCGCGGCCGGTTGCAGCGGATCCATGGTGACGATCCTGGCATTGATGACGATTGCTTCGAACATGACCACCCCTAACCCCACAGCCGGCACCAGGCCGGCAGGCGCAAGGCTAGTGCGGGCAATTGGCCGCGGACAAGGTGGAAAACGCTGGTGGGAAATTTGGCGCACCCGACACGATTCGAACGTGTGGCCTCTGCCTTCGGAGGGCAGCGCTCTATCCAGCTGAGCTACGGGTGCCTGAGGGGTGCTATACCGAGGCGGGCCCATGCCCGCAACAGGGTTCTTGACGGATACGCGCCCCTCCGTGCGACACTGGCCTGACCTTGGTGAGGGAGGCTGTCATGCGTCTGGGGTTGGCAATCGGGCTGCTGGCCGCCCTTCCGGGCGCGGCCTGGGCGTTTGGCGATTGTTCGGCGCCGGACTATCTCGGCCGGTTTCCCGAATCCCCGTCCGCCGCCAGCATCGAATGTGTCGAGCTGTTCCGTCAGGAGGTCATGACCGCCGAGGGTCCGCGCACCATCCGCGCCATTGCCGATCTCAATGTCGGCTGGGCGGTGCCCGATGACCTGCTGGCCGCGATCCGCGCCGCCAGTTCCGGGGTGGCCACGGCGCTGCCGACCTTTGGCGGATTGCGGATGGATGACGTGACCATACTTGTTCTCGACGATTACCACGGCGACGGCACGCCCGACCCCGAGATCGGTGAGGTTCTTGGCATCGCCGGGCCGCCGGTCGAGAATGAATGCCTGCTGACCGTCTACGGTCTGGCCGCCGCCGCCACCGATCCCAACATGACCGCCGCCACCACGGCGCACGAGATCTTTCACTGCGTGCAATATGCCAGCTTCGGCGCCGCCCTGCCCAACACCTACGGCTCGGGCGGCGACTGGTGGGTCGAGGGATCGGCCGAGTATTTCGCCGGCGTCGCCCTGGACATCCCCGCGGGCTACACCGATCGCGGCGCGGATTTCGATGCCAGCGTCGCCGCGGGCCGCGCGCTCAACGAAATGAGCTACGAAACCACCACCTTCTTCAACTGGCTGCACCAGAGCCAAGGCGCGCCGGGGGTGCGGGCCCTGCTGGAGGCGATGCCGACCGCGCCCGGCGCCGAGGCCCAACAGGCGGCGATGCGCAGCGCGCTCTCCGATCAGGACTGGCTGCGATTTGTCGAGGATTATGCCGACAAGGCCATCCTGCATCCGCAAGGCGATGCGGTCTTTGCCGAGCCCGCCTTCGAGCGCCGGATCGAGGTCACGGCAACCGGCAGTCAGGCCTTTGCCGCGCCGCCCTTCGTGCTGGTGCTCGGGCGCCTGCATTACGACTGCGGCACCTGGGGGCAGACCCGCACCCCGGACCTGCCCTGGGGCCAGCGCCCCGATGGCGCCGCCGGCTGGGAGGATTTCCCCGAGGAGGTTGACGCCCGCACCGATACCGGCCGCCCCGACTGGGAGTTCGCGGCCATGGCCACCGACCCGTCGGGCCGCGACGGCAGGCTGGAATTCGAGCGCCGCCGCTCGTGCCAGCCCTGCGGCGAAACCGACGCGGTCGATGCCTGCGTGGTCGGCACCTGGCAGCAGTCAGGCGGCGGCGCCGAGGAATGGATGCGCTCGCAGGGGCTGCCGTTCAACGCCGCCGCCGCCGGGCCGCAGGTGGTCACCTACCGCGAGGACGGCGCCTATGGCACCGAGCCCTTCGGCGTCACGGCATCGGGCCGCCACGGCGACACCCTGTTCGAGGGCCAGGGCCGTGTCACCTACGGCTTCGGGCGCTGGTCGGCGGCGGAGGGGCAGATGGCGATCTGCCAGGATGCGGGCGGCATGTCGGGCTCGATGACGGTCACCTCGCCGGACGGCCAGGCCACGCGCAACGTCAGCAGCGGCGGGGCGGGGAACCTGTCCATGAGCTATTCCTGCTCCGGCAACCAGATGTCGACCACGCTGCCCTTTCCGGGCCTGCCGGACATGGTGACCGACTATGTCAGGATCAGCGAATAGGCCTCAGGCAAAGAGCTCATGCGCCAGTTCCAGCGCCGAGACCAGCGCATCGACCTCGGCGGTGGTGTTGTAGAGCCCGAACGAGGCGCGGCAGGTGGCGGTGACGCCCAGATGCTCCATCAGCGGCATGGCGCAATGGGTGCCCGCGCGCACGGCGATGCCGCGCTTGTCCAGAATGGTCGAGATATCATGGGCGTGGCCGGCCCCGTCGAGCGTGAAGGAAAAGATCGCGCCCTTGGTGGCCGACTGGCCCTGCACCTGCAACCAGTTGAGCCCGGCCAGACGGTCGCGCGCATAGTCGCGCAATGTGGCCTCATGGGCCGCCACATTGTCCATGCCCAGATCCATCAGATAGTCGAGCGCCACCCCCAGCCCGATGGTCTGGACGATGCCGGGCGTGCCGGCCTCGAACTTCATCGGCGGGTCGTTATAGGTGACCTCGTCGCGGGTCACGGTGCTGATCATGTCGCCGCCGCCAAGGAAGGGGCGCATCTCGGCCATGCGCTCGGGCAGCACGTGGATGGCGCCCGAGCCGGTCGGGCCATAGAGCTTGTGGCCGGTGATGGCGTAGAAATCGGCGCCGATATCCTGCACGTCGACCGGCATGTGCACCGCCGCCTGCGAGCCGTCGACCAGCACCGGCACCCCGCGCGCATGGGCGCCGGCGACGATGGATTTCACATCGACCCGGGTGCCCAGCACGTTCGACATCTGCGTCACCGCCACCAGCCGGGTGCGCGGCCCGATGGCATCGATCACCGCCTGCGGGTCCAGATCGCCGCGCGCATCGGTCTCGACCCATTTCAGCACCACGCCCTGGCGTTCGCGCAGGAAATGCCAGGGCACGATGTTGGCGTGATGCTCCATGATCGACAGCACGATCTCGTCGCCCGGCTGCAGCCGCGGCGCCGCCCAGCCATAGGCCACCATGTTGATGCCCTCGGTGGTGCCGGAGTTGAGGATGATCTCTGAGTCCGACCGGGCATTGAGGAAGCGGGCAATGGTGCCGCGCACCGCCTCGTACCTGTCGGTCGCTACATTGGAAAGGTAATGCAAGCCTCTGTGAACATTGGCATACTCCTCAGAGTAGGCACGGTTCATCGCCTCGATCACCTGCCGCGGCTTCTGGGCCGAGGCGCCGTTGTCGAGATAGACCAGCGGCTTGCCGTTGACCTGACGCGACAGGATCGGGAAATCCGCGCGGATTCGGGCTACATCATACATCGTCATCCCACCTGCAATGCGCCGACGCCGATCATGGTCACGATCAGCGCCAGCCCCGAGCCGACCCCGACAACCGCCACCACCACCGTCATCGCCGCGCGACCAAGGCTGGCGAAGCCATGGAGAACATTGACAAAATTGACCAGAACCCAGATCAGCACCGCCATTCCGAGATAGGTCAGCATGGACCCCAGACCGGGGGCCAGCCCAAAGACCAGCGCCTGCAGCGCCCGCACCACGATCGAGAACACCTCGAGCCAGACCACCATGGCCAGGGCGGTCGGGAAAGACCCGGTGCCGCCCAGGAACTTGCCGGAGAAATACACCCCGAACACCGTCATCACCAGCAATCCGCCCAGGATGAGCGTCATGCCATAAGGCGTTGTTTCTACCGCACCTTCCGAGATTGTTCCGGGCAGCAGGATCTGGGTCAGGGCCATCATCAGCACGCTGGTGATCGTCACCAGCGCCATGCCCGACCACAGCGTCGCCCGGTCAAGCTGCAGGCCCGCTATCCGCTGCGCGACCTCGGCGGGCGAGACCAGCGTGCGCCAGATCAGCGCGAAGAAATCAGCCGTGGCTCGCATCGCGCCCCGCCTCGGCCTCGTAGAGACCCGATGCCCAGACCGCCAGGCATCCGGCCAGCACCAGCAGGCCCACAAGATCGGTCGCCGCGCCCTCGCCCATGAAGCCGAAGACCAGCCCGTGAAACATCAGGAGCGGCGCCGTGGCCAGGATGCTCCAGAACAGTGCCAGCCGCGCCCCGTACCAGCTGCCGCGTCCGCCCAGCAGCCGCGCGGCCAGATGGGTCAGCGCCGCCACCCCGTAAAGCGCCAGCGGCATGATGGTGACCCAGAGGAAGAAGCTGGTGCTCAGGAGCATGGTCAGGTCGGTCGCCTCGGCGCCATTGCCCAGCGACGACACCCGCATCAGCCGCGGCCATTGGGCCACGAAGACCAGAAAGCAGCCGACCATGAGGAAGGCCAGCGCCCGGTCCTCGCGCCGGCCGACCGCCAGCAGGTCGCGCATCACCAGCCTGGGGTGGCGCCAGCTGCGCAGGATGTCGCGCGAAACGGCCATGCTCAGCGCCGCTCCAGCCAGGCTTCCAGCTGCGCCTGAAGGGCGGCGGCAAGGCGCGGGTCCTCGACCTCGTCCAGCGCCTCGGCCAGGAAGGCCAAGGTCAGGAGATCGGTCGCGGCCTTCAGCGGCACCCCGCGCGAGCGCAGGTAGAACAAGGCGGTCTCGTCGATGGCGCCCGAGGTCGAGCCATGCGAGCAGATCACGTCATCGGCGTAGATCTCCAGTTCGGGCTTGGCCAGGAACTGGCTGTCCCCGTCCAGAAGCAGCGACTGGCTTTTCTGATAACCATCGGTCTTCTGCGCGCCGGGCCTGACCAGGATCTTGCCCTGAAACACCCCCGTCGCACCGTTGCGCAGCACCTTCTTGAACACCTGCCGGCTTTCGCAGCCCACCGCGTCATGGGTGATGAACACCGTGTCGTCCTGCACGAAGCCCGCGCCATCGCCGATGGTGACACCGGCCACATGCGCCACCGCATCGTCGCCGGTCAGCTCGATCACGCATTCGTTGCGGGTCAGCGCGCCATTGGCGGTCAGGGTGAAGGACTTGAAGGTGCTCTGCGCCCCAAGTCTTGCAAAACAATGGGTTGCGGCCCGACGTTCATGGTCGCGCCCCTGGGCACGCACGTGATGGAACCCGGCGCCGTCACCGATCTCGACCTCGAGCACCGATGACAGGCGCGCGGCGGCGGGGCCGCTTTCCAGCAGGGTCAGGTCCGCGCCGGGCTCGATCTTGATGCAATGGTGCAACTTCGCATCCGAACTCTCTGATTTGCGTAGATAAAGCAGATGCACGGGCTTGGCGGCCTTGCCGGTCACCCGGATCAGGACGCCATCAGTGGCATTGGCGCTGTTGAGCGTGGCCAGCGGCCGCGCCACCGGGCTTTGCCCGCGCTCTTCCAGCCGGCCATAAAGCTCGCGCGCCCAGTGCAGGTCGCGCGTGGCGGCCTCGGCCAGCCGCTCGATCTCGATGCCCTCGGCGGCAAGATCATCGGACTGCGCCGCATCGAACCGGCCGTCGACAAAGGTGATCCGCACCCGCTCGATGCCGTCAAACACCCCGTCATCGCCCCCGGCCATGACCGTGGCGGGCATGACCTCGGCAGCGGCGAGGCTGGCGGGGTCGGTAAAGCGCCAGTATTCATCGCGCCTGGCCGGCAGCCCCATGGCCCGCAGCCGCGCCAGTGCCCCGCGGCGCGCAGCCTCCAGCCACGCCCCCGAGGACGGAAGCACGAGCCCGGACAGCCGGGCCTCGGTCGCCTCCGATTTCGCCCTGGCCAGCGCCATCATGCCCGCTCCGCCAGAAGATCGGCATAGCCGTTGTTCTCGACCTCGAGCGCCAGTTCCGGCCCGCCGGTCTTGATGATCCGCCCGTCGGCCATGATATGCACCACGTCCGGGGTGATATGGTCCAGAAGCCGCTGGTAATGGGTGATGACCAGGAAGGCGCGGCCCTGCGAGCGCAGCGCGTTGACGCCTTCGGAAACCAGTCGCATCGCATCCACGTCAAGCCCCGAATCGGTCTCGTCAAGGATGCACATCCTGGGCTCCAGCACCGCCATCTGCAGGATTTCGTTGCGCTTTTTCTCGCCGCCCGAAAAGCCGACATTGACCGGACGCTTGAGCATCTCGGCGTCGATCTTGAGCGCCTTGGCCTTTTCCCTCACCAACTTGAGGAAGTCTCCGGCTTAAAGCTCGTCCTGCCCGCGCGCCTTGCGCTGGGCGTTGAGCGCGGTGCGCAGGAAGGTCATGTTGCCGACGCCGGGGATCTCGACCGGATATTGAAACGCCAGAAACAGCCCGGCGGCGGCCCGCGCCTCGGGGTCCATGTCCAGCAGGTCCACCCCTTCCAGCGTCGCCGAACCGGCGGTCACCTCATAGCCCTCGCGGCCCGAAAGCACATAGGACAGGGTCGATTTGCCAGACCCGTTCGGCCCCATGATCGCATGCACCGAGCCGGCCTCGACCCTAAGGTCGACACCTTTGAGGATTTCCTTGCCGCCCTCAGCAAGTTTGACTTCCAGGCCTTTGATATTCAGCATTTTTACTCCTGAAGCCCCGCGTATCGGGGCTCACTTCTTGTCTGTGTAGGTTTCTAGGATCATGGCCAGGTCACTGGCCGGAATCGGGGTTGGCACCAGGTCGAACCGGGCCATCCGGCCGCGTGTCTCGACCGGCTTGGCGAAACGCTCTATCCGGTGATAGTGCGGGCGGGCGGTGTAATCGTCGAAGTAGAGGCTGACCGGCCGCGTGATCCGGAACAGCACGGTCAGGAAACAGGCGGCGCGAAAACGCCCGTCCACCAGCACCACATCGGGATGCTCGAAATCCGGCCGGTCCCAGACCGAGGTCGGATAGGCATGGAACTGGCGCCAGTGACTGATGCCCTCCGGATGGCCCCATTTGACCGTCGGCCCGATATCGCCGTGATGCAGCACCACGCGCGAGCGCGGTGGATCGATTGCAAACCAGCGCTGCAGGCCGGCCAGCCAGTCGGCATCGCTCTCGACCGAGAAGATGGTCTTGTCTGCCATCCCCGCGGCCATGACGGTTGACCCGCCCGAGCCGTATTCAAGGACGGTCGCCGCTTCCGCATAGGCCGCGCGCAGCCAGCCCGCCTCTGCCTCGGGCAGGGTCAGTCTGGGCGGCACGGGGCCCGGATCGGGATGCAGGCTGAACGGTTTCACCCCACCGACCCTTCCAGCGAGATGGCCACAAGCTGTTGCGCTTCCATGGCAAATTCCATCGGCAGCGCCTGCAGCACATCCTTGCAGAAGCCGTTGACCACCAGCGCCACCGCCGATTCCTCGTCGATCCCGCGCGAGCGGCAGTAAAACAGCTGGTCGTCATCGACCTTGGAGGTCGTGGCCTCGTGCTCCACCCGGCTCGAATTGTTGCGCACCTCGATATAGGGCACCGTATGCGCGCCGCATTTGTCGCCGATCAGCAGGCTGTCGCACTGGGTGAAGTTGCGGCTGTTCTTGGCCCGCGGATGCATCGAGACCAGCCCGCGATAGGTGTTCTGCGCCTTGCCGGCGCTGATCCCCTTCGAGACGATGCGGCTCTTGGTGTTCTTGCCCAGATGCAGCATCTTGGTGCCGGTATCGGCCTGCTGATGGTTGTTGGCGATGGCGATCGAGTAGAACTCGCCCTGGCTGTCATCGCCGCGCAGGATGCAGGAGGGGTATTTCCACGTCACCGCCGAGCCGGTCTCGACCTGGGTCCACATCACCTTGGCCCGGTCGCCGCGGCAATCGGCGCGCTTGGTGACAAAGTTGTAGATGCCGCCCTTGCCGTTCTCGTCGCCCGGATACCAGTTCTGCACCGTGGAATATTTCACCTCGGCGTCTTCCTCGATGATGATCTCGACCACGGCGGCATGCAGCTGGGCGATGTCGCGCTTGGGCGCGGTGCAACCCTCGAGATAGCTCACATAAGAGCCCTTGTCGGCGATGATCAGCGTGCGCTCGAACTGGCCGGTATTCTCGGCATTGATGCGGAAATAGGTCGACAATTCCATCGGGCAGCGCACCCCCGGCGGCACGTAAACAAAGGACCCGTCCGAAAACACCGCGCTGTTGAGCGTGGCATAGAAATTGTCACTGGCCGGCACCACCGTGCCCAGATACTTGCGCACCAGTTCGGGATGCTCGCGGATCGCCTCCGAGATCGAGCAGAAGATCACCCCCGCCTTCTTCAGTTCGGCCTGGAAGGTGGTGCCGACCGAAACCGAGTCGAACACCGCATCCACCGCCACCTTGCGCCCTTCGGCGGGCACCGTCTCTGCGCCCTCGATCCCGGCCAGAATCATCTGCTCTTTCAGCGGGATACCAAGCTTGGCGTAGGTGGCCAGCAGCTTGGGGTCGACCTCGTCGAGGCTCTTGGGCTTGGTGGCCATGCTCTTGGGGCGGGCATAGTAGTACTGGTCCTGGAAATCGATCTCCGGGTAGTTGACCATGGCCCATTTCGGCTCGGTCATCTTCTGCCAGCGCGCGAAGGCCGCAAGCCGCCATTCGGTCATCCATTCGGGCTCCTCGTTCTTGCCCGAGATCAGCCGCACGATGTCCGGCCCCAGCCCCTTGGGCGCATAGTCCATCTCGATATCGGTGGACCAGCCATGCTTGTAGGTGCCCGAAAGCCTGGCCACGGCATCGACCGTGTCCTGGTCGACCCCCTCCTTGACGTCCGTCTGATCGATATCTGCCATTGTGCTTTCCTTTCACGCCGCCCGGGCGCGTATCTTCCTGCAAGCCGCGATCCAGGTCGCGGCAAAGCGCTCCACGTCTTCTCGGGTCGTCTCCAACCCCAGCGAAACCCTGACCGCACTCGCGGCGGTGAGGGCGTCATGGCCCATCGCCATCAGGGCCCGGCTGGCCTTGACCTTGCCGCTCGAACAGGCCGACCCGGCCGAAATCGCAAACCCCGCCAGGTCCATCGCCATGACCTGGGTCTCGCCCTTCCAGCCCGGAGTGGCGAAACAGCTGGTGTTGGGAAGGCGCGCCGCCCCTTTCCCGACAAAAATAGTCCCTTGTTCGGCGGCTTCAATGGCCGCTTCCAGAGAATTGCGCAAGTCCGAAACCGGCAGCCATCGCTCATCGGCCAGATCACGCATCGCCGCGGCAATCGCCGCGCCAAATCCGGCAATGCCGGCGACATTCTCGGTCCCCGACCGCCGCCCCATCTCCTGCCCGCCACCGCGGATCTGCGCGGCGATCTCCGCGCCGCGCGGCACGATCAGCGCGCCCACTCCCTTGGGCCCGCCCAGCTTGTGCGCCGACAAGAGCACCATGCCGACGCCGGCCCAGGAATAGGCAAAGGGGATGCGCCCGATGGCCTGCGTCACGTCGCTGGCCGCCAGGCCCCGCGGCAGCTCCTGCACCACCCCGGTCTCGGAATTGGCCAGCTGCAGCACCGATGCCGCCGGATCGGGCACCGTGACCCGCCCGTCGCTGTCCACGCCCAGATCGGCGCTGACCCAGGCCGCGACCGCATCATGCTCGATCGCCGCCCCGCGCAGCCCGCGCCCGGCAAGCGCCAGCGCTGCCGCTTCGGTGGCGCCGGAGGTAAAGATCACATCCGCATCGCCCGCGCCCATGGCTTCGGCCACCTGCACCCGCGCCGCCTCGACCACCGATTTCGCCGCCCGCCCCTCGAAATGCACCGAGGACGGGTTGCCGCACAGGTCCATGGCGCGCAGCATCGCCGCCTTGGCCTCGGGCCGCAGCGGCGTGGTCGCATTATGGTCGAGATAGACCCGCTTCATCGGGCAATCCCCTTCATTTTGGCACAAATACCTCGGGGGAGTCGCGCAGCGACGGGGGCAGAGCCCCCTTCCACCCTCGCCACCCGTCTCATTCGTCCACCACCTCGAAAAGCGACGGCACCGCCGGACAGGGCGCCAGCCCGTTCGAGATCACGTCCGACAGGCGCGACTGGTGCAGATAGACATAGACATGCGCCGACAATCCCTCCCAGAGCCGGTTGGTCAGCGACTGCGCCCGCGAGCCGGACTGCCCGCCAGTGGCGCCCGAGCCCTTGTGCATCGCCGAAACCGTCTCGTCGACCGCGCCCAGGATCTCGGCCACCCGGATCTCGGCGGCCGGGCGCGCCAGCTTGTAGCCGCCGCCGGGGCCGCGCGCCGAGTCGACCAGTTCGGCGCGGCGCAGCTTGACGAACAGCTGCTCCAGATAGGGCAGCGAAATATCCTGGCGGCGCGAGATCTCGGACAGGCTCACCAGCTTGTCGGCGGGCTGCAGGGCCAGATCGGCCAGCGCCACCATGGCGTACCGTCCCTTGGTGCTGAGTTTCATGGCATTTCTCCGGCTCCGGCCCGACCTGGCCTGCGCAAATTCATTGACGTCCGGGACCGGCATGATTAAGCCCAACCCAGTCGCCCCGCCCGCGTCAGGCGCGGTAATTAGAATGCTTCTAAGGTGCCTGAGGATTTTTGTCAAGAAATCCGGCAGCGCGCCTCAACTACAGGGACCACCATGCCCGAAGTGATTTTCGCCGGCCCCGAAGGCCGCCTCGAAGGCCGTTACCACCCCCAGAAGGAACGCGACGCCCCCATCGCCATCGTGCTGCACCCGCACCCGCAATTCGGCGGCACGATGAACAACAAGGTGGTCTACAACCTGCATTACGCCTTCTACAAGCTCGGCTTCACCGTGCTGCGCTTCAACTTCCGCGGCGTCGGGCGCAGCCAGGGCGAGTATGACCAGGGCATCGGCGAGCTGAGCGATGCCGCTTCGGCGCTCGACTACCTGCAATCGATGAATTCCAACGCCAAGCATTGCTGGGTGGCGGGTTTCTCCTTCGGCGCCTGGATCGGCATGCAATTGCTGATGCGCCGGCCCGAGATCACCGGCTTCATCTCGGTCTCGCCGCCGGCCAACATGTATGACTTCTCGTTCCTTGCCCCCTGCCCCTCGTCGGGCCTGATCATCAACGGCTCGGCCGACCGGGTGGCGCCGCCGCAGGACACCGTCAACCTCGTCAACAAGCTGCACGAGCAGAAGGGCATCAAGATCACCCATCAGGTTCTGGACGGCGCGGGCCATTTCTTCGAGGACCCGCATATGGACACGATGATCGGCAATGTCAGCGACTATGTCAGCCGCCGCCTGACCGAAACGAGCCGCTGAGCCATGAGCGCCATCACCGAAGAACTGGCCGACAAGCTGGCGCAGGACACCATCCGCGCCGCCGAGGAACTGGGCGACGACACCCTGATCGCGCAGGTGGCCAAGGTGATCGGCGATTCCTCGTCCACCGCGCAGGAGGCCTTCATGACCGCGATCCGGGTGCGCCTGTCGGACCAGCGCGCCCGCGCCTTCCTGGCCGAGAAGATCGCCAAAGGCCCCGCCGATCCCGCCAGACGCGGCCTGAGCACCGGCAAGATCCTCGATGCGGCCGATGAGGGCGGGCACTGAGCGCGCCACCCTGAAACCGGCAAGGAACCAATCGTGACCAACCGCCTCGCCGCCCAGCTGGCCTTCCTCAACGAGGCCGACCGGCTCAAATCCACCACCCGCGCCACCACGCTCTGCGATGGCTCGCGGCGCGAGAATTCGGCCGAGCACAGCTGGCACATCGCGCTTTATGCGCTGGTGCTGGCGGAACATTCGGCCAAGCCGGTCAACACCGACCGGGTGATCCGCATGCTGTTGCTGCACGATCTGGTCGAGATCGACGCCGGCGACGCCCCCATCCACGGTGACCACGACCCGGTGGAGCAGGCCCGGATCGAGGGCCTTGCCGCCGACCGCATCTTCGGCCTGCTGCCCCCCGACCAGGCCGGACCGCTGCGCGCGCTCTGGGAAGAATTCGAGGCCGCCGAAAGCGCTGATGCCATCTTCGCCAAATCGCTCGACCGGGTGCAGCCGGTGATCGCCAATCTCGAATCCGGCGGCGGCAGCTGGCCCGACTTCAAGGTCACCTACGACCAGGTCGACAGCCGCGTCGGCACCAGGATCCGCCGGGGCGCGCCGGCGCTCTGGGCTGCGCTGCAGGGCCGGGTCCAGAACTGGTTCGCCAGTCACGGCTGAGATCCGGATTTTTTGTATACAAGTGTATGCAGCCCTTCCAAACCGCCCGGAAATGCGTTAACGGGCAGGCAAATTCCACCAAACGAGAGGCCCCGACATGTCCAAGATCAAGGTAACCAACCCGGTCGTCGAACTCGACGGCGACGAAATGACCCGGATCATCTGGGACTTCATCAAGCAGAAGCTGATCCTGCCCTATCTCGACATCGACCAGAAATACTACGACCTCGGCATCGAGGAGCGTGACCGCACCGATGACAAGATCACCGTCGATGCCGCCAACGCCATCAAGCAATACGGCGTCGGCGTCAAATGCGCGACCATCACCCCCGACGAGGCGCGCGTCGAGGAGTTCGGCCTCAAGCAGATGTGGAAATCGCCCAACGGCACCATCCGCAACATCCTTGGCGGCGTGATCTTCCGCGAGCCGATCATCTGCCGGAACGTGCCGCGCCTGGTGCCCGGCTGGACCCGGCCGATCGTGGTCGGCCGTCACGCCTTCGGCGACCAGTATCGCGCCACCGATTTCCGCTTTCCCGGGCCGGGCAAGCTGACCATCAAGTTCGTCGGCGAGGACGGGGCCGTGATCGAGCGCGATGTGTTCGACGCCCCCGGCGCCGGCGTGACCATGGCGATGTACAACCTCGACCAGTCGATCATCGACTTTGCCCGCGCCAGCATGAATTACGGGCTGGTCAAGGGCTGGCCGGTCTACCTGTCGACCAAGAACACCATCCTCAAGGCCTATGACGGCCGCTTCAAGGACCTGTTCCAGCAGGTGTTCGACGAGGAGTTTGCCGACAGGTTCAAGAAGGCCGGCATCACCTATGAACACCGCCTGATCGACGACATGGTCGCCTCGGCGATGAAATGGTCGGGCGGCTATGTCTGGGCCTGCAAGAACTACGACGGCGACGTGCAGTCCGACACCGTGGCACAGGGCTTTGGCTCGCTGGGCCTGATGACCTCGGTGCTGATGACGCCGGACGGCAAGACCGTCGAGGCCGAGGCCGCGCATGGCACCGTGACCCGCCATTACCGCCAGCACCAGAAGGGCGAGGCGACCTCGACCAACTCCATCGCCTCGATCTATGCCTGGACGGGCGGGCTCAAGCACCGCGCCAAGCTCGACAGCAACGCCGCATTGGCGCGCTTTGCCGAGACGCTGGAAAAGGTCACCGTGCAGGCCGTCGAGGACGGGCACATGACCAAGGACCTGGCGCTGCTGGTCGGGCCGGACCAGAAATGGCTGACCACCATGGGCTATCTGGAAAAGGTGGATGAATACCTCAACAAGGCGCTGGCCGGCTGAGCCGGACCAGACCGCAATCGGGGGCCGGTTCGCCGGCCCCCGGGGTGATTGAAGGGGCGCGCGTGTCCAGCCAGACCACCAACGAGCCGCACAAGAGCGTTCGCCACAGCCTGGCCGACGATGCGCAGGCCTTCGTGCTGGGCACGGCGATGTGCGCGCTGGGGGTGCAGTTCCTGACCCATCTGGGCCTGATTACAGGGCAGACCGCCGGGCTGGCGGTGCTGCTGTCCTACCTGGGCAACTGGAGCTTCGGGGCGGTGTTCTTCGTGGTCAACATCCCCTTCTACGTGCTGGGCTGGCTGCGCATGGGCCCGCGATTCACGCTCAAGAGCTTCATCGCCGTGGCCATGGTCTCGGGCATGGCGCAGGTGTTTCCGCATCTGCTGAGTTTTGACCATCTGGATCCGGTGCTGGCCGCATTGCTGGCCGGGGCGACCTCGGGGCTGGGGCTGATGGTGCTGTTCCGCCACGGCGCCTCGCTGGGCGGGGTCGGCGTGCTGGGCCTCTACCTGCAGGAGCGGATCGGCGTGCAGGCGGGCTGGGTGCAGCTGGCCTTTGACGCGATGCTGTTTGGCGCGGCCGCGTTCCTGATGCCGCTGCCGCTGGTCGGCTACTCGCTCATGGGCGCCATCGTCACCAACCTGATCATCGCCACCAACCACCGCCGCGACCGCTACATCGCCACCTGAAACCCGGCGCGGGCGGCGCTGATTGTGCTGGTCATCCGGCTTTTTGCACGGTATGGGCCGCGCAACTCCGAAAAAGGCTGACCCATGGATTTCCGCAATATCGCGATCATAGCGCACGTTGACCACGGCAAGACGACGCTGGTTGACGAACTTCTCAAGCAATCCGGCGCGTTCCGCGACAATCAGGCCGTGGCCGAACGGGCGATGGACAGCAACGATATCGAGCGCGAGCGCGGCATCACCATTCTGGCGAAATGCACCAGCGTCGAGTGGAAGGGCACCCGGATCAACATCGTCGATACCCCCGGCCACGCCGATTTCGGCGGCGAGGTCGAGCGCATCCTGAGCATGGTCGACGGCGTCTGCCTGCTGGTCGACGCCGCCGAAGGCCCGATGCCGCAGACCAAGTTCGTCACCGCCAAGGCGCTGGCGCTGGGGCTCAAGCCGATCGTCATCCTCAACAAGGTCGACAAGCACGACGCCGAGCCCGACCGGGCGCTGGACGAATGCTTTGACCTGTTCGCCAATCTGGGCGCCAATGACGAACAGCTTGATTTCCCGCATCTTTATGCCTCGGGCCGCGCCGGCTGGGCCGATACCGAGTTGGACGGTCCGCGCAAGAATCTCGATGCGCTGTTTGACCTGATCGTGCGCCATGTCGAGCCGCCCAAGCAGCTGGCCGCGAAAAACGAGCCCTTCCGCATGCTGGCCACCACCCTGTCGGCCGACCCCTTCATCGGCCGCATCCTGACCGGGCGGGTCGAGGCGGGCACCCTGCGCGCCGGCGAGACCGTCAAGGCACTCAGCCGCAAGGGCGAAAAGCTGGAGCAGTTCCGCGTCTCCAAGATCCTGGCCTTCCGCGGCCTGTCGCAATCGGCCATCGAGCTGGCCGAGGCCGGTGATATCGTCACCCTGGCCGGCATGACCAAGGCCACCGTCGCCGACACCATCTGCGACCTTTCCAACGACATTCCGATCCCCGCGCAACCCATTGATCCGCCCACGATTTCCGTGACTTTCGGCATCAATGACAGCCCGCTTGCCGGCCGCGACGGCAAGAAGGTCCAGAGCCGGGTCATCCGCGAGCGGCTGATGAAAGAGGCGGAACTCAACGTCGCCATCAAGGTCACCGACACGCCCGGCGGCGAGGCCTTCGAGGTTGCCGGACGCGGCGAATTGCAGATGGGCGTGCTGATCGAGAACATGCGCCGCGAGGGGTTCGAGCTGTCGATCTCGCGCCCGCAGGTGATCTTCCGCGAGGAAAACGGCACCCGCATGGAGCCGATCGAGGAGGTTACCATCGACGTCGATGACGACTATACCGGCGCGGTGGTCGAAAAGCTGACCGGCCCGCGCAAGGGCGATCTGGTCGAGATGAAGCCCGCCGGTGCCGGCAAGACCCGCATCATCGCCCATGTCCCCTCACGCGGGCTGATCGGCTATCAGGGCGAATTCCTGACCGATACCCGTGGTTCGGGCGTGCTCAACCGCATCTTCCACGGCTGGGCCGCGCATAAAGGCGCGATCCAGGGCCGCCGCCAGGGGGTTCTGGTGTCGATGGAAAACGGCGTGGCCGTGGCCTATGCGCTGTGGAACCTCGAAGAGCGCGGCAAGATGTTCGTGGAGCCGCAGGACCCGGTCTATGAGGGCATGATCATCGGCGAGCACAGCCGCGACAATGATCTCGACGT
>CAUJIU010000167.1 GCA_963205075.1 Pseudomonadota bacterium | reverse complement strand
CGGCCCGGGCGCGACCGCGCGACCGTCCAGAGCATCGAGCAGGCCCTGCATCACGGCCGGGCCGCAGGCGGCGATGGCCGGGCGCAGGCGGGTGGTGATCTGGTCGAGAACGGCGGCGCTGGCGGGGCCGGGCGGCGCGGTCTCGGCATCGACCAGCCGCTGCGCGAGGAGTTCAAGGCGTTCGACGGTGTCGCCGGTGCTGCGCCAGGGGTCGGGGCCGCTCAGGCTGTCGGGGCGGGGACCGGCCCAGGGCGCGGCCAGGTCGGCGGCGAGCGGATCGAAGCCAAGCCCCAGATCGTCGGCCATGGCGCGCAGGAGCGAGGCATCGCCCCCCTTGCCTGACCCGCGCGGCACCCGGGCCAGCGCGATGGCCAGATCACGGTCGAGGCGGCCCCGGGGCGAGAGGCCGAAGATATGCAGCCCGTCACGGATCTGCGCCTCCTTCAACTCGCAGAGATAGGCATCGAGGCGGGCGAGGTCGGTGTCGCCCTCGCCGGTCAGGCCGGCATCCTCGGCCAGCCCGGTGCTTTGCGACAGCGACAGGATCTCGCGCCGCAGGTGCTGGATCCGGCGCGGATCGACCCCGGCGGCCTCGTAATACTCGTCGACCAGCGCCTCGAGATCGCGCAGGGGGCCGTAGCTTTCGGCCCGGGTCAGCGGCGGCGTCAGATGGTCGATGATGACCGCATGCGCGCGCCGCTTGGCCTGGGTGCCCTCGCCGGGGTCGTTGACGATGAAGGGGTAGACATGCGGCACCGCCCCGAGCACGATTTCCGGCCAGCAGGTCTGCGACAGCGCCACCGACTTGCCGGGCAGCCATTCGAGATTGCCATGCTTGCCCATATGCACCAGCGCGGCGGCGCCGAAGTGGTGGCGAAGCCAGAAGTAGAAGGCCAGGTAGTTGTGCGGCGGGACCAGGTCGGGCGAATGGTAGGTCTCGGTCGGGTCGATATTGTAGCCGCGCGCCGGTTGCAGGCCCACCACGACGTTGCCGTGGCGGTGGATCGAAAGCGCGAAACCGCCTTCGGCGGTTGCCTGCGGCGCAGGTATTTGTGCCAAAATGAAGGGATCGGACTCGGGCGGGCCCCAACGTGTGGTGATTTGATCTTTGACCTCCCAGGGCAGAGCGTCAAAGTGTTTCTTGTAGACAGACAGTGGCAGCACCTCGCCGCCCCGGCGTTCGGCGCGGTCGGTCAGCCAGTTGGTCGGCCCGGCCATGAGGCGCTGCATCAGGGCCTCGGCATCGGGGGTGGGCCCGCCGGTGACGTAGCCGGCCGCGCGCAGCTGCGCGAGGGCTTCGGCGGTGGCGGCGGGCGTGTCGAGCCCGACGCCATTGGCCAGCCGGCCATCCTTGTTGGGGTAGTTGGCGAGGATCAGGCCGATACGGCGCGCGGATGGCGGGGTCTGGCGCAGGCGGGCCCAGCTGGCGGCGAGGCGCGCCACGAAATCGATCCGGTCGCCATGGGCCTGATGGGTGGCGATCGGGCATTGGGTGGCGTCGTCGAAATAGGCCTCGCCCTTGAAGCTGATGGCCCGCGTGATGATGCGGCCATCGACTTCGGGCAGGGCGATGTTCATGGCGATGTCGCGCGCCGAGAGGCCGGAGAGACCCCCGGCCCAGCTTGCTTCCGTGCCGCCCGAGAGGATGGCCTGCAGCACCGGCGCGCGGTTGGCGGCGGCGCTGGCGAGCGGGTTTGACCCGGCCTCGTCGCCGTCATGCGGCGAGCCGACCGCGAAGGAGGTGCAGTTGATGATCACCGCCGGCGGCGCGGCGGTAAACAGGGCTTCCAGCGTGGCGGCGGAGAGCTGGTCCTTGAGCGAGGCGACATAGACCGGCATCGGGTTGAGCCCGGCGCGCAGCAGCGCCTTGACCAGCTGGTTGATCGGGGCCAGCCCCGCGCCCTGCACCAGCGCGCGGTAGAACACGATCGGCACCACCGGCGCGCGCTCCTGCCAGTGCTTGCGCAACGCGGCTAGGTCGCTTGCCACCTCGCCCGGCCAGTAGAGACCGGCGCGCAACAGCGGGGCGGCGGCGGCGGGGCGCGGCTGGTCCGCCAGCATCGCCCGGGCATGGCGCAGGAAACCGGTGGCATTCTGCGGGCCGCCCTCGACGAGCAAGGACCACAGCGCGTCATAATCGGCGTCCGCGACGGTCGAGAGGCGGCGCAGATCGGCGTCAGGCTTGTCATCGCCGGGCAGCGCGGCGAAGGGCACGCGCGCCTCGTGCAGGCGGGCCGCATATTGCTCCAGCCCGTATTTCCAGTAGCCGGCGCCGCCCAGAACCCGGGCGATCACCAGGCGCGAGCGGGTGGCGCAGGCATCCAGATGCAGGTCGACCGTCATCGGATGTTGCAGGTGCATAAGGCTTGCCAGCCGCAGGCCGGGCGGGTCCGACATGGCGGCGCGCGCCTGCGACAGCGCGGCAAGTTCACTGTCGGCGGCCGAGATCACCACGAGGTCGGCAGGGGTCTGGCCGAGATCGACCGGGTCCTTGCCATCCTCGATGGCGCCGGGGGTTGCCGCCAGCAGATGCATCACAGGCCGCCTTGCGCCCGGGCGCCGCGCATGCGATTTGCAGGGCTTGCAGGCCCGGAAAGGACGATCCGATGAACTACGGCAAATCTGGCACTCCCAAAGGCGGCAAACGTGAACCGCGCCATGCCGAGCACAACGCGCCCGGCACCAGCAAGAAGCCCTTCGGGCAGCGGCCCGACAAGGCCGAACTGCTGGCGCGGCTCAAGGCGGCAGCCGAGGCTGCCAAGAAGGACGCCTAGTCCGCGCATAGCGGCAGTTCCATGAACAGGCTCGACGGCGCTTCGGCATAGTCTCCGAACGGGCCGCAGCGGCGGAAACCGTGCCGCTCATAAAGCCGGTGGGCGGCGTGCAGGACGGTGCCGGTTTCCAGCTTGAGCTTCGGCAGGTTTTCGGCGCGGGCGCAGTCGATGATCTGGCGCATGAGGGCATCGCCCACGCCGCGGCCGCGCGCGGACGCATCGACGAACATCGACTTGATCTCGCCATAGCCGTCGCGCAGGGCCAGCCCGCCGGTGCCCAGAACCGCCTCGCCCTCGCGGGCGGCGAAGAAGCGGATATGCGGCTGGCAGAGATCGTCGATCGACAGGAAGAAATTCTCTTCCGGCGGAAACAGGCTCTGCATCAGCGCATGGCTTTGCCCAAGCAGCGCCGCCACCGGCGGCGCGCGCGGGTCGGCGGGCTCGACGATGATCATGCGGCCAGCGCGGCGGTGATTGCCGCGCGGTCGAGGCCGGCCTCGCCGATCACCACCAGCCGGGTGAGGCGCGGGCCGTCGAAGGGCTGGTCATAGTAGCTGTCGATGCGCGGCCCGACCGCTTGCAGCGTCAGGCGCAGCGGCTTGCCCGCGACGGCGACAAAGCCCTTGAGCCGCAGGATGTCATGGTCGCGGATGGTGGCGGCGACCTGTTCGGCGAAGGCCTTGGGGTCGGTGATTTCGGGCCGGGTCACCACGAAGCTTTCGAACTCGTCATGCCCGTGGTCGTGGTGGTGATCGTCCCCGTCATCCTCGTCGTCATCGTGGTGGTGATGGTGATGCACTTCGTGGCGGCTTTCGAGATCGGCCTCGGCGCCGGCTTTCTGGCCCAGCACCACATCGACGGGCAGGACGCCCATGGACGAGTTGAGCAGGCGGACGCCGTCGCGGGCCTCGGCGGCGAGGCTGGCGGAAAGCTCGGTCAGCTCGCCCGCCGTGAGCAGGTCCGACTTGTTGAGCACGATCAGGTCGGCGCAGGCGATCTGGTCGTCGAACAGCTCCGACAGGGGCGTCTCGTGGTCGAGGTTCTCGTCGCTGGCGCGCTGGGCGTCGACGGCGGCCACGTCATGGGCAAAGCGGCCGTCCCTGACCGCGCGGGCGTCGACCACGGTGATGACGCCATCGACGGTCACGCGGGTCGAGATCGCGGGCCAGTTGAAGGCACGCACCAGAGGCTGCGGCAGCGCCAGCCCGGAGGTTTCGATCACGATGTGATCGGGGCGGTTGTCGCGGGCGAGCAGCGCCTCCATCGTCGGGATGAAATCCTCGGCCACGGTGCAGCAGATGCAGCCGTTGGACAGCTCGACGATGTCATCCTCGGTGCAGGCCTCCGCGCCGCAGCCGCGCAGGATATCGCCATCCACGCCCAGATCCCCGAACTCGTTGATGATGAGCGCGATCTTGCGGCCGTTGGCGTTTTGCAGCAGGTGGCGGATCAGCGTGGTCTTGCCGGCGCCGAGAAAGCCGGTGACGATGGTGGCGGGTATCTTGGCGGACATGGCGGGCTCCGTTGGGTTGAGTCTGGTTTGGCCGAAACCGGCCGGAAAGGAAAGCGATGGCGGATCGGATCACCATCTGCGCGGGCTGCCGGACCGCTGATGGCGCGGCGCCGGGGGCGGCCCTGGCCGAACGGCTGCGGGGCGCGCTGGGCGCGCGTGCCGAGGTGCGGACGACCGATTGCATGATCGTCTGCTCCCGGCCGGTCACCGTGTCGTTCCGGGCCGAGGGCAAGGCCGCCTATCTGTTCGCTGGCGTCGACCCCGAGGGCCAGCTGGACGAGCTTGTCACCTTTGCCGGGCTCTACGCGGCGGCGGCGGACGGGATCGTCACCGACGCGCGCCCCTGCGGCGAGCTGCGGTTCCGGCTGGTGGGCCGGCTGCCGGCCTAGTCGGACGCCGACCAGATCGCGCCTGCGACCGCGCCGAGGATGGCCCATGCCACCGCAGCGGTGCCCAGTGCCCGGGTCACGAAATGCGCCGCCAGTTCCGGGGCGGCGACCCCGAAATAGGTGTCGAGCCGCGGCGCCCCGATCAGCTGTGGCGCCGCGATCAGCAGCACGCCCAGACCCAGAAGCACCGGCGCCCTGGCATAGCCCAGCAGCCCCAGACCCACGAGCGTTGCGCCAACCGTGCCCAGCCACCAGGTCTGACGCGAGGCCAGATCGGCGGCGATGGTTCCGGGCAGTTCCGGCGGCAGGCCTAAGGCGGGGGCCAGCTGCACCGCCAGAAAGCCGCAGATGCCCCAGATGGCGCCGCTGCGGGCATCGATGCGCTTGCCCTGGCGCTCGGCCAGCGCGAAGCCCGCCACCATCACGAAGGCAAAGCCCGCGAAGGTCACGAGGTTCATGCCGAAGGTGCCGATGTGGCGCATCGGCTCCAGCCAGACCGAGGGTGCTTCGGCGACCGACTGCGGCGAGCCGGAGGCGCTGAAATGCACGCGCGCCCCGGACTCGTACAGCTCGCCCTCGAGCAGCAGCGGAACCACGAAGAACAGTTGCAGGACGGTGGCGGCAATGCCTCCGGCGAGCCCGGCGAACAGGGCGCTGGACAGCAATTTGCGGGTCATGACGTGATCAGCCGGGCGGCGTCAGTGGCAGGGAAAGGCGGCGGCGTGACGGGTATCGTGCGACACGTCATGCATGGCCTGCGCGTGGCTGAAGCCGGCGGCGAAGATCAGGCCGAGCCCGATGAAGGCGGCGGCGGCAATCGAGAGAAGGTCGGTCCGGGCGCGGCCCTGAGCGATGGCTTGGATCATTTGTCATCTCCTGTCCCGTCACACCCGACGGGGTTTGGTTGCACGTCGCAGGGCCGGTCTCCTGGCTTGCGGGTCGCTGCGCCCTTCCGCCTTCCCGGTCCGGTGACCAGTGGCATTCAGAGGGGCGCTCGCCGCATACAGTCGCGGGGGCGGCTGCGGCATCGGGCCTCCTGACTGGATCGGCCCCGACCGCATTCCCGTTTGATCCCCTTTGTGCTTTGCACGCCGTGCGGGGAACCTTGCCCCCCTGTTGTGACGGCCCGGGCGGGGGGGCGTCAAGGCCGAAACCGACATGGCCGGTGGCCAGAGCGGCGTTCGCCCTGCGCTGGGCGCAGGTCGAATGCCTCCGGCGGAGGTATTTGTGCCAAAATGAAGGGGCCGGAGGGCCGATCAGGGGCAATATCTTGTGGATAAGGAGGGGATCGCGCCCAGATGCGGTGGGGGTGGCGTTGACTTGGCCGCCCCTGGGCCGCCAAACTCGGCATCTGAGCGGAATCATCGGGACCTGACACTTGCGCTTCACGCGATTGCGACTGAACGGCTTCAAGAGCTTCGTCGATCCGACCGACCTGATCATCGCCGATGGTCTGACCGGGGTCGTCGGGCCCAATGGCTGTGGCAAGTCCAATCTGCTGGAGGCTTTGCGCTGGGTGATGGGCGAGAACCGCCCGACCGCCATGCGCGGCGACGGCATGGAGGACGTGATCTTTGCCGGCGCCGCCAGCCGTCCGGCGCGCAACTATGCCGAGGTGGCCCTGCATATCGACAATGGCGAGCGGCTGGCGCCGGCGGGTTTCAACGATGCCGATCATCTGGAGATCGTCCGCCGCATCACCCGCGAAGCGGGCTCGGCCTACAAGGTGGGCGCGCGCGAGGTGCGGGCGCGCGACGTGCAGATGCTGTTCGCCGATGCCTCGACCGGGGCGCATTCGCCGGCGCTGGTGCGGCAGGGGATGATCGCCGAGCTGATCAACTCTCGCCCCAAGGCGCGGCGGCGCATCCTGGAGGAGGCGGCGGGGATATCGGGCCTCTATCAGCGGCGCCACGAGGCCGAGCTGAAGCTGCGCGGCGCCGAGCAGAACCTGACGCGGGTCGACGATCTGGTCGAGCAGCTGGCGCAGCAGTTGCAGCAACTGGCCCGGCAGGCGCGGCAGGCGGCGCGCTATCGCGAGATCGGGGTGGCTTTGCGGCGCTCGGAAGGGATGCTGCTGTTCCGCCGCTGGAAGGAGGCTGACGAGGCGCGCTCGGAGGCCGAGGCGCAGCTGCGCGAGCGCACCTTGGGCGCGGCCCAGACCGAGGCTTCGGCGCGGGCCGCCGCCCGGGCGCGCGCCGGGGCCGAGGACGCGGTGCCGCCACGGCGCGAGGAGGAGGCCATCGCCGCGGCGGTGGTGCAGCGGCTGCATGTGCAGCGCGACACGCTCGCCGACGAGGAGGCCCGGCTGCGCGACACCATCGCCGTCCTGACCCAGCGCATCGGGCAGCTGGCCCGCGACATCGAGCGCGAGGCGGGGCTCAACAAGGATGCCGACGAGACCATCGCCCGGCTGGATTGGGAGGCGCGCGAGCTGACGCGCGCCGGCGAGGGGCATGAGGACCGGCTGGAAGCGACGCAGGCCAGGGCCCGTGCGGCCGCGGCCGGGTTGCAGGACCGGGAGGCCGGGCTGAGCCAGGTCACCGAGGATATGGCGCGGCTGGCGGCGCGACACCAGTCGGCGCAGCGCTTGATCGACGACCACCGCAAGACCTTGCAGACCTCGGAGACCGGGGCCGACAAGGCGCGGGCCGCGCAGCGCGAGGCCGGTGCCGCCCTGGCCCAGGCAGACGAGGCGCACCGGGCGGCGGGTCTGGCCGAGGCGCAGGCCGTGGCCGCGGCGCAGGCGGCCGAGACGGCGCTGGCGCAGGCCGAGGCGGCGCGCGCCGACGTGCAGGCGCGCGAGGCCGAGGCGCGGGCGCTGCGGTCGGAGGGCGAGGGCGAGGCCAGTGCCCTGCGCGCCGAAGTGGCCGCATTGGCCCGGCTGGTGGACCGCGACACCCGCGAGGGCGGGCAGGTCATGGACCTGCTGCGCGTCGAGGGCGGTTACGAAAAGGCGCTGGGCGCGGCATTGGCCGATGACCTGCGGGCCCCCGAGATCGGCGGCGACGGGCGCTCGGGCTGGGCCGGGTTGCCGGCCTATGCGGTGGCGCAGGAACTGCCGGGCGGGGTCAGCGCGCTGAGCGCTCACGTCACCGTGCCGCCGGTTCTGGCACGGCGGATGGCGCAGGTCGGGCTGGTGGCGGACCGGGGCGAGGGCGCGCGCTTGCAGGCGCGCCTGTTGCCGGGGCAGCGGCTGGTCAGCATCGAGGGCGATCTGTGGCGCTGGGACGGCTTGCGCGCGGCGGCCGAGGATGCGCCATCGGCCGCGGCCTTGCGGCTGCAGCAGCTCAACCGGCTGGTGGAGTTGAAGCGCGACCTGGAGGAGGCCGCGGCCCGCGCGCAGGGGGCGACGCTGGCGCATGAGACGCTGACGCGCAGGCTGGCCGAGCTGACCGCCGCCGATCAGGCGGCGCGGCTGGCCCGGCGCGAGGCCGACCGGATGGTGGGCGAGGCCAACCGGGCGCTGAGCCGGGCCGAGGCGGATCGCAACCTGGCCGAGGGGCGGCGCGATTCCTCGGCGCTGGCGGTTGCCCGCTATGACGAGGATACCGCAGCCGCGCGCAGGGCGCTGGCCGAGGCGACCGCTGCCGCAGCGGAACTGGGCGATCTCGAGGCGGCGCGCGCCACAGTCGAGGAGGTGCGCACCGGGGTGGAGGCGGCGCGGATCGCCATGATCTCGGCCCGGACCGCCCATGACGAGTTGCGCCGCGAGGGCGAGGCGCGGTTGCGCCGGGCGCAAGAGGTCACCAAGGAGATCAGCGGCTGGAAGCACCGGCTGGAAACGGCGGCCAGGCGCTCGACCGAACTGGCCGAGCGCAAGGCGGCCTCGGAAGCCGAGTTGAGCGAGGCCGCCGCCGCTCCGGCCGAGATCGCCGCCCGGCGGTCTGAACTGGCGCGCGCCATCGACGAGGCCGAGACCCGCCGCCGCAAGGCCGCCGACGCGCTGGCCAGCGCAGAGACGCTGCTGCGCGAGGCGCAGGCGCAGGAGCGCGACGGCGAGCGGGTGGCCTCGGAAGCCCGCGAGGCCCGCGCCCGGTCCGAGGCACGGGCCGAGGCGGCGCGCGACGCGGTGAGCTTTGCCGCCGAGCGGATCATGGAGGCGCAGGACCTGACGCCCGAGGGCCTGCTGGAGGTGCTGGGCGGCGACCCGGACGACATGCCCGATGCCGAAAAGGTCGAGGCCGAGGTCAACATGCTCAAGCGCCAGCGCGACGCGCTGGGCGCGGTCAACCTGCGCGCCGAAGAAGACGCGCGCGAGGTCCAGACCGAGCATGACAGCCTGATCACCGAAAAGACCGACCTGGAGGAGGCGATCAAGGCGCTGCGCTCGGGCATTGCCGGGCTCAACCGCGAAGGGCGCGAAAGGCTCCTGACCGCCTTCGAGCAGGTGAACCAGAATTTCTCGGTGCTGTTCAAGCATCTGTTTGGCGGTGGCGAGGCCGAACTGGTGCTGGTCGAAAGCGATGATCCGCTTGAGGCCGGCCTCGAGATCATGTGCCAGCCGCCGGGCAAGAAGCTTTCGACCTTGTCGCTGTTGTCGGGGGGCGAGCAGACGCTGACGGCGCTGGCGCTGATATTCGCGGTGTTCCTGGCCAATCCGGCGCCGATCTGCGTGCTCGACGAGGTCGATGCGCCGCTAGACGATGCCAATGTCACCCGCTTTTGCGACCTGCTGGACGAGATGGCCCGCCGCACCGAGACCCGCTTTCTCATCATCACCCACCATGCGGTGACCATGAGCCGGATGGACCGCCTGTTCGGGGTGACGATGGGCGAGCCGGGCGTCAGCCAGCTGGTCTCGGTCGATCTCAAGAAGGCGGCGGCGATGGTCGCCTGACCTCAGCCGCGCGAAACCACCTCGAGCCGGTCGGACAGGCTGACGGTGCCATCCTCGATGATGGCGCAAAGCGCGCCGCGCAGGCGCAGGGGCGGATGGCCGGGCGCGGTGATCCAGTCCTTGGCCTCGGCGCCGTAGCGCACCTTCCACTTGACGCAGGCATCGTTGAACACGTCTGACACCTGCAACAGCGCGGTGCCGGCGCGGATGGTGCTGCCCACCGGCAGGTTGGCCTCGGTCAGGTCGAGATCGGCGATGATCGTATCGCCGGGGTGCGGCTGCGCGGCGCGGTCGCGCCAGACCAGATCGGCGACCCGGCGCGGCAGGATCGAGACCTGGATGCCCGGATGCGGGCTGCCATCGGCGCTGCGCAGCCAGGGCTGGGTCAGCCAGCGCTCGCCGGGCACGCCAGCGGCGGTTGTCAGGTGCAGTTGGTCGGGGAATTGCCGCTGATTGAAGCCGGGGCGAAAGCACAGGCTGTCGATCGGCCCATGATCCTTGGGCGCGGCCAGCACATGGGCAAGGCCGGCGTCGAGTTCGGACTTGGTGACATGTCCGGCCATCTCAGAGCCTCGACAACAGGTCGCGGGTCGGCCAGGCGTCGGCGGGCAGGCCAAGACGTTCCTGCTCGGTCTGGACCGCCTCGCGGGTTTTCTCGCCCAGGATGCCGTCGATCCCGCCAACGTCGTGGCCGCGCGCCTGCAACCGCTGTTGCAGGGTCTGGATTTCGTCGCCGCTCAGCGTCGGATCGGGATTGCCCGCGTCATAGACCGGGGCGCCCATGACGCGGGTGGCGAAATAGGCGGCGGTGGTCACGTAGACCATCGACTTGTTCCACTCGAAATAGACGCTGAAATTGGGATAGGCCAGAAAGGCCGGGCCCTTGCGCCCGACAGGCAGCAGCACCGATGCTTCCAGCCGCGCAGGCCCCAGCTGGCCGCCCCGCGCGGCAATCCCCAGCCGCTGCCATTCCGCCACGGACTTGGTGTGGTTGAGGCCGGTCAGGCTCCAGTCGAGGTCGGAGGGGACGGTGATTTCCTGCAGCCAGGGCTCGTTGGCGCGCCAGCCGAGACCCGCCAGCATCCGCGCCCCCGACATCAGCGCATCGGGCGACGAGCCCTTGAGGTCGACATGCCCGTCGCCGTCGCCATCGACGCCGTTTTCAAGGATGTCGCGCGGCAGCATCTGCACCTGCCCGATCTCGCCCGCCCAGGCTCCGGTGGTGGTGCGTGGGTTGAAATCGCCCCGCGCGTAGAGTTCGAGCGCGGCCAGCACCTGCGGGCGGAACAGTTCCGGGCGGCGGCAGTCATGGGCCAGTGTCACCAGCGCGTTGAGCGTGTTGAAATCGCCCTGCACCTGCCCGAAATCGGTCTCGAAGGCCCAGAAGGCCAGGAGCACGCCGCGCGGAATGCCGTGCTGCTGCTCGATCCGGTCGAACACCGCGTCGAAGCGGTTGCCATAGACGGCGGCGTTGTCGATGCGGTTCTGCGAGATCAGGGCGCGGCTGAACTCGATGAAATCCTTCTGGAAGTAGCCCTGCCGCCGGTCGGCGTTCAGCACCGACTGGTCCTGCGCGACCCCGGAGAGAAATCCGTCCACGGTGGCCGCGTCATGGCCCGCGGCGATGGCCTCGGCGCGCAGGCCGCCCAGGAAGTCGCCGAAAGTGCCGCCGCATCCCTGCGCCAGCGCGGTCGAGGCGGTCAGGGTGGCGGCCAGTGTCAGGATCAGTCGCATCGCGGTCCTCGTCCTATCTGCGTTCGGGCGAGCCTAGCAGCGCCAGCGGTCAGAGCAACCACAACAGCAGCGCCGCGCCCGCCATCAGCGCCACAAACAGCGCCCAGGCCCGCCACATGACCGCGACCGCAAGGGTAATCTCGGCCGGTCCGATTTCTTTGGCGCCGCCCGGATTGACGAAGGGAAAATCGCGCATCTCGCCGTGATAGCTGCGCGGCCCGGCCAGCGCCACGCCGATGCCATGGGCCATGGCGGCCTCGGGCCAGCCGGCATTGGGCGAGCGGTGCAGCGCCGCATCGGCGGCGATCTGGCGCCAGCCGGGCCGGTGCGGGCTGACGGCACGGATCAGCGCGGCGGTGAGGCGGGCGGGGACAAGGTTGAGAAGATCGTCGAGCCGGGCGGCGGCCCAGCCGAAGGCCTCATGGCGCGGGGTGCGGTAGCCGATCATCGAATCGGCGGTGTTGACCAGCTTGTAGACCAGCAGGCCCGGCAGCCCGGCAATCAGGAACCAGAAAGCCGGCGCGATGACCCCGTCCGAGAGGTTCTCGGAGCCGCTCTCGATGGCTGAACGGGCGATGGCGGGCGGCTCCATCGTGGCGGTGTCGCGGCTCACGATCATCGCCACCGCGGCCCGCCCCTGTTTGGTCGATTGCCGCAGGCCACCGGCGACGGCGGCGACATGGTCGGCCAGCGACCGCTGCGCCAGCAGCACGGCGCAGATGACGACCTCGGCCACCCAGCCCGGCAGCAGCGTCAGCGCCGCGCCGGTCGCACCCGCCGCCAGCACTAGGAACGCGATGACCGCGGCCCCGCGCAGCCGCCGGGCGCTGCCGGTGTTGAAGCGCCGGTCGCACCAGCCGATCAGCCGTCCCATCAGCACCGCCGGATGCGGCACCCGGCTCCACAAAGCCTTCGGCTCGCCGGTCAGGGCATCGAAGCCCAGCGCCAGAACCAGCGCCAGCGCGGTGGTCACAGCACGGCCTCCAGCCGGTCCCATGCGCCCGGATGCGGCAGACCAAGCCGCAGCCAGCGGTCCGAATAGGGAAAGACCCGCCCAAGCACCCGCCGCTCTGCCAGCCGGTCCTGCCAGCGCGCGGCGTCGCCGACATCGTAGAGCCGGAACAGGTCGGTGCCGCCGACGACCTGCGCGCCCTTGCCGCAGATCAGCTGGTCGAGCCGCGCGGCGTCCTGGGCAAGGCGCAGCCGGGTCTGCGCAGCCCAGGCCAGATCGCCGAGCGCCTTTGCCCCGGTGACCAGCGCCGGGCCGGAGACGGCCCAGGGACCAATATGCTCCGCCAGACGGCCCACCAGCGCCGGGTCGCCAAAGGCGAACCCCAGGCGCATCCCGGCAAGGCCCCAGAATTTGCCGAAGCTTTTCAGCACGATGACCCCCGGCTGACCGGCCAGCCGGATCAGGCTGCGGTCAGGGGCGATGTCGCAGAAGCTCTCGTCGATGACCAGGAACCCGAGGTCCGGGTCGATGTCCGTGCCATCCCAGAACGTGCCGGTAGGGTTGTTGGGATGGACCACCACCCGCGCCTTGGGCCGGGTATGGTCAGCGGTCCAGCCGCCTGACTCGAATGCCGCCGCGTGTTCGTTGTAGGTTGGCGCGTCGATCCGGACCCGGCCTTGCGGCAACAGCGCCGGGATGCGGGCGATC
>CAUJIU010000166.1 GCA_963205075.1 Pseudomonadota bacterium | reverse complement strand
TTGCCCTTGGGCTTGTCGTAGAGATAGCCCTCAAGAAACAGGATCTCGCAATCGCCCGCCACCTCGTCGGAGACATCGTCGGCGCCCAGTTCGGACGAGATGCCCAGATAGGTGTTCATCGACCTTTCGCCATCGGGCGAGACGAAGATCATCGAGCGTGAGGTCGGCAGCTCGCCCCCCGGCACCGGCGGGTTGACGAAATCGGTGCCGTTCTGCGCCATCGAACGGGCATAAAACCGCCCCAGCACATCGTCATGCACCCGCCCGATGAAGGCGGTGTCGAGGCCCAGCAGGCCCAGCCCGGCCACGGTATTGGCCACCGATCCGCCCGGCGCCTGCACCCGGTTTTCCATCGCGGCATAGAGCACCTCGCCCCGGTCGCGCTCGACCAGCTGCATGATGCCCTTCTCGATCCCCATCATCTCGAGGAATGAATCGTCGGCCTGGGTAAACACATCGACGATGGCATTGCCGATCCCGACGGCGCTGTATTTCTTCATTCGAACTTGTCCTCATAGGCGCACAGGTCGCCGATCAGGCAGGCTGCACATCTGGGTTTGCGGGCCAGGCAGGTGTAGCGGCCATGCAGGATCAGCCAGTGATGGGCATGGCGCTGGAACGGCGCGGGCACGTTGTCCTCGATCGCCCTTTCGACCGCGTCGACGGTCTTGCCGGGGGCGATGCCGCTGCGGTTGCCGACCCGGAAGATATGGGTGTCGACCGCCTGGGCGGGCAGGTGCCACCACATGTTCAGCACCACATTGGCGGTCTTGCGCCCGACGCCGGGCAGCGATTGCAGCGCCGCGCGCGACGAGGGCACCTCGCCGCCGTAATCCTCGACCAGGATCCGGCTCAGGCGCATGACGTTGCGCGCCTTGTTGCGAAAGAGGCCGATGGTCTTGATATGTTCGATCAGCCGGTCCTCGCCCAGATCGAGCATCTTCTGCGGCGTGTCGGCCAGCTTGAACAGTGCCCGCGTGGCCTTGTTGACACCAACGTCAGTGGCCTGCGCCGACAGCGCCACCGCCACCAGCAGCGTGTAGGCGTTCACATGCTCCAGTTCGCCCCGGGGCTCGGCCTCGGCCGCCTGAAAGCGGCTGAAGATCTCGTGCATGGTGGAATAATCGAGTTGTCGGGCCATGCTTTCATATGCCCGCAGCGCCCGGTTCGGGCAAGCACTCACTTGGCGCAAAATCCGGGTCGCGGTGCCGGGCGGGGGGCACTAGGTTGGCGTCATGGAACACGATGACCGCTACCACTTCAATGTCATGCGCCGCGCCATCGACGAGATCGACGCGCAGCCCGACACCCCCCTGTCGCTTGACGAGCTCGCGGCGCGGATGAACATGTCCGGCCCGCATTTCCAGCGCGTCTTCTCGCGCTGGGTCGGGGTCTCGCCCAAGCGTTACCAGCAATATCTGGCGCTGGGCCATGCCAAGGCGCTGCTTCGCGACCGCTTCACCACGCTGGCCACCGCCGATGCGGTGGGCCTGTCGGGCGGCGGGCGGCTGCATGACCTGTTCCTGCGCTGGGAGGCGATGAGCCCCGGCGAGTTTGCCCGCCACGGCGAAGGGCTGAAGATCGCCTGGGGCAGCTTCGAGACGCCCTTCGGCCCCGCCATCGCCATGGGCACCGATCGCGGCCTCTGCGGGCTGGGCTTCAGCGCCGAGACCGGCACCGAGGCGGCCTATGATGATCTGGCGGCGCGCTGGCCCAAGGCGGAATTCGTCCAGGATCCGGGCGCGATGGCTCATTGGGTCGATGCGGCGCTGGCCATGCAGGGCGAGGCGAGGTTGCACCTGATCGGCGCGCCGTTCCAGATCAAGGTCTGGGAGGCGCTGCTGAACATCCCTTCGGGTCAGGTCACGACCTATTCCGAGATTGCCGGGGCCATCGGCCATCCGCGCGCGGTGCGGGCGGTGGGCACGGCGGTAGGGCGCAACCCGGTCAGCTGGCTGATCCCCTGCCACCGGGCCCTGCGCAAGTCGGGCGGGCTGGGCGGCTATCACTGGGGCCTGCCGGTGAAACGGGCGCTCCTGGCCTGGGAGTCGGCCCGCGCCGAAGCCTGAGCGGCGGGAAATCGCCCATCAAGCAGCTGTTATTGAATATCAGCGCCCAACCTCTGATAAGGTGCTGCGTGATTGGCGAACCCTCGCGTTCGCACCCCCCAGACCATGGATATTTCGATGACCCTTGCCAAGATTTCCCTCACCCTCGCCGCGGCCGCCGTGCTGGCGCTTTCGGGCTGTGAGATGACCAACCCCGACAACCCCAACCACAACACCGAATCCGGCGCCGCCATCGGCGCGGGCCTGGGCGCCCTGGTCGGCATCGCCGCGGGCGATACCGCTGCCGAACGCCGCCGCGGCGCGGTGGTCGGCGCCATTGTCGGCGGCAGCCTTGGTGCCATCGGTGGCCAGGCGCTGGACCGCCAGGAGGCGGAACTGCGCCAGCAGATGGGCCCCAATGTCGGCATCGTCAACAACGGCGAACAGCTGATCGTCACCATGCCGCAGGACATCCTCTTTGCCACCGACTCGACCACCCTGTCGGGCGGGTTGCAGAGCGATCTCTACACGCTGGCGGGCAGCCTCAACCGCTATCCCAACACCACCGTCAACGTCATCGGCCATACCGACAACGTCGGCGCGGCGGCCTATAACCTTGACCTCAGCCAGCGCCGCGCGCAGGCCGTGGCCTCGGTGCTGATCAACGGCGGCGTGGCCTCCTACCGGATCCGCGCCATCGGGCGGGGCGAGGATGCGCCCATCGCCTCCAACCAGACCGCCGACGGCCGCGCCCGCAACCGCCGGGTCGAGATCGTGATCACGCCCAACGGCTGATCGGGCCAGGGTTCAGAGCAGGAGGGGGTCGCGCGTCCTGCGCGGCCCCTTTTTCGTTGGCATTGAGTAATGGCCGCGCTGGTCATAAGACTTGACCAATCGAGGCGGAAACCTGAATGCCCTTTGAAAAGATCACCCCCGAGCGCCTGTCATCCGGCGTGGTGCGCCAGATCGAAAGCCTGATCCTGCGCGGCATCCTGCGCGCGGGCGAACGGCTGCCCGCCGAACGCGATCTGGCCGAACGCCTGGGCGTCTCGCGCCCGTCGCTGCGCGAGGCGATAGCCGATCTGCAATCCATGGGGCTGCTGGCCAGCCGGGCGGGGGCCGGGGTCTATGTGGCCGATGTGCTGGGCTCGGCGTTTTCACCGGCGCTGGTCAAGCTGTTCTCGACCCATGTCGAGGCGGTGTTCGACTACATCGCCTTCCGGCGCGACATGGAAGGTCTGGCCGCCGAAAGGGCGGCGCAATACGCCTCGGACACCGATCTGTCGGTAATTGCCGCGGTCTTTGCCAGGATGGAAGCCGCCCATCGGTTGCGCAATCCCGAGGACGAGGCGCGGCTTGACGCCGACTTTCACCTCGCCATCATCGAGGCCAGCCACAATGTCATCATGCTGCACATGATGCGCTCGATGTATGAACTGCTGCGCGAGGGCGTGTTCTACAATCGCCAGATCATGTTCCGCCAGCGCATGACCCGTGACAGTCTGCTGGACCAGCACCGGGCCATCAACACCGCGCTTCAGGCGCGCGACCCGGCCGGCGCGCGCGCGGCGGTCGGGCGGCACATGGACTTCATCGAGACCGCGCTGCGCGACCACCAGAACGCGGTGCGAAACGACGACATCGCCCGAATGCGGCTCGTTCACGAACTGGGGCGCGGCAAGCGCTGAAACGAAACCGGCCCCGGAACGGATGTTCCGGGGCCGCCGTGTCTGGGTCTGAACGCCGGATCAGTGCAGCTTGGTCTCGACCGAGCC
>CAUJIU010000165.1 GCA_963205075.1 Pseudomonadota bacterium | reverse complement strand
TGACCCGGGGCGCGCCTGACACGGGGCGCGCCTGACACGGGGCGCGCCTGACACGGGGCGCGACGATTGGCGCGGTTCGCGGCCCGTGCTAGTCAAGGGCGCGCCGGCCCCGCGACCGGCCCCAGGAGACGCGCATGACCCAGGCCCGCCTTACCCCGCTTTGCGCCTTCGACATCGCGCCCGACGGTGCGGCGCGCCCGCTCGAGGATTGCGACCAGCCGCAGGGCCCGGGCTATCGCTGGCTGCATCTCGACCTTGACGATCCGGCCCTGCCCGCCTGGTGCGAGGCCAACCTGCCCCATATCGCCACCCGCAGCCTGCTGGCGCGCGAGACCCGCCCGCGCGCCGACCTGCATGACGAGGGGCTGGTGCTGTCGCTCCGGGGCGTCAACCTCAATGCCGGCGCCGATGTCGCCGACATGGTGGCGCTGCGCCTCTGGGTCACACCGAGCCTTCTGGTGACCGTGCGCCGGCGGCGGATCTTCGCGGTCGATGATCTGCGCCGGGCCATCGAAGGCGGCAACGCGCCGCCAAACCCGGCCGAGTTCCTGATCCGGCTGGCCGACGGGCTGATCGAACGGATCGAGGAGGTTTCGGTCGCGCTGAGCGAGGCGACCGACGACTACGAGGACCGCGTCTATGACGGCGGCTCCCGGGTCCTGCCCGATCTGGCCGCGATGCGCCGCAAGACCATCAAGCTGCGCCGTCATGTCGGGCCGCTGACCGATGCGCTGACCTCCCTGCCGCAGATGAAGACGCCGATCTTTCCCAAGACCTCGGCCAGCCGCCTGCGCGAGATCGCCAACCGCGCGGTCCGGTCCGTCGAGGAACTGGCCGAAGTGCGCGAAAGGCTGACGGCGCTGGCGGATTTCATCGACCTGTCGCACGCCTCGCGCCAGAACCGCAACGGCTACACGCTCTCGGTCATCGCCTCGATCTTCCTGCCGCTGAGTCTGCTGACCGGGCTCTTTGGCGTCAACGTGGCCGGAATGCCGGGCATGGGCTCGCCCGATGCCTTCTGGATCCTGACCGCCGCCACGGTGGTGATCGGGGTGGTGCTTTATGCCGCGCTGCGCTGGAGCCGCTGGTTCTGAGCCGGCGCGCGCGCTCAAAAAGGGTGGCACCCCGGCCCCCGAGGCGATAGAGGGGCGCATGAATGGCCCGCCGTGCGGGCCCCTGCGATCTGGACGAGCCCGCCATGCAGAAAACCATCCTGGCCCGCTGCGAACAAAACGGCCTGCGCATGACCGACCAGCGCCGCACGGTGGCCGATGTGCTGGAAGCCGCCGACGATCATCCCGATGTCGAGGAACTGTATCGCCGCGCCAGCCAGATCGACCCGCGCATCTCGCTGGCGACCGTCTATCGCACGGTCAAGCTGTTCGAGGAATCGGGCATCCTGGAAAAGCACGAATTCGGCGATGGCCGCGCCCGCTACGAAACCGCCGACCGCGATCATCACGACCACCTGATCGACATGCATTCGGGCGAGGTGATCGAATTCGTCGACCCCGATATCGAGGCCTTGCAGGAACGCATCGCCGCCAAGCTCGGCTACCGCCTGATGGGCCACCGGCTGGAGCTTTACGGCGTGCCGCGCAAACCGGAAGGCAGGTAGGCTTGGACAATTTCCGCGGCTCCCTGCTGATGGTTCTGGCGATGGCGGGCTTCGCGCTCGAAGACATGCTGATCAAGCAGATGGCGGCCGCGATCTCGCTCGGCCAGATCTTCGTCATGCTGGGGATCGGCGGCGGCACGGCCTTCAGCCTGATTGCCTATCTGCGCGGCGTGCCGCTGTGGAGCCGGGTGATGACCCATCCGATGGTGCTGGCGCGCAATGCCGCCGAGATCGTCGCCACCGTGTTCTTCATGACCGCCATCACCACCTCGCCGGTATCGACCGCATCGGCGATCCTGCAGGCCAACCCGATCCTGGTGACGCTGGGGGCGGCCGCCTTTCTGGGCGAGAAGGTCGGCTGGCGGCGCTGGAGCGCGGTGCTGGTGGGGCTGTGCGGCGTGATGCTGGTGCTGCGGCCGGGCGCGCAGGGGTTCGAGACCGGCTCGCTGCTGGCGGTGATCGGGGTCCTGGGCTTCACCGTCCGCGATGTCGTCACCCGCAAGGTTCCCGGCTCCATCAGCTCTTTCCTGCTGGCCGCCTACGGTCTGTGGCTGCTGGTGCCGACCGGGCTGGTGATGATGGCCGTCGGCGGCCACGCGCCCGTTGTCCCCGATACGGTCGATGCCCTGCGCATGCTTGCCGCCTCGGTGGTCGGGGTGGTGGCCTATTTCGCCGTGGTCATGGCCAGCCGCGCCGGCGACCTGTCGGTCGTCACCGCTTTGCGCTACAGTCGCATCGTGTTCGCGCTGATCGTCGGGCGCTTTGCCTTTGGCGAGCGGCCCGACGCGCTGATGCTGTTCGGGGCGGCGGTCATCGTCGGCTCGGGGCTTTATGTCCTGTTGCGCGAGGCGCGGCTGCGCCGCCCTTCCCCTTCCTCACCCGCGGCGCTATAGAGCGTTCGTTACCGCTAACAAGGAGCCTGTCATGAGCACCATCATCGATATCCACGCCCGCGAAATCCTCGACAGCCGGGGCAATCCCACGGTCGAGGTCGATGTGATCCTCGAAGACGGCACCATGGGCCGTGCCGCCGTGCCCTCGGGCGCCTCGACCGGCGCCTATGAGGCGGTCGAGCGCCGCGACGGCGACAAGGCCCGCTACAAGGGCAAGGGCGTGCTCGAGGCGGTGGCCGCCGTCAACGGCGAGATCGCCGAAGCCATCCTGGGCGCGGACGCCACCGATCAGGTCGAGATCGACGAGCTGATGATCGAACTGGACGGTACTGCCAACAAGGCGCGCCTGGGCGCCAATGCCATTCTGGGCGTGTCGATGGCCGTGGCCAAGGCCGCCGCCGATTACACCGCCCAGCCGCTCTACCGCTACGTGGGCGGCACCTCGGCGCGGGTCTTGCCGGTGCCGATGATGAACATCATCAATGGCGGCGAACATGCCGACAACCCGATCGACATTCAGGAATTCATGATCATGCCGGTGGCCGCGGAAAACATCCGCGAGGCGGTGCGCATGGGCTCGGAGGTGTTCCATACGCTGAAGAAAGAGCTGCACGATGCCGGCCTCGCCACCGGGATCGGTGACGAGGGCGGCTTTGCCCCCAACATCAGCACCGCCCGCGACGCGCTTGATTTCATTCTGAAATCCATCGAGAAAGCCGGATACAGGCCGGGTGAGGATATCTATCTGGCGCTCGATTGCGCCGCCACCGAGTATTTCCGTGACGGCGCCTATCACATGAAGGGCGAAGGCAAGGTCCTGACCCCGGACGAGAACGTGTCCTACCTGGCCGCGCTGGTGGCCGATTATCCGATCATCTCGATCGAGGACGGCATGTCCGAAGATGACTGGGACGGCTGGAAGACCCTGACCGAAGTGCTGGGCAAGCAGGTGCAGCTGGTGGGCGACGACCTGTTCGTCACCAACCCCGCCCGCCTGGCCGAGGGCATCGCCACCGGCACCGCCAATTCGCTGCTGGTCAAGGTCAACCAGATCGGCACCCTGACCGAGACGCTCAAGGCGGTCGATATGGCGCATCGGGCGCGCTATACCTGCGTGATGTCGCACCGCTCGGGCGAGACCGAGGATGCCACCATCGCCGATCTCGCCGTGGCCACCAATTGCGGGCAGATCAAGACCGGCTCGCTGTCGCGCTCGGACCGGCTGGCCAAGTACAACCAGTTGATCCGTATCGAGGAAATGCTGGGCGCCACCGCCCAGTATGCCGGCCACTCGATCCTGAGATAACGCCCGGGGCGCGCGGCTTTGGTCTTGCCAGTGCCGCGCCATCCTGCCAGCGTTTCGCCATGGCCATCAACCTGCGCTCGCGCCCCGAATTCCTCCGCCGCCTGTCGCTCTTCGTGGCGATCGCGATTGGCGTGCTGGCGGTGTGCCTGGGCGGCGGC
>CAUJIU010000164.1 GCA_963205075.1 Pseudomonadota bacterium | reverse complement strand
CTCAAGGACGCGCTCCGGCAGGTCGATGCACAGTACGATTTCATCCTGATCGACTGCCCCGGCTCGCATACCCGCCTGTCGCAGGTCGCCCATTCGCTGGCTGACACGCTGATCAGCCCGCTCAATGACAGCTTTGTCGATTTCGACCTGCTGGCCCATATCGGCACCGATGGCGAAACCATCACCGGGCCCTCGGTCTATGCCGAGATGGTCTGGAATGCCCGCCAGTTGCGCGCCCAGGCCGGCCTCAGCCCGATCGACTGGGTGGTGGTGCGCAACCGGATGGGCGCGCAGAACATGGTCAACAAGCAGAAGATGGAGGCCGCGCTGGCCAAGCTGGCCAAGCGGATCGGTTTCCGCATCGCGCCCGGCTTCAACGAGCGGGTGATCTTCCGCGAGCTGTTCCCGCGCGGCCTGACCCTGCTGGACCTGCGCGACATCGGCGTGCAGCAGCTCAACATCTCGAACGTCGCCGCCCGGCAGGAATTGCGCGACCTGATCAAGGCGCTGGACCTGCCGGGGGTGACGCCGGACTTCTGACGCCGGAGCCGGCCCTCACTTCAGGCCGACCGTCAGCAGCAGCGTATTGGGACCGGCCCAGCCATCGGCGGTCTGGAAGGCATCGAGCTGCCCGGCGATATCCGCCCAGGCCGCCGCCCTGGCGGGCGCATCCAGCGGCGACAGGATATGCAGGATCGGCCCCGCGGCATCACGGATGAACTCGAGGTAATGCGCGGTGCCTGGCATCCGGAAGGGCGCATCCATCCGGGTGGTGGCCACCGCCGAGAACCCCGCCTGCTGGAACAACGCATCAATCAGCCCCGGCCGGCCCAGGCTGACCAGCCCGCCCGGCTGGAACGGATCGCGCGGCGGCAGGCCGGCATGGCGCATCGCGGTGGTCATCAGGATGCGCAGGCAGGGGTTCTGGTCCGGCCCGGCAAACACCATCGAGCAGAACCGGCCGCCCGGCTTCAGCGAACGGTGAATCTGGGTCAGCCCGGCCAGCGGATCGGGCAGGAACATCAGGCCCAGACGGCAAACCGCCGCGTCAAAGGCGTTGGCGTCCAGATCGAGCTGCTCGGCATCCGCCAGATGGGTCGCAACGTTGCGATACCCGGCGTCTGCCGCATTGCGCGCCGCAAGCGCCAGGATATTGGCCGAGATATCGCTGGCAACGACCCGTCCCCGTGGCCCGACGCGCGCCGCCAGATCCAGCGTCTGATCCCCCGCACCCGCCGCAACGTCCAGAACAGACAGCCCCGGCGCCACGCCGGCCATGCTGATCATCGCCTCGGTCGCGGGTCCGAGCCAGGCCCGGATGGCGGGCGTGTGCTTGTCCCAGCCGGTGGCGGCGGCGTCCCAGTCCTGGCGGGTGCGGTCCTTGTGAAGCCTGGCTTCGGTTGCAGCATCGAGGGTCATCTGGATGTCTCCCTGGTGTCGAGCGCATCGGCGCCGCCGCCGAAGGGTCACCCCGGCGGGACGGCAATGCGCGGTCTGCGTTGATCGGAAGGCTGCGCGGGCACATGTCCCGCCCGGTCTGAGGTGACTTTAGCACTTACCTTTCGCCGCTCACGGCCCCATGTTTGCGGAAGGGGGCCGCAGAAATGCGGTGGACAGGATGTGCGACTGGAACGATCTGCGTTTTCTGCTGGTCGTTGCCGATACCGGCAGCACCCTTGCCGCCGCCCGCGCGCTGGGCGTCAACCAGTCCACCGTGCAGCGCCGGCTGGCAGAGCTGGAGGCCCGGCTGGGTCATCGGCTGGTCGAGCGGCTGCCATCGGGCTACCGGCTTACCGATCTGGGCATGGCGGTCCTGCCGCTGGCCCGGTCCGTGGCCGCTGCCGTTGACACTTTCGCCCAGGGCGTGCGCGATGAGGGGCGGGCGCGCGGCGGCGTTGTCCGCGTGACCTGCCCCGAACCCATCGCGCTGCGGCTCAACCAGTCGGGGCTGATGGACCGGTTCCACGCCGCCAATCCGAGCCTCGCGGTCGAGTTCGTTCTCAGCGACAAATACATCGACCTGACCCGGGGCGAGGCGGATGTGGCGCTGCGGTCGGGGGATACGGACGACGACATTTTGGTGGGGCGCAAGATCGCCGAGTCGCATTGGGCGGTCTATGCCAGCCGGGACTATGTGGCCCGGCACGGCGCCCCGCACTCGGTGGCCGACCTGGCCCGGCATCCGCTGATCGGCTTCGAGGAGAACATGACCCGGCACCGCTCGGTCATCTGGCTGCGCGAGGTGGCGCCCGATGCCACCTTTGCCGCCCGCAATTCCAGCGTGCTTGGCCTCATCTATGCCGCCAAGGCGGGGATCGGGGTTGCGGCCTTGCCGATGCCCATGGGCGATGCCGAACCGGACCTGATCCGCCTGTTCGGGCCGGTCCCGGAGCTGACCCGCGACTGGCGCATCCTGGCGCATCCGGACCTGCGGCACACGGCGCGGGTCGAGGCGTTCTTTGACTTCATCCTCGCGGAAACCGAGGCGCTCCGGCCGATACTGACCGGGTAGGGCGGCGCCGGTTCACCTAGTCCGGCGCGTCCACGTTTGGCAGCCCGGCACGGTAGTTGAACAGCTCCAGCCGGGCCGTGCTGACCGCCGCGTCGATCCTGAGCGCGGTCAGGCTGGCAGGCGCCACGGGGATGATGTTTTCCGGATTGAGCTTCAGGAACTGCTGCAAGATCGCCCGGATCACGCCGCCATGGCACACGACCAGCAGGTTGGTGCAGCCGCCGGCCCGGACCTCGCGTTCGATGACGCCGGAGGTGCGGCGCACGAAATCCGCCCAGGCTTCGCCGCCCGGGGGCCGGTAGGTTCCGGCCCGCCAACCGAGGTAGTTGTCCTTTTCCGTCTCGATCAGCCGGGAAATCGCCCGGCCGGTCCAGTCACCCACCGAGATCTCGCGCAGGTCGGGGTCCAGTTTCGGATCGGCAACGCCGATGAGGGCGGCGGTTTCGCGCACCCGGATCAGGTCCGATGATACCGCGCGCTCGGGCGCAAAGGCGGCTATGGTGTCGCGCAGGGCCCTGGCCTCGGTCCGGCCCTGGGCGGACAGGGCGATATCGGCCTGACCCTGCAGCTGGCGGGTTGCGTTCCATTCGGATTGTCCGTGCCTGACCAGCAGAACCCGCATCATGCAATCCTCCGCCCGTCTTCGCCGAACCAGCAGTCCGGCCTGGGCGGCAGTCTGAAGAAGGCCCGGTCGCCGATGACCAGTCCGGGGTCGGTGCCGACAACGCAGGTCACGCGCATGGGGCCCTCGACGCCGGTGACCATGACCTGCCCGGCAATCGCCGAAACCTCGACGATCTCGAGCGACAGGCTGTCGGGCACGCTATCGTTGCTGAGTGCAATCGCTTCCGGACGGATCATCGCGCGGCACCGCTGCCGGGGGTCGGGCGGCGAGAGCGACACCCTTTGCCCGGCAACGCTTCCGTGGCCATTCTCGGGCTTCACCTCCAGCAGGTTGTTGGCCGGGGTGCCGATGAAGGTCGACACGAAGGCAGTCTGCGGCGCGCGCAGCAATTCGTTCGGGGTGCCGAATTGTTCAACCTCGCCGTCGCGCATCACCGCGACGTGGCTGGCCATGGTCATCGCCTCGATCTGGTCATGGGTGACATAGACGGTGGTGGCACCCGTCGCCCGATGCAGCCGCATCAGTTCGGTCCGCATCTCGACGCGCAATTTGGCGTCAAGGTTCGAAAGCGGCTCGTCAAACAGCAGCACCGAGGGTTTCGGCGCGATGGTGCGGGCAATGGCCACGCGCTGTTGCTGGCCGCCCGATATCTCGTTCGGGTAACGCTCGGAAAGCTCGGAAATGCCCAGAAGCTGCAGCACCTCATCGGCCCGCGCGTGCCGCTCGGTCGCGTTCCAGCCCGCGACCTTGAGCGGCCATTCGATGTTGCCGCGCACGCTCATATGCGGCCAGAGCGCGTAGGACTGGAACACCAGCCCCGAATTGCGCCCGATCGGGTCTGCGGCCCATTGCCGGTCGCCATCGGACACCACCTTGCCGCCAAAGCTGATCTGGCCCGAGGTTGGCAGATCAAGCCCCGCCAGCATCCGCAGCAGGGTGGTCTTGCCGCATCCTGACGGCCCGACCAGCACCAGAAACGCGCCGTCCGGCACCGCGAACGAGATCTCGCGGACCGCGACGAAGTCCCCGAAACGCTTGGTGAGGTTGCTGAGTTCGAGCATCGGGGTCCCTTAGTCCTTGAGCCAGGGCTGCGACCTGGTCTGCAGCTTGTTGGCGATGAGCGTGGCGATGATGGCCAGAACGAGAATGACGACGGTAATGGCGTTGGCGAGCTGGCCGAAGCCTTCGGAAGCGTAGCGGTAAGTCAGGACTGACATCACCGGCATCGTGGGCGTGAACAGCAGCACCACCAGCGACAGGTCGCGGATCATGCGCACGAAGATGAGGATACCGC
>CAUJIU010000163.1 GCA_963205075.1 Pseudomonadota bacterium | reverse complement strand
CGCCGTGAGGGCGGCGTAGAGCGCGCCCAGCGGCGCCAGCAGCCGGGCCGCGAGGCCGGGCCGGTCGGACGGGTTGAACCAGAAGCGCGGCGCGGCCAAGGCTATCCTCCCACCCGGTCCAGATGCTCGCGAATCAGCTCGATGGCAAGGTTGGCGGCCTCCGCCCCGCTCGAGGCGACATCCCAGGCGGCATGGGCCAGCAGCGCCGCCTTGTCGGGCGACAGGAGCGCATCGAGCGCTTCGGCCAGTTCGGCGGAGTTGCGCACGACGCGGGCGGCTCCGGCCCGCGCCAGGCGCTGATACTGCGCCGTATGCGGATCGGTCTGCGAGCCATGAACCAGCGCCGCGCCCAGGCCGGCGGCCTCCAGCGGGTTGCGCCCGGTGCCCGATGACAGGGTCCCGCCCATGAAACAGACGGTCGCCAGCCGGTACCACAGGCCCGGCCCGGTAAAGGGATCGACGACCAGCACCTGATGCTGCTCGCCCGGAACCTCGCCCCGCGCGCCGACCGCAACCAGAAAGCCGGCCTCCCGGAAGGCCGCGACTGCGGCCTCGGCATGCGATGGGTCGGCGGGGTGATAGATCAGCATCAGCCGATGGGCGCGGCGCGACACCTGCGCATGGGCCTGCGCGATCAGCGGTTGCTCTTGCGGCGTGGCCCCGGCGGCGAGCCAGACCGGCCGGGTGCGGAAGGCCTCGGCAAAGGATTGCCGCTCGGCCTCGTCGCAGGGCAGGGCGCCGATGCCTTCGTCAAGCGCGCCGACGACGTGCACCGCGCCGGGCGGAACGCCGCGCTTGCGCAGCCGCGTGGCAGCGGCCTCGTCGCTAGCATGGACTTTCGCGAAGCCGGACAGGATCACCCGTGTCAGCCCCGGCATCCAGCCGCCCCGGGCCAAGAGCGGCGCGGTGGCAGCGACGTCGATAAGGACACGGCTGATGCCACGCCGGTCTGCCATGGCGGCCAGCACCGGATCGACCGGGCCCTGCACACAGACAAGGAGGTCGGGCCGCCAATGGTCCAGAAAGCTCTTGATCGCGCTCCGGCTGCCGCCGGGCGTGGGCCAGCGCCACAGATCGCCCTCGGTGCTGGCGTCAAGCCAGGGAGAGGTGGCCAGGTAGGTGCCCGGATCACCGTCATGAACCAGCGTCGAGACCAGCGCGCCGACAGCGGCCAGCGACATCGGGTTGGGGCAGTCGAACCAGACCAGCGGGCCGTGAGGCCGCCGGGGCGGCTCGGGCGCCGCTTGCGCCAGCGTTCCCGGCCCGGCCAGCGTCAGATAGGTGGCGAGCGTCAGCGAGCGGGTCACGCGCGGCCTTTCTCAGTTGCCGAGTTCCTCGGTGGCCGAAACCTGGGATTCCTCGTCGCGCAGGCGATGAAGATGGGCGATGAAGTAACGCATATGGGCATTGTCCACGGTGCGCTGGGCCTCGCCCTTCCACGCCTTGAAGGCGCTGGCATAGTCCGGAAAGATCCCGACCACATGGATGTCCTCGACCTTGCGGAAGACGTTTGTGGACGGGTCGACGAGTTCGCCGCCAAAGACGAGGTGCAGGCGTTGGGCCATGTTGAGGATTCTCCTGTCGCGATTGGCGGCCAAACTACGCGTTCCGCCCCGTGGGTCAAGGCAAGGCGGCCGCGTCAGGCCAGGTGGCTGACGATCTCGCCATGCAGGCTGCCGCCGGCGATGACCCCATTGGTCTGCGGATGCGGGTTGTTGAACCTCAGCGCCCGGCCGGTCCGGTCGGTGGCGCGGCCCCCCGCCTCGGTCACGATCAGCGCGCCCGCGGCAATATCCCATTCCCAGGCGGGCCGCAGCGTCATCATGGCGTCAAATTGCCCGTCGGCGACCAGGCAAAGCCGCCAGGCAAGCGACGAGCGGAAATGGCGCGCGATGTCGGGCGGGGCGCCCGCGGCCCAGTGCTGCGGCTCGTAATTGGGCCGCGCGGCCAGCAGCCGCGCCTGCCCGGCCGGTTTCGGCCCGGCGACCGCGATGGCGCGCCCATCCAGATGCGCGCCGGTGCCAAGACCGGCCGAGTAAAGCTGGCCCTTGCGCGGCAGATAGACCACGGCGGCGATGATCCGGCCCCGTTCGGCAATGGCCAGCGAATGCGCCCAGTCATCGCTGCCCGCGACAAAGGCCCGCGTGCCGTCGATGGGGTCGACGATGAACTGCCGCTCGCGTTCCAGCCGCCCGACCCCGTCGGGGGTTTCCTCCGACAGCCAGCCATAGCCGGGCCGCGCCGCCAGCAGCCGGTCCTGCAGCATCCGGTCGATCTCGATATCGGCCTCGGTCACCGGGCCGGACCCGTCGGGCTTTTCGGAGGCGCTGACGCCGGTGGCGAAGTGGCGCAGGGCAATGGCGCCCGCCGCGCGCGCGGCCGCCTCGAGCAGCGCGATCTCAGTCGCCGGCAAGGGTCATCGCCTCGATCAGCAAGGACGGGACCACGCGGCCCAGATGGGCGCGGGCATCGTTGGCGGGCTGGATGCGCAGCAGCATGCCGCGCAGATTGCCCGCGACCGTGCATTCGTTGACCGGATATGCGATCTGGCCATTCTCGATCCAGAAACCTGACGCGCCGCGCGAATAATCGCCGGTATTGGGGTTGATGGTCGACCCGATCATCGAGGTGACCAGCAGCCCGGTCCCCATGCGCGCGATCAGATCGGCGCGGCTTTCGCCGCCCTGCGTCAGCGCCAGGTTGCCGATGCCGGGCGAGGGCGGCGCCCCGGTCGAGCGGGTGGCATTGGCGGTGCTGGGCTGGCCGAGCTTGCGCCCGGTGGCCAGGTCCAAAGTCCAGCCGGTCAGCCGTCCGTCCTCGACGATGGCGCGCCGGGCGGTGGGCAGGCCCTCGGCGTCAAACAGCCGCGATCCGGGCACCCGCGGGCGGTGCGGGTCCTCGATCAGCGACAGCCCCTCGGGCAGCACCTGCCGGCCCAGCGCGTCGCGCAGCCAGCTTGAGCCGCGCGCGATCATGGTACCGTTGATGGCCTGCGCGAGATGGCCGATCAGCGAACTGGCGATGCGTTCGTCAAACAGCACCGGATAGACGCCGGTCCTGGGTTTGCGCGGCGCCAGACGCTCGACCGCGCGCATGCCGGCGCTGGTCCCGATCTCGTCCGCGTCGCGCATGTCGGTGGCAAAGACCCGGCTGTCATGGTCATAGTCCCGCTCCATCCCGGTGCCGGTGCCGGCAATGGCGACGCAGGACAGGCTGTTGTCGCTGCGCACATAGCCCGCCGAAAAGCCGTTGGAGGCGGCCAGATGCGTGACCGAGCGGCCATAACCGGCCGAGGCGGACTGGACCTGCGTCACGCCCTTCACGGCCAGCGCGGCCGCCTCGGCGCGGGCGGCGGCCTGGTGCAGGCGGGCCGGGTCCGGCTCGTCAGCGGGGTCAGCCAGTTCGAGGCTTGATGCGTCAAGCTGGGTGGCAAGCTGGCCGGGATCGGCCAGCCCGGCATGCGGATCGGCGGGGGCCTCGCGCGCCATGGCGACGGCGCGCTCGGCCATCTGCCGCAGCGTATCGGGGCGCGCATCCGAGGATGACACGCAGGCCTGCCGCTGCCCGACAAAGACCCGCAGGCCGATGTCGATGCCCTCAGAGCGCTCGGCCTGCTCCAGCTTGCCGGCCCGGACATCGATGGCGATCGAGGTGCCCTGCACGGCAAGGCTGTCCGCCGCGTCGGCGCCGCATTTGCGGGCCAGTTCGATCAGCTGACCGGTGAGAGAGGCGAGATCGTCGGGCATGAATGGCTGGGTCCGGTCCGGGGGCAACTTGCCCAAGGTCGTGGTTTTCGCGGCAGATGCAAGACCCGCCGACGCAAAGGGCCGCCCTGTCGCCAGAGCGGCCCCCTGTCTGGGCGCGGTCGTGCCGCGTTACTTGATGCGCTGGCCGTTGGCCAGAACCTGCCCGTCGGCGGTGAATTCAAGCTTGGAGTTCAGCTCGTCCTCGCCGACCATGACCGCGAACATGCTCATCATCATGCGCGCGCCCATGATCTGGTCCTCGGGCACCAGTCCCATGCTGACCAGCTTGTCCATCAGGCCGTTCAGGCCCTTGGCGGCCAGATTGATTTCGCCTTCCGGGCGCGGGAAGCCGGGGAAGGTCGTCATGTCGGTGTTGTCGAAGGTCATGTCGCCGGTGCCGGTGACCAGTGCGCCGACTGCCGACAGCTCGAGATCGTTGAGCGTCAGCGAATGCACCTCGCCCGGGATCTCGGAGGCCGCGACCGCTTCGGCCTGCGCGGGGTCGAGGAAGTCGAAGAACATCTTCACCGTGCCCGACAGGTCGATTTTCGCCGTGATCGGGTCATGCGGCAGGGCGCCGGTGGGATCGCCCATCATCCAGATCATGTCGCTGACCGTCAGGTCCGCGATGGTCAGCCCGGCGGCAAAGGGCGCGGGCTCTTCGGTCTGGCTGAGGGGCACTTCCAGCTTGGCGCCATATTCGCCGATGCCGATATCGACCGGGAAGGGGATCTGCCCGCCCGTCATCGAGATCGCCACGGCGGTCACCGACGAATCGTAGGCCAGGTGGTCCTCGTCGACCGCGAAGGACATCGTCCCGCCAGCGGCGGTCGCGGTTGCGCTGGTCACCATGCCCGCCTCGTCGACATTGACCAGCGAGTTCGACGGACCAAAGACATAGCCGGCCGAGACCGAAAGCCCGTGCTGGAAGATCTGGTCCGACATTTCGGGGTCCAGACCGATCGGCATGGTCACATCGGCGTTCATCCCCAGATCCGAGATCTGCCCCGCCATCTGCACGTTGGTGCCGTTGGTCGGGTCGGTCACGTCCATCACGACGTCAGCCGAAGCGGCCCGCAGATCGTAGGAAACATCGCGCATCTCGCCGTCAGTGGTGGTGTAGGATCCGCTGACGCCGTTGAGCACGAAGGACGCCTCGGCGTCCACCGCCTCGCCGGCTTCGGTGACGCTGTCGAGATAGACGCCGTAGCGCGCGGCGGCAATCTCGTAGGTCATCGCGCCCGGATCGCCGCTGACCAGCATGGTCATGCCGGTCTGGCGGACGGCCAGTTCGACGGTGCCGGTCTGGCCCATCTCATCGACGGTTTCCACGGTGACCGGCATTTCCGATGCCATGCCGACGGTCACGGTGCCGTCGCCATTCTCGGTGAAGGTCATTTCGCCGAGTTCGCCATGCACCGAGCCCTGATCGTCCGACAAGGACAGGGTCAGGCCGGAAACCGTCAGCACATTGCCGGACATGGTCTCGGAACCGATGGTGATGCCGTTCTGGCCATAGATGGCGAGGCTCTCCTTCCAGTCGTTCCAGACATCCTGGGCGGTGACGTCTGCGAATGCGGCGCTGCCAGCGACCAGCCCCGCGACCAGCGCGATGCCGCTTGTCGAACTTGAAACCTTCATCTCGTACCTCTTTGTGTCAAAAAACTCGCACCCACTCTTCAAGCCCTTGCCGTTTGCGGTCAAGGTCGGGGAATCTGGAATGGCGCTCTGCCATTGTGGCCGGGAAATGACTGGACAGGGAAGCAAAACATGCAGATCGCAGGCAAGGTCGTGCTCATTACCGGCGCCAGCCGGGGTATCGGAGAGGCTACCGCGCGGGTTTTCGCCGCCGCCGGGGCCCGAGTCGCGCTGATGGCGCGCGGTTCCGACCAGATCACGCGAATCGCCGCCGAGATCCGGGAGGAGCATGGCGTGGACGCGCTGGCGGTCGCCGGCGACGTGAGCCGGTATGGCGATGTCGCGGCGGCGGTGGGGGCGGTCACGGCCAGGTTCGGCGGGCTCGACGTGCTGATCGGCAATGCCGGGGTGCTCGATCCGATCGCGCATCTGGCCGAGGCCGACCCGGAGGATTGGGGCCGGGTGATTGACATCAACCTCAAGGGCGTGTTCCACGGTATGCGCGCGGCGCTGCCCGGCATGATCGCGCAGGGCTCGGGAACGATCCTGACCGTTTCGTCCGGCGCGGCGCACGGGCCGGTCGAGGCCTGGTCGGCCTATTGCGCCTCCAAGGCCGGGGCCTACATGCTGACCCGCTCGGCAGACCAGGAAACGCGCGGGCTGGGGCTGCGGGTGATGGGCCTTTCGCCCGGAACGGTCGCCACCGAAATGCAGCGCAAGATCAAGGCCTCAGGGATAAACCCGGTCAGCCAGCTCGACTGGTCGAGCCACATCCCCGCCGACTGGCCGGCCCGCGCGCTGCTGTGGATGTGCGGGCCCGACGCCGACGAGTTTCTCGGGCAGGACGTGTCGTTGCGCGACCCGGAGATCCGCCGCCGGGCCGGGCTGACATGATCGGGCTGGCGCATGAGGCCGGGCTGGCGATCCTGACGCTGAACCGGCCCGGCAAGGCCAATGCGCTCAGCCGCGAAATGCTGGGCCAGTTGCTGGCAGCACTCGGGCAGGTGCGCGCGGCCAGCGCCGTGATCCTGACCGGCGCCGGCAAGGTGTTCAGCGCCGGGGCCGACATGGACGAGTTGCCGCAAGGCCTGGGAACCGACCCGCTCTGGGAGCAGGTCTCGGCCGCTGTCGCGGCGCTGCCGGGGCTGACCATCGCGGCGCTGAACGGGTCGGTCGCGGGCGGCGCATTCGGGATGGCGCTGGCCTGCGACATCCGCGTTGCGGTGCCCACGGCCAGGTTCTTCTACCCGGTGCTCAAGCGCGGCTATCTGCCGCAACCGTCCGATCCGGGCAGGCTGGTGGCGCTGGTCGGACCGGCGCGGGCGCGGATGCTGCTTCTGGCCGGGGCACAGATGAGCGCGCCCGAGGCGCTGGCGGCAGGGCTGGTCGACCAGCTGTGCGAGCCTGCGGACCTCATGGACCGGGCGCGGGGGCTGGCTGCGGATGCGCTGGCGGCAGGTCCGGGGCATGTCGCGGCGGTCAAGGCAATGATCCCGTCGCGCTAGAACCAGACCGGGCGCGCGGGCAAGACATGGAGTATCCGTCACAGTGGACCCGCTGAAAACCGAAGCGCTGGTGATCGGTGCCGGCCCCGCCGGGCTGATGGCAGCCGAAATGCTGGCCGCCGCCGGGCATCGCGTCGTCGTGGCCGACCAGATGCCGACCGTCGGGCGCAAGCTGCTGATGGCGGGCAAGTCGGGCCTGAACCTCACCATGAACCAGCCGCTGCCCGACTATCTGGCGGCATTCGGCGAAGTGCCGGAGTGGTTCCGCGCCATACTGGCCGAATTCGGCCCGCCCGGGATCATGGACTGGGCCGAGGGGCTGGGTCAGCCGGTCTTTGCCGGCTCCACCGGGCGGGTGTTTCCGCGCGCCATGAAGGCCTCGCCGCTGTTGCGAGCCTGGCTGGCGCGGCTGGAGCGGGGCGGGGTCGGGCGGCGCCTGCGCTGGCGCTGGACCGGCTGGGATGGCGACCAGCCCAGCTTCGAGACGCCGCAGGGCGCGGTCAGGGTCGAAGCCGGGGCGGTGGTGCTGGCGATGGGCGGCGCCAGCTGGTCCCGGCTGGGCTCGGATGGCGGATGGGCGGGTCAGATGGCGGGGCTGGTGGCCCCGTTCCGGCCCGCCAATGCCGGGCTGGCTGTCCGCTGGTCGCCGCATATGGCGCCGCATCTCGGCGCGCCGGTCAAGGGCTGCGCACTGCGCGCCGGGCAGTTGCGCGGTCGCGGAGAATTCGTGATCTCGCGCCGGGGGCTTGAGGGGGGCGGCATCTATGCGGTGTCCAGGGCGCTGCGCGATGGCGCGCCGCTGGTGCTGGACCTGCTGCCCGACCTGTCGGAGGACACGGTCCGCCAGCGGCTGGCCGCGCCGCGCGGCAAGGCCAGTCTGGCCACCCATCTGCGCAAATGCCTGCGGCTCGACCCGGCGCGCATCGCCCTGCTGAACGAATTCGGGCGGCCGCTGCCGCAGGATCTGGCGCCGCTCCTGAAGGCGCTCACCGTGGCCCATGACGGGCCGCGACCGCTCGACGAGGCCATTTCGACCGCCGGGGGCCTGCGGCTCGATGCGCTTGATGCCGGGCTGATGCTGCGGGACCGGCCCGGCACCTTCGCCGCCGGCGAGATGCTGGACTGGGAGGCGCCGACGGGCGGCTACCTGATCTCGGGCTGTCTGGCGACCGGGCGGCGGGCCGGGCTGTCAGCGGCGGCCCATCTCAGGCGTCCATGATCCGGCGCAGCGCCGGGCGGTCATACATGCGGTCGCGGAACTCCAGCAGCACCTTTTGCTCTACCGGAAACTTCACGTTGACGGCCCAGTTGAGGCAGTTGGCAAGGATGATGTCGGGCACCAGCAGCGCCTCGCCCATCAGGAACGGGCCCTTGACCTCGGCGGCCAGCAGCGCGGCGTTGCGGGCAAACTCCCATTTCAGGCTGTCCTTGATCGCCGGCAGGCGCATGTCTTCGGGCAGGATGAAGCTGTGGCGCGCGGCGGTCCAGAGCACGGCATCGAATTCATCGAGGATCCGGTTGGTCAGGGCATCCTGACGGGCGCGTTCCAGCGTGCCCGCCGGATGGGTCAGCATTTGGTGCTTGTCAGCCAGATAGGTCATGATCGCGGTCGAATCGGTCAGCACCGCATCGCCATCGAGCAGCACCGGCACCTTGCCCGAGGGGTTGAGCGCCCGCACCTCGTCGGTGCGCGGGCTCTTGGTGATCAGCTCGTAAGGCAGCCCCATCTCCTCCAGCGCCCAAAGGACACGGACGGCGCGGGTCTTGAGATTGCCGATGACGCGATACATGGCGGGACCTTTCCTTGCTGCGCTCAGGATGGGCCGGCCTTCAGCAGCCCACAAGCCGTTTTCAAAAATTTACCGTTTGATAAAAAATCAAGTTGTGGCAGGCTATGCACAACAAGGACAAATCGGGGAGCCAGCATGTCCAGTCCGATGACCCCCGGCGTCGCTGCCGGTCGTTTGCCCGCACAGGAGATCGCGAAGAACTTTCGCGATATTCACCCGGCCCTGGCGCCACATGAAGCGGCGGTTGCGGCCGACCGCTGCTATTTCTGCCATGACGCGCCCTGCGTCACGGCCTGCCCTACCGCCATCGACATCCCGATGTTCATCCGCCAGATCAGCACCGGCGTGCCGGAGGCCGCCGCCCGCACGATCCTCGCGCAGAACATCCTTGGCGGCATGTGCGCCCGCGTCTGCCCGACCGAGACCCTGTGCGAGGAGGCCTGCGTGCGCGAAACCGCCGAGGGCAAGCCGGTGCTGCTCGGCCGCCTGCAGCGCTTTGCCACCGACGCGCTGATGGAGACCGGGGTCCATCCCTTCACCCGCGCCAAGCCGACCGGCAAGCGGGTCGCGGTGGTCGGGGCGGGGCCAGCCGGTCTGGCCTGCGCGCACCGGCTGGCCATGCATGGCCATGACGTGACCCTGTTTGACGCCCGCGCCAAGGCGGGCGGTCTGAACGAATTCGGCATCGCCGCCTACAAGTCCACCGACGATTTCGCCGCGCGCGAGGTGAATTGGCTGATGTCCATCGGCGGCATCGAGGTGCAGACCGGCAAGCGGCTGGGTCAGGGCCTGTCGATCGACGGGCTGGTGTCGGGGTTCGACGCGGTGTTCCTCGGCATCGGGCTTGGCGGCGTCAACGCGCTGGGCATCGATGGCGACGGCACCGAAGGCGTCCGCGACGCGGTCGATTTCATCTCGGAACTGCGTCAGGCGAGTGACCTGGCGCGGCTGCCGGTCGGGCGCAACGTGGTGGTCATCGGCGGCGGCATGACGGCGGTCGATGCCGCGGTGCAATCCAAGCTCCTGGGTGCCGAAACCGTGACCATCGCCTATCGGCGCAGCCGCGAAGAAATGCCGGCAAGCCCCTTCGAGCAGGACCTTGCCGCCTCCAGGGGGGTGCGGCTGCTGTTCAACCTGCGGCCAGTGGCCCTGCACGGCAAGGGCAAGGTGGCCGAGATCGAGCTGGAATACACCACCCGGAAGGACGGCAAGCTGACCGGCACCGGCGAGACCGTCCGCCTGGCCGCCGATCAGGTGCTGCGCGCCATCGGCCAGACGCTGTCGGCAGATGGCGGGCTGAAGGTCGAGGGCGGCAAGATCGCCGTGACCGGCGCCGGGCGCACCAGCCGCAAGGGTGTCTGGGCCGGGGGCGATTGCGCCTCGGGTGGCGATGACCTGACGGTGACGGCGGTGGCCGAGGGCCGCGACGCGGCAATGGATATCCACGCCAGCCTGACCGGCGCCTGAGGCGGGCCGGGCAAGTGGCGGATCAGAGTTACAGGGAGGGCTGAGACATGGCCGATCTTTCAACCAATTTCGTGGGTATCAAGTCGCCCAACCCGTTCTGGCTGGCCTCCGCGCCGCCGACCGACAAGGAATACAACGTCCGCCGCGCCTTCGAGGCCGGATGGGGCGGGGTGGTCTGGAAGACGCTCGGTTCCGAAGGCCCGCCGATCGTCAACGTCAACGGCCCGCGCTATGGCGCGATCTGGGGCGCGGACCGGCGGCTGCTGGGGCTCAACAACATCGAGCTGATCACCGACCGTCCGCTGGAGGTGAACCTGCGCGAGATCAAGACGGTCAAGCGTGACTATCCCGACCGGGCGATGGTGGTCTCGATCATGGTCCCTTGCGAGGAGTCCGAGTGGAAGGCGATCCTGCCGCTGGTCGAGGAAACCGGCGCCGACGGGATCGAGCTGAACTTCGGCTGCCCGCATGGCATGAGCGAGCGCGGCATGGGCGCGGCGGTCGGTCAGGTGCCCGAATACATCGAGATGGTGGCCCGCTGGTGCAAGCAATACACCCGCATGCCGGTGATCGTGAAGCTGACGCCCAACATCACCGATATCCGCTACCCGGCCCGCGCCGCCAAGCGTGGCGGGGCCGATGCGGTCAGCCTCATCAACACCATTTCGTCGATCACCGGGGTTGATCTCGACAGCTTCAGCCCGCTGCCCTCGATCGACGGCAAGGGCAGCCATGGCGGCTATTGCGGCCCGGCGGTCAAGCCGATCGCGCTCAACATGTGCGCCGAGATCGCCCGTGACGCCGAGACCCGCGGCCTGCCGATCAGCGGGATCGGCGGGGTCACGACATGGCGCGATGCCGCCGAGTTCCTCGCGCTGGGCGCGGGCACGGTGCAGGTCTGCACGGCGGCGATGACCTATGGCTTCCGCATCGTCGAGGAGATGAAGACCGGCCTGTCGGACTGGATGGACAAGAAGGGCTATGCCCATGTCTCGGACTTTGTGGGCAAGGCCGTCCCCAACGTGACCGACTGGCAGTATCTCAACCTCAACTACGTGGCCAAGGCCAGGATCGACCAGGATGCCTGCATCAAGTGCGGCCGCTGCTTTGCCGCCTGCGAGGATACCAGCCATCAGGCGATCTGGATGAAGGAAGGCCGGGTGTTCGAGGTCAACGATGCCGAATGCGTGGCCTGCAACCTTTGCGTCGATGTCTGTCCGGTCGAGGATTGCATCACCATGGTGCCGATGCAGCCCGGCCAGACCGATCCGCGCACCGGCAAGGTGGTCTCGGGCGATTATGCCAACTGGACCACGCATCCCAACAACCCAATGGCCAGGGCCGCAGAATAGGGCGTCAAAGGGGTTATCGGCCGGTCCGGTCCGATCACGCGGCCGGTTCGCTCATTGGCGCTCAAGCAGGCGGGTGAACATCAGTTCCAGATAGGCATCGGCGCCGGGGAAGGGATCGGCGCCGCCCAGAACCGCGCGCACCTGCACGTCGAAATCGGCGTAATGCTGGGTCAGCGCCCAGATCGAGAAGATCAGGTGGTAGGGGTCCAGATCGGCGATCTTGCCCTTGGCGATCCAGCCGCGAATCAGCTCGGCCTTTTCATCGACCAGGTCCTTCAACTCGCCAGCCAGCGCCGCTTCGATGCGCGGCGCGCCTTGCAGGATCTCGTTGGCGAACAGGCGGCTTTCGCGGGGAAATTCGCGGCTCATCTGCAACTTGCGGTGAACGTAGTCGAGGATTTCGGCACGAGGGTCGCCGATATCGTCGAGCGCGCGCAGCGGATCGAGCCAGGTTGTCATCAGCGTGCCCAGCAGCTCGGTGTAGATCGCTTCCTTGGAGGCGAAGTAGTAGAGCAGGTTGGGCTTGGACAGGCCGGCGGAGTCGGCGATCAGGTCGAGCGTGGCGCCGCGGAAGCCGAACTGTGAAAAAACCTCGAGAGCCGCGTCCAGAATGGTGGCGCGATTGCGCTCCTGGATGCGGGTCCGTCCGACTGGCATGGCCATCTGTCACCTTTGTCCAGATATCGGGCAGGCGTGCCCCGGATTGCATTGGCATGCTGCAACTTTGTTTGTTTGTCGCAGCATGGCGCGGACTGCTTGACTGGTTGTCCCCCTCTGTTAGCGTTGCTTTGACCAGATGGTCAAATCAAGATCTTTCCGCCGCAGGCTGTCCTCCGGCCCACTGGCGGATCGAATGGGGGGGGTAGAGATGTCAGCACCGGGCGAAAACCTGAAGATCAGCGGCGCGCGCCTCTGGGACAGCCTCATGGAGATGGCCCGGATCGGCCCCGGCGTGGCGGGCGGCAACAACCGGCAGACACTTACGGATGAGGATGGCGAGGGCCGGGCGCTGTTCCAGCGCTGGTGCGAACAGGCGGGCTGCACCATGGGCGTCGACCAGATGGGCTCGATGTTCGCGCGCCGCGAAGGCACCGACCCCGACGCGCTGCCGGTCTATGTCGGCAGCCATCTCGATACCCAGCCGACGGGTGGCAAGTATGACGGGGTGCTGGGCGTTCTGGCCGGGCTGGAAATCGTGCGCACGCTGAACGATCTGGGGATCAAGACCCGCCGTCCCATCGTCGTGGTCAACTGGACCAACGAGGAGGGCACCCGCTTTGCCCCGGCCATGCTGGCCTCGGGGGTGTTCGCGGGCAAGCATGAGCTGGACTGGGCCTATGACCGGACCGATGCCAGGGGCAAGCGCTTTGGCGACGAGCTGGAGCGGATCGGCTGGAAGGGCGAGGAGAAGGTGGGCGCGCGCAAGATGCATGCGCTGTTCGAACTGCATATCGAGCAGGGCCCGATCCTGGAGGCCGAGGGCAAGGATATCGGTGTGGTGACCCATGGTCAGGGGCTGCGCTGGATCGAATGCACCGTGACCGGCAAGGAAAGCCATACCGGCTCGACCCCGATGCACATGCGCAGGAATGCGGGCCGGGGTCTGGCGCTGGTGACCGAGCTGGTGCACGAGATCGCGATGAACAACCAGCCCAACGCGGTGGGGGCGATCGGGCATATCGATGTCTATCCCAACAGCCGCAACATCATTCCGGGCAAGGTGGTCTTTACCGTCGACATGCGGACCCACATCCTGCCCAAGCTCAATGCCATGGTTGACGAGTTTCTTTTGCGCGCGCCGAAGCT
>CAUJIU010000162.1 GCA_963205075.1 Pseudomonadota bacterium | reverse complement strand
GGGCGAGGGCGACACGGTGCCCACCGCGCCGGTCTCGGTGGCCGTGGCGCTGGCCGACAAGATCGACACGCTGACCGGCTTCTGGGCCATCGACGAAAAGCCCACGGGCAGCAAGGACCCCTTCGCGCTGCGCCGCGCGGCTTTGGGGGTGATCCGGCTGGTGCTGGGGAATGGGTTGCGGGTGAACCAGCTTTCCCTGTTCGCATTCGCCCTGCGCATTGCCGGGGCTCAACGCCCGGACGCCAAGGATCCGGACGACTACGCTGGTCTGGACGTCGACTTGAACCTCCTCGCCTTCTTCCATGACCGCCTCAAGGTCTTCCTGCGTGACGAGGGCATCCGCCACGATGTCATCGACGCCTGTCTGGCCATGCCCGGCAGCGATGACCTGACGCTGCTGGTCAACCGTGCCCGCGCCTTGCAGGCCATGCTGGCCTCAGAGGATGGCGAGAACCTGATCCAGGGCTTCAAGCGCGCCAACAACATCCTGACCCAGGCCGAGGAAAAGGACGGGGTCGAATACAGCTATGGCGCGGATCTGAAATACGCCGAAAGCGACGAGGAACGCGCGCTTTTTGCCGCACTCGACACCGCCGAGGCGGCGATTGCGCCGGCGATCAGGTCCGAGGACTTCGCCGCCGCCATGACCGCCATGGCGGCCCTGCGTGCGCCCATTGACGCCTTCTTCACCGCGGTGCAGGTCAACAGCGACAAGCAGGTGGTCCGGCGCAACCGGCTCAACCTCTTGTCTCGCATTCGCAGCATTTGCCTTGGCGTCGCCGATCTGAACCGCATCGAGGGCTAGCCCGGCCCTGACGATTTCCTTTGCTGCCAACGATCTTTTGTCTAGAGTGCTGGGCAATCGAAGGATGCCGCAGTGCAGCAGGACCAACCCTATCGCTCCGTGACGCTGATCACCGAAGATGCGCCGATGTCACCGGCCGTGCATGGCGGGCGCGCCAAGTGCCTGCAACGGCTGATCCGGCTCGACATGCCGGTTCCCACCACGGTCGCCCTGTCCTTTTCCGCCGTGCGCGGGCTGGCGCGCGGGCAATTGCCCAACATGCCCGAAATCCTTGAACCCTTCGGCCCCGATCCGCTCCTGTCGGTGCGGCCCTCGTCGGAGGACCCCGACTGGGGCGGGCCGGGGGCCATCCTCAACATCGGCATGAACGATGCCCGCCACCGCGCGATGAGCGCCGAGATCGGCGAGGCGGCGGCGACCGCGCTCTACCTGCGCTTCGTTCAGGCCTATGCGATCCACGTGGCGCGGCTCGATCCGGAGGTGTTTCACCACACCGGCGAGGCCGATACCACGGCGCTGGCCGCGGCGCTCGACGCCTATGAAGACGAAATGGAAGAGCCGTTTCCGCAAGATGTCGCCCATCAGCTCGCGCAGGTCCTGCGCTCGATGGCGCGCGCCTGGGAAGGCACGACCGCCCGCCTCTTGCGTCAGGCCAAGGGCGCGCCCGCCGAGGCGGGGCTGGGGCTGGTGGTGCAGGCGATGGTCATGGGCATCGGCCGCGGCGAATGTGGTGCCGGGGTGATCCAGTTTGTCGATGGGGTGACGGGGGCCAGCCAGATCACCGGGCGCTATCTGGCCCAGAGCCAGGGCCGCGATGCGCTCAAGCGCTCGGCCACCGGCTCGATCTATCTGACGCGCGACGAGCGCGGCGGTTCGCTGGAGGAGTCCTGCCCCGAGATCTTTGCCGATCTGGTCCGCATGGGCGATCTCTGCCGCAGCCGCCTGCGCGAGGAAATGGCGATCGAGTTCACCGTCGAAAGCGGCAAGCTGTTCGTTCTGGATGCGGTGCGCGTCCAGCGCTCGTCGCGCGCGGCAGTTGCCATCGCCGTCAAGATGGCCACCGATCAGGTGATCTCCCGCGAGGAGGCGATCCTGAGGGTCGAGCCGGCGGCGGTTTCCGAGCTGTTGCACCGCCAGGTCGACCCCGGCGCCAGCCGCGATGTCATTGTCAGCGGCATCGCCGCCAGCCCCGGCGCGGCTTCGGGCAAGATCGTGTTCACGGCCAACGACGCCCAGGCCAGCGCGGCGCGCGGCGAGGCCTGCATCCTGGTGCGGCGCGAGACCAGCCCCGAAGACATTCGCGGCATGAATGCCGCCGCCGGGGTCCTGACCATGCGCGGCGGCATCACCAGCCATGCGGCGGTGATCGGGCGCGGCCTTGGCCTGCCTTGTGTCGTGGGCGCCTCGGATCTGGCGATCGACCGCAAGCGCGGCGTCATGGTGGCGCCGGGCGGGCGCAGCTTTGCCGAAGGCGATGTCATCACCGTCGATGGCACCAGCGGCGAGGTGCTGGCCGGCGAACCGGCGATGCTGGAGGCAGCCCTCAACGATTCCTTCCGCACCCTGCTCGACTGGGCGGGGCAGTTCTGCGACATCGGCATCCGCGCCAACGCCGACACGCCCGCCGACGCGCAGACCGCGCGCAACTTCTTTGCCGAGGGCATCGGGCTTTGCCGGACCGAGCACATGTTCTTCGAGCGTGGCCGCCTGAGCGTGATGCGCGAGATGATCTTCGCCAACACCGCCGAGGACCGGCGCGAGGTGCTGGACCGGCTCCTGCCGATGCAGCGCACCGATTTCATCGAGCTGTTCGAGATCATGCAGGGCAAGCCGGTCTGCATCCGGCTGTTCGACCCGCCGCTGCACGAATTCCTGCCCACCGAAAAGGCCGGAATGCGCGAACTGGCCGAAAGCCTAGACCTGCCGCTGTCGGACGTGACCGCCCGCGTCGAGGCGCTGACCGAGTACAACCCGATGCTGGGCCTGCGCGGGGTCCGGCTGGGCATCACCATCCCCGAGATCTACGAGATGCAGGCCCGCGCTATCTTCGAGGCCACGTTCGAGGCCAGCCGGCGTGGCGACCCGGTGGTGCCCGAGATCATGATCCCGCTGGTCAGCGCCATGCGCGAGGTCGAGATGGTCAAGGCCCGCATCGACGCGGTGGCCGCGGCGGTGCGCATCGAGACCGCCTCGGAGTTCGACTACCGGCTCGGCGTCATGGTCGAAACCCCGCGCGCCGCTCTCCGGGCCGCCGATATCGCCCAGCACGCGGCGTTCCTGTCCTTTGGCACCAACGACCTGACCCAGATGACCTACGGGCTGTCGCGCGACGATGCGGGCCGCTTCATGTCGGCCTATGTCAAGCAGGGCGTCTATGACGAAGACCCGTTCCACACGCTCGATATCGAGGGGGTGGGCGAGTTGCTCTCGATCGGGGCCGAGCGCGGTCGGCAGGGGCGGCCCGACATCGTCCTGTCGATCTGCGGCGAGCATGGCGGCAGCCGGTCGGCCATCGCATTCTGCCGCAAACAGGGTTTCGACTACGTGTCCTGTTCGCCATTCCGGGTGCCGGTAGCCCGTCTGGCGGCGGCGCAACTGGCGCTTCTGGAGCGGATCGAGCCGGTAACCGAGGCGTGAACTGGCGACAAAATCAGCCTGAACGGGCCAATTTCAGCGCAAAAACAACCAAATAGGCGATAGTCCGCCACTTTTCGGCCCATTTTCGGCCCCTCGCGGGTTTACCGCGGCGCTGTTTTGGCTTAACCGCATCCGGCCTGCGCGGGGCAGACCGCGCGACACCAAGAGCCGGAACCATGAGGGTCACCCTCGTCAAAACCGTTTTCCGCGCCGCGTTCCTTGCGGCGCTTTTTTTGGGCTCCACCGGTCCCTCTTTCGCAGATGCCCTTCTGGCCACCCGCCTGAACGCCCTGTTGGGCCAGGAGCGCCAGGTTGTCAGCGTGACGCCAAGCTCGCGTCTGGCGGCGCTGGATGTGACCACCCTGCCGGCATCGGCCACCGGCAATGCCGCCCCCGATGTCACCTACACCGAAGCCACACTGGATGCCATGCCCGTCGCCAGCGGTGGCGATCAGTGGCAATGCCTTGCCGAGGCGCTCTACTTCGAGGCGCGCGGCGAGACTGTCGAGGGCCTGTTTGCAGTGGGGGAAGTGATCCTCAACCGGGTTGAGAGCGGACAGTTCCCGGGATCGGTCTGCGGCGTGATCAATCAGGGCACCGGCAAGCTCTATGCCTGTCAGTTCGTCTATACCTGTGACGGCGCCAGCGAAGACATCCACGAGCCCGCCGCCTGGATCCGGGTCGGCAAGGTTGCCCGCATCCTGCTCGACGGCGCGCCGCGCATGCTGACCGATGGCGCCACCTACTATCACACCCGCGCCGTGTCGCCCTCGTGGTCGCGCCGTTTCGACCAGACCGCCTCGATCGGGGCGCATCTGTTCTATCGCGCGCCCGAGACCACCGCCACCAACTGAGGCGCCGCGGGGCCGGCATTGCTTGATCCTGCGCCGCGCGCCTAGTATCGGGCGGGGATCCAGCTTGCGAGGGCCCGCCCATGACCGATGATATCCGCCTCGCCTTCGCGCATCCGTCCGAGCGGGCGGCGGCGATGGCGGACCCGTCCGCCCCGGTCGACCGCATCTCGTTGCGCGACTACATCGTCGAGGTCGAGATCGGGGCCTTCCAGCAAGAGCGCGGCCTGCTGCAACGGGTGCGGTTCAACGTGGTGGTCGAGGTCCGGCCCCAATCCGGCCCGCTTGACGACGATGTGGACCGGATCCTGTCCTATGACCGGGTGACCGAGGCCATCGGGGCCGAGCTGGCCGCCGAGCGGATCAACCTGCTGGAAACACTGGCCGCGCGGGTGGCCGAGCGCATCCTGCGCGAGCCGCAGGCGCTGCGGGTGTTCGTGCGGATCGAAAAGATCGACCGGGGGCCGTTCGCGCTGGGCGTCGAAATCGTGCGGGCCAAGTCGGATCTGGCGGGGCTGGCCGAAGCATCCTCACCCGGGCCGCGTGTGGTCTATCTCGGTCCCGATGCCGCCGCCTCCGGTCACTTGAAACGCTGGGTCGACCAGCTTGCGGGCGCGGGCGGGGCAATCCTGTGCGTCGGCCCCGGCGAGGCCGGACGGCCGCAATCCGGCGAGGCAGTCACGCAACGGCGGATCGACCTGCTGGCCATCGAACAGCAGGCCTGGCTTCTGGCCGCGCGTGACCGGCGCTGCGCCGTGGTGCAGTCGCGCACCGAACTCGACTGGGCGATGACCCACGGCCAGGTCTGCATCTGGGCGCCCGGCCGCATCGTGCTGGACACGGTCGACGGCCCGCGCGCCCCGGTCAGCGACGGCCCGGCGCTGGCGGGCTGGCTGGCCGGGATGCTGGCGGCGCGCGAATTGCTGGTGATCGGCGCGCCCGCCCCGGATAGCGCGGTTCCGACACGCGGGGTTTCGGGCCGGGAACCCGGCCTGGGGCTGAAGCGATGACCCCCTATTACCGCCCCCTGGCCATGTCCGACCCGCACCGCCCGGCCGGAGCGCTGACGCTGGCCGGAGGCTGGTGCTGGTTTGACCGGGTGGAACGGATCGAGCGGGACGGCCGGCGCGCGCTGATCGCGGCCCGCGACCTGCCCGCGCCGGTGGCCGCGCGCCTGACTGCCCCGCGCCTGCCCCTGGCCGGACTCGACCTGTCGCGCCCGCGCATCATGGGCATCCTCAACGTCACGCCCGACAGTTTTTCCGATGGCGGCCTCTATCGCGGCGATGCCGGCGTTGCCCATGCGCTCGGGATGGCGGGGCAGGGCGCCGATATCCTCGATATCGGCGGCGAAAGCACCCGCCCCGGCGCGGCCGAGGTCAGCGAGGCCGAGGAACTGGCCCGCACCCGGCCGGTGATTGCGGCGATCCGGGCCGAATGCGCGGTGCCGGTCTCGATCGACACGCGCCGCGCGGCCGTCGCCCGTGCCGCTGTTGCGGCGGGGGCCGGGCTGGTCAACGATGTCTCGGCCTTCACCCATGACGCCAGCATGACCACGGCGGTGGCGCAAGCGGGGGTCGCGGCCTGCCTGATGCATGCGCAAGGCACGCCCGCAACCATGCAGGACGACCCGCGCTACGAGGACGTGACGCTCGATGTCTACGACTATCTCGAGGCGCGCCTGCAAGCCTGCGAGGCCGCGGGTATCGCGCGCGGCCGGCTGCTGGTCGATCCCGGCATCGGTTTCGGTAAGACGCTGCAACATAACGTGACGCTCCTGCGCCACCTTTCCATCTATCATGGGCTGGGCTGCGGCATCCTGCTCGGCGCCTCGCGCAAGCGGTTCATCGGCACCCTTGGCGGCGCCGAGGCGGCGCGCGGGCGCATGCCGGGATCGGTGGCGGTGGCGATGTGGGGCGTGGCACAGGGGGTTCAGGTCCTGCGGGTGCACGACGTGGCGGAAACGAGACAGGCATTGAGCCTGCACATGACCTTGAGTGGAGCGAGCGGGCATAATGACTAGACTATTCGGAACCGATGGCGTGCGCGGCACCGCCAATACCTGGCCGATGACGGCCGATATCGCGCTGAAGATCGGCGCCGCCGCCGGGCGCTATTTCCGCAATGACGGCTCCAACGGCCATCGGGTGGTGATCGGCAAGGACACCCGCCGGTCGGGCTACATGTTCGAAAACGCCTTGACGGCGGGGCTGACTTCTACGGGCATGAACGTGCTGCTGCTCGGCCCGGTGCCGACGCCGGCCGTGGGCATGCTGACAACCACCATGCGGGCCGATCTGGGCATCATGATCTCGGCCAGCCACAACCCGCACCATGACAACGGCATCAAGTTCTTCGGGCCCGATGGCTTCAAGCTGTCGGACGAGGCCGAGGCCGCCATCGAGGCGCTGGTGGGCAGCGAGATCGAGCCGGCGCAGGCCAACAATATCGGCGCGGCGCGGCGGATCGACGATGGCCGCTTCCGCTATGCCGAGCGGGTCAAGTCGACCTTCCCGCCGGGCAAGCGACTGAGCGGGCTCAAGGTGGTGATCGACTGCGCCAACGGTGCTGCCTACAAGGTGGCCCCCGAAGTGCTGTGGGAACTGGGCGCCGAGGTGATCCCGGTGGGCGTGGCCCCCAACGGCTACAACATCAACGATGGCTGCGGCTCGACCAATACCCGCACCGCCGCCGAAACCATCGTCACCCACGGCGCCGATATCGGCATCTGCCTCGATGGCGACGCCGACCGGGTGATGATCCTTGACGAGAATGGCCGCGTGGCCGATGGCGACCAGATCATGGCGCTGCTGGCCGACCGCTGGGCGCGGCAGGGCCGCTTGAACAAGGGCACGCTGGTTGCCACGGTCATGTCCAACCTCGGGCTTGAGACCTTCCTGGCGGCGCGCGGCCTGCGGCTGGAGCGCACCGCCGTGGGCGACCGCAACGTGGTTGAGGCGATGCGCGCGGGCGGCTGGAACCTTGGCGGCGAGCAGTCGGGCCATATCGTCATGACCGATTACGCCACCACCGGCGACGGGCTGCTGGCGGGCCTGCAATTCCTGGCGGCAATGGTCGAGACCGGCCAGCCGGCCAGCGCGCTGGCCCGCTCGTTCGAGACCGTGCCGCAGGTGCTGCGCAACGTGCGCTATGAACGCGGGCAGGATCCGCTTTCGTCCCCTGCCGTGGTTACGGCAATCTCGCAGGCCGAGGGGATGCTCGATGGCCGCGGCCGCCTGCTGATCCGCAAGTCCGGGACCGAGCCGCTGGTGCGCGTGATGGCCGAATGCGAGGACGAGGCGCTGCTGGCGCAGGTCGTTGACGGGATCGTGGCCGAGTTGACGGCGGCGCTCTAGGCGCGGCCGATCAGCAGCCGGATCGGGTTGCGCCACTGGCTGACCGCCAGCCCGACCAGGATCAGCGCCAGCGCCGCAAAGAACCGCAACGGCAGTTCCTCGTTCAGGATCAGGGCACCGAACAGCACCGACCACAGCGGGAGCTGGTAGTTGACAAGCGTCATGAACACCGGCCCGGCCGAGCGGATGACCATCACCCGCAACAGCGCGGCCAGGGCTGTCGGCAAGAAGCCCAGAAACAGGATCGCCAGCCCCGGCCGCATGCCGGCCCATCCCGGCAGGCCTTCAAACACCAGCATGGCCGGGATCAACAGCGCCGCGCCGACCGCCAGCGTTGCCGCGGCCATCGAGATCGGGTCGATGGGCGGGCAGCGGCGGGTCAGGATCGACGAAGTGGCATAAGAGACGGTGGCCAGAATGCAGGCCATCTGCCCCAACGGCTCCATCCCCGAGCCCAGCCGCAGGACGCCCGGCCCGATCAGGATCAGCGCCCCGCCAAAGCCGATGATGACGCCAAGACTGCGCCGCAGGGTCAGGCGCTCGTCGGTGAACAGATGCGCCAGCGGCAGCACAAAGAGCGGCAGCGCCGCCATCGAGATGCCGGCAAAGGCCGAGGGCACGTATTGCTGGCCCCAGCTCAGCAGGCTGAAGGGGACGGCGGTGTTGAAGGTGCCGATCAGCAGCAGATGCGGCAGGGTCTGCCGGTCGGGCAGCGGCCGGCGCAGCACCACCATCAGCCCCACAAGCGCCACCGCGCCCAGCGTGGTGCGCGCGCAGGCGACCGTCAGCGGGCCATAGCCCTCGAGCGCGATCGAGACCACCATGAAGGTCGCGCCCCAGATCAGGCCGAGGGCCAGGATCGAAAGCCAGTTGGCGGTGGTGGGGTGGGTGGTCATGGCTCTTTTGACCAAACGGTCGGCGGATTGTCCATATGCGAACCTGCCGGGGTGAAGCTGGCCGGCTCCGGCCGGGTCATCTGCCGTCGCGGGGGAGGTCAGGAACCGGGGCCTGAGCGCACGAAAGCGGGCCTTTTCAGCCCGATTTGCCGCGACTATAACGGGGGTCTTGCCCAATCGGAGTTTGCGATGACCTCGACCCCCCCTGACACGGAGCTGCCGCCGGACGCCGCCGAGCACGCCGCGCGCAACCGCTCGGTGATTGCCATCCTGCTGGTTGCGACCTTCGTGGTGATCCTCAACGAAACCATCATGGCCGTCGCCCTGCCGCGGTTGATGTCATCGCTGGGCGCCTCGGCCAGCGCGGCGCAATGGCTGACCACCGCCTTCCTGCTGACCATGGCGGTGGTGATCCCGGTGACCGGCTTCCTGATCCAGCGCGCCAATACCCGGCCCCTGTTCATCCTTGCCATGGGGCTGTTCAGCCTTGGCACCCTTGGCGCGGCCCTGTCGCCGACGCTGGGTTTCCTGATTGCCGCGCGGGTGGTGCAGGCGCTGGGCACCGCGATCATGATGCCGCTACTGATGACCACGGTCATGACGCTGGTGCCCCATGACCGGCGCGGGCCGGTGATGGGCAACATCTCGCTGGTCATCTCGGTCGCCCCGGCCATCGGGCCGGCCATTTCCGGCATCGTGCTCAACTATCTCAGCTGGCCCTGGCTGTTCTGGCTGGTGCTGCCGATCTCGCTGACCGTGCTGGTGATGGGCGCGCAACGGATCCAGAACGTCACCACCCCGCGCTATGCGCCACTTGATGTGATCTCGGTGCCGATCTCGGCGCTGGCCTTCGGCGGGCTGGTCTACGGGCTGTCGAGCTTTGGCGCGCCGGGCGTGTCGATTGCCGAGAATACCACCGGCTTGTGGGCGGTGACGATTGGCGTGGCGGCGATGGTGGTCTTTGTCCTGCGCCAGCGCATGTTGCAGCGTTCCGAGCGGGCGCTGCTGGACCTGCGCACCTTCAAGAACCGCAATTTCACCATCGCGGTGCTGACCATGGCCCTGTCGATGCTGGCGCTGTTCGGCACCATCATCCTGCTGCCGATCTACCTGCAGACCGTGCTGGGCCTGAGCACGCTGCATACCG
>CAUJIU010000161.1 GCA_963205075.1 Pseudomonadota bacterium | reverse complement strand
GCATCGAGCGAGCCGAGATAGAGCGCCTGCAGGTCCGGCGGCGAGGGTTTGATCAGCACCTGGTACTGGTAATAGTGCTGCAGGCGGTTGGGGTTTTCGCCATAGCGCCCGTCGGTGGGGCGGCGCGAGGGCTGGACATAGGCCGCAGCCCAGGCCCGATCGCCCAGCGAGCGCAAGGTCGTGGCCGGATGGAAGGTGCCGGCGCCGACTACCATGTCATAGGGTTGCAGGATGGCGCAGCCATTGGCGGCCCAATAGGACTGCAGGCGCAGGATGATTTCCTGAAAGCTCTTGGGTTTGTCGGCCATGTCCGCCCCTAGCGTGATCGCGCTGTTCAATAGGGCGACCGGGCGGGCAGGTCAATCGGGCCACAGTTGCGACCCGGGCTGCGATCTCACCGATTTGGCCGTGGACACCCGTGATACGGATGGGTTAGCACCCATAAAGCCCAACCCGCCAGAACGTCAGGTTTGTTTCGCTCATGATACGCGCATTTATCACCGCCACTTTTCTCGTTTTCGTTGCCGTCACCGCTCAGGCCCAGCAGGCCTGGGTGCAGATCGAGGCCCAACCGACGCTGTCAGCGGCGCAGGAACGCGCGCGGATCTATGCGGGGCGCTATGCCGATGTATCGGGTTACTATCTCGGGTCCGGCTGGTATGGCATCGTGATCGGCCCCTACTCGCCCGCCCAGGCCGAAGCGACGCTGAACCAGCTGCGCCGCGCCGGCGGCATACCCGGCGACAGTTTCGTCGCCGATGGCAGCCGCTTCCAGCAGCAGTTCTGGCCGATCGGGGCCAGCGTGGCGGTGCAGCCGCCCGCAGGCGAACTGGAGGCGGAGCCGGTGGCCGAGGCCGAGCCGGAGCCGGTCCCGGACCTGCCCGACGAGACGGTGAGCGAGGCCCGCGCCAGCGAGGCGGCGCTTTCGGAAAATGACCGCAAGGCCCTGCAGATCGCGCTGCAATGGGCCGGGTACTACGACTCGGCCATCGACGGCGCCTTCGGGCGCGGCACCCGCGGCTCGATGGAATCCTGGCAGCTGGCCAATGGCTATCAGGCGACGGGCGTCCTGACCTCGCGGCAGCGCGCCGAATTGCTGGCCGCCTACAATGCGGTGCTGGAGGGGCTTGCCCTCGAGCCGCTGCACGACACCACCAGCGGCATCGAGATCCTGATCCCGACCGCCGTGGTGGCGTTTGACCGCTACGAGCCGCCCTTTGTCCGCTTCGAGCCGACCGGCGATTTCGCGGCGCAGGTGCTGCTGATCAGCCAGGCCGGCGATGACAGCCGGCTGGCGGGCCTGTACGAAATCCTGCAAACGCTGGAGATCGTGCCGCCGCAGGGCAGCCGCAGCCGCAGCGCCGACGCCTTCACCATCGAAGGCATCGGCAACGGTGTTCACACCACCATCGAGGCGCGGGTGATCGACGGGCAGATCAAGGGCTTTGCGCTGGTCTGGCCACAGGGCGACGAAGAGCGGCGCAGCCGGCTCCAGGCGGAAATGTCGCGCAGCTTTACCTCGATCGATGGCGTGCTCGACCCCGCCGTCGCCCCCGCCGACGAGGATCAGGCCATCGACATGGTGGCCGGCCTGCAGATCCGCCAGCCGCGCCTGTCGCTGTCGGGCTTCTATCTCGACGGTCATGGCACCGTGCTGACCTCGGCGGAGGCGGTGGACAGTTGCGAGCGCATCACCATCGACACTGCCCATGAGGCAACGGTGGCGCTGGTGGACAAGACGCTGGGGCTGGCGGTGCTGCGCCCGGTCTCGCCGCTGGCGCCGGTGGGTTTCGGACGCTTCCAGACCGCGGTGCCGCGCCTGCAGACCGAAGTTGCGGTCGCGGGCTACCCCTATGGCGGCGTGCTGACGCGGCCTTCGCTGACCTTCGGGCGGCTCGCGGATATCCGCGGGCTGAACGGCGAGGACGAGGTCAAGCGGCTGGCGCTGACCTCGCAGCCCGGCGATGCCGGCGGCCCGGTTCTGGATGCGGGCGGCGCGGTGCTGGGGATGCTGCTGCCGCGCGCGCCGCTCAACGGGCAGGAACTGCCCGCCGATGTGGCCTTCGCGCTTGATGCCGACACCATCCTGGCGGCGCTGTCGGCCGCCGATGTGGGCAGCGAAACCACCGACCAGTCGGGCTATGTCACCCAGGAAGCGCTGACCGTGCAGGCCAGCGCCATGACGGTCCTGGTCTCCTGCTGGTAGAGGCGCGGGGGTCAGCCCCGCGCGATATCGGGCGTGATCCGGATCAGGGTCGGCACCTTGGCCGCCCATGCCTCGCGCAGCGCCTCTGACAGGGCCGCGAGAGTCTGCGGCGCGGCCGAGCGCGCGCCATAAGCCTCGGCCAGCCTGAGAAAATCCGGATTGCGCTGGATCACCGCGTTGGGCGCGATCTGGGCCCGCACCATGCTGTCCTCGATGGCGCCAAGCTTGCCGTTGTCCCAGATCAGGATCGGCAGGTTCAGCCCCAGTTCGACCGCCGTGGCCAGTTCCGGCGCGGTATACTGGAAGCCGTAGTCGCCGGCGATGGCCAGCACCGGCGCCGCCCCCAGCCCGATCTTGCCGCCGATCGCCGCAGGCAGCGCGTAGCCCAGCGTCCCGAAGCCGGTCGGATGATGCCATCTGCGCGGCGCGGCCATGGGCCAGACTTCCTTGGCGGAATAGGCAAACTGGGTCATGTCGGAATAGATCGTGACATCGGCGGGCAGCACCCGGCGCAGCGCATCGCAGACCGGCACCACCCCCGGCACGGCCAGATCAACCTCGGCCCGCCAGCGCGCCCTGGCCTCGCTGACATCGGACGCGGTCCAGTCCGTCCGGGCGGGCGGCAACAGCGGCTCCAGTGCCGCCAGCACCTGCGCGCTGCGGGCCTGGATGCGCAACTCGGCCCCGTAGCGGTCATTCAGCACCGCCGGGTCGATATCGATGCGCACCATCGTCGCGCGATGCCCCAGATCGTCGCGCCAGAGGTCGGTCTCGGACAGCATCGAGCCAAAGACCACCACCAGATCGGCCCTGGCCAGAACCGAGGCGCTGTCGGGACGGGCCAGATAGGAGCCGAAATCGAGCGGGTAATCCGCCCCCAGCACCCCGCGCCCGGCATAGGTGGCAAACGTGGCGGCCCCGGCCTTTTCGGCCACCCGGCGGGCGGCGCCGTGGCAGGCGGCCGCCCCGCCGCCGAAGATCATCAGGGGCCGCCGCGCGCCCGACAGCAGCCGCGCCAGCTCCGGCACGCCCGAAAGGTCCGGCGCCTCGACCCCGATCTCCGGCGCGGGCGGGGCGGCAGGGGCCCGCTCTTCCAGCGCCGGAATGGTCACGTTGACCACCTTGGGGCGCGGCCTCAGCGAGGTGAACTCGGTCAGCGCCCGGTCAACCAGCGCATAGGCCGTCTCGGCATCGCCGGCCTCAAGCGACCAGTCGGCGACCGAAGCCCCGGCGCCCACCTGATCGACCATTTCATGCAGGCGGCCGCCATCGCGGCCGTTGCCGTCCAGGCAGGAGGCGATGACCAGCATGGGCACGCTATCCGAAAACGCCTGCCCGATCGGGGTCATGGCGTTGCACAGGCCCGGCCCGGAGATCAGATAGGCAACGCCCGGCCGCCCGGTGGCGCGCGCATAGCCATCGGCCATGAAGCCCGCGCCCTGTTCGTGCCGGGCCAGAACGTGCCGCAGGCCCGAATCCTCGATGCCGCGGTAGAGTTCCTGATTGTGCACCCCCGGAATGCCGAAGATGACCTCGACCCCGCGAGCCTTGAGCATATGCGATATCTGCGCGCCCAGTTGCGTTTCTTGCATCATTCCCTCCAGAATTTCGCCGTGAACAGCGCCAGCACCACCAGAACTTCCAGCCGCCCGATCAGCATGGCAGCAGACAGGATCCATTTCGAGACCGTCGGCAGGCCGGTGAAGGTGCCCGACGGCCCGATCTCGTGCCCCAGCCCCGGCCCGACATTGGCAATCGCGGTGGCCGCGCCCGAGATCGAGGTCACGAAGTCGAGGCCGGTCATGCCCAGAAGCACCGCCGTGATGCCCAGCGCCAGCACGAAGGCCACGAAATAGGCCATGACCGAATCCAGCACGTCATCGCCGACCGGCTGGCCGTTGTAGCGCGGCACGAACACCCCGCTTGGCGAGTGCAGCCGCTGGATCTGGGTGCGGATCGAGGTGAACAGCAGTTGCACCCGGAATACCTTGATCGCGCAGGTGGCCGATCCGGCGCAGCCGCCGATCAGGCCCAGAAAGAAGAAATACGTGCCCGGAAACGGCCCCCAGTATTCATAGTCGGCGCTGGCATAGCCGGTTCCCGTCAGCACCGAGACCGAATTGAACAGCGACTCGCGGAAGGCAATCTCCGAAAACCCGTGCCAGAACCGCGCCAGATAGAGGGCGATGACAGTGACCGAAACCCCGATGATCGCCAGGAACACCCGCACCTGGCTGTCCTGCATCAAGGGCTTGGACGTGCCGCCGACAAGCTGCACGTAGCGCACGAAAGGCAGCGAGGCGAGGATCATGAAGGTGGCGGAGACGTAATGCGCCGCCTCGCCAAAATCGCGAAACGAGGCGTCGTAATTGGCCATGCCGCCGTTGGCCATGGTGGTCATGGCATGCACGGCGGAGTCGAAGGGGTTCATCCCCGCCGCCGAATAGGCCAGCGCGTTGGCGATCGTCAGGCCGAGATAGATGATCGAGATCTGCTTGGCGATCTCGGTGGCGCGGGGCAGGATCTTGCCCATGGTTTCAAAGCCTTCGGAGCGGAACATCTGCATGCCGCCGACCCGCATTTCGGGCAGGAACACCATGGCCACCACAATGATGCCGATGCCGCCGATCCACTGCATCAGCCCGCGCCACAGCTTGATGCCTTCGGGCAGCGCGTCGATACCGGTCAGGATGGTCGAGCCGGTGGTGGTAAAGCCCGACATCGCCTCGAAAAAGGCATCCGTGAAGGTCAGCCCCGACGGACCGAGCATCATCGGCAGGGCGCCGAACAGCGGCAGCACCAGCCATACCAGCGTGGTCAGCAGGAAGCTCTGGCGCCGGGTCAGGGTCTGGGTCGCCTGGCTGGCGCTCGAGATCGCCACGATCAGGCCGAAGGCCGCCGTCACCGCGGCGCTGAAGGCGAAGATCGGCCACTGGCCGTTGCCGGAGATCAGGTCGGCCGCCAGCGGCAACAGCATGATGACCCCGAGCGAGGCCAGCAGGATTCCGATGACATGGCCGAGAGAACGCAGATCCGACATGGCCCGAGGGTTCGCCTGCCCGGTCGAAGCTGTCAAGCACCGGCACCGACAGATTGCATGCCATCGCCTTCGGCCCGGACCCGGCTGCCGCAAACAGGTCCCGACGCCGCCACAGCTTGGACGCATTGTTTCGATTACGATAACAAAGAGCCAAACCGCGACCGACTGGACCGAGAAAGCCCATGTCCCACCCCTATGCCGACCTGCCCCGGCGCGCCTTCTGGCGCCACGGCACCGCGCGGGCGGTCGGGGCCGAGCTGTTCGAGCCGACCTATCCGATCACCCGCGCCACCCGCATCGCCACGGCGGGTTCGTGCTTTGCCCAGCACATCGCGCGCAGCCTGCGCGGCGCCGGCTGCAAAGTGCTCGACGCCGAGCCGCCGCCGCGCGGCATGGGCCCCGATCTGGCGGCCCGCCACGGCTACGGGCTGTTTTCCGGGCGCTACGGCAACATCTACACCGCGCGGCAGCTGCGGCAGCTGTTGACCGAGATCGTCTCGGGCGGGCCGGAGCAGCGCTTTGTCTGGCAGCGTGGCGCGCTTTTCGTCGATGCCCTGCGCCCGACGGTCGAGCCCGAGGGCCTGGATAGCCCCGATGAGGTGATGCTGCACCGCGACTATCACCTGGAACGCACCTCGCAGATGCTGCAACAGGCCGATCTGTTCATCTTTACCCTTGGCCTGACCGAGGCCTGGCGTGACCGGAATACCGGCCGGGTGTTTCCGGTCTGCCCCGGGGTGACGGCGGGGCGTTTCGACGCCGCCGCGCATGAATTCGTCACCTTCTCGCAGGCCGAGGTGCTGGAAGATCTGCGCGCGATCCGCGCGCTGTTGCAGCGGTTTCGTCCCGGAATGCAGATGCTTCTCACGGTCTCGCCGGTGCCGCTGACTGCAACCGCCGGCGGCGCGCATGTGCTGGTGGCCAGCCAGGCCGCCAAGGCGACCTTGCGCAGCGCGGCGGGCGAGTTTGCGGCCGGCACGGCGGGGGTCAGCTACTTCCCCTCCTACGAGATCGTCACCACGCCGGCCTTTGGCGGCCCGCATTTCGAGCCCGACCTGCGCCGCGTCACCCAGGGCGGGGTGGATCTGGTGATGCAGCTGTTTCTTGACGCGCACGGGCTGGAAAGCGCGGCGCCCCCCGAAAGCGAGCCGCAAGGCGACACCGACCTGCAGGAGGCCGACGACCCGGTCTGCGACGAATTGCTGCTGGAGGCCTTCGCGAAATGACCCTGCGTGTCTGCCTGTTCGGCAACTCTCACCTCGCCGCCCTGCGTCAGGCCTGGACGGATGGGCGCGAGCGCTGGCCCGGGCTGGATCTGACCATGATCGGCGCCCACAAGGGGCTGTTGCTGCAAACCGAGATCACGGGCGGGGTGCTGCGGCCAGCGACCGATGCCGCCCGCGATGCCTTCGCGCGCTTTGGCGGGCTGGCCGAGGTCGATCTGCGCAGCTTTGACGCCATCGGCATTGTCGGCTGCCAGGTCGCCGCGGCGCGCGCGGCGTTTCTGCACAAGGAGGCGCGCTGGGTCGGGCTGCCCTCAGTTGCCGCCTGCCCCAACCTCGCCACCAGGGAGCCGCGGCTGATCTCGCGCCGCGCCTATGTGGCGATGCTGAAAGCGACGCTGTCGGAGACCCTGGGCGGCCAGTTCGCCACGCATCTGCGCGCGGGCACCGACCGGCCGATCTGCCTGTTGTCGCAGCCGCGCACGCATGAATCGATCCTGTCGGGCAAGCGGGTCGAGATGCGGGCGCTCCTGAACTCCATCGAGATCGGCGATGGCGCGGCGCTGTCGGACCTGTTTGATACCACGGCGCGCGGCCTGTTCGAGGCCATCGGGGTGGACTACCTGCCACAGCCGGCCGAGACCGTCAGCCACCACCTGCTGACCGCGCGGGCCTATACCGAGGGCGCCGAGCGGCTGACGGCCGCCGGAAACGCCCCGCAACCCAAGACAGACATCCTGCACGCCAATGCCGCCTACGGGGCACTGGCGCTTGACGGGCTCGCGGCCCGGCTGGCCGCCTAGCCTACATGGAACAGCGTTGAGAACAGCCGGGGATCCAGGCTTTCGGACCGGAACGTCTCGCCCTCGGTCAGCAGGCTCACCGCGTCATGGCTGTGCAGGCTTTCCTGATGGCTGGCCAGAACCCGGAAATCCCCGATCCGGCCATCGGCGCGCAGGCCTTCGCAAAACAGCCGCGCGGCATCTTCGACAAAGATCGGATGGGCGGCGTTCAGTTCGGCGAAGGCCTGTTCGTCCTCGCGCTTGACCATCACTTGCGTCTCGGTCGGGACCGCGCGGCGGGCGATATCGATCAGGTCCTCGAACCACAGGATCTTGTGGCGCGGACGCTGCTCGACCGAGATCCGCGCCACCGAGCGCTGTGAATGCGGCGTGGCCAGCTGGCCGCGAAACTGCCGCGCATGTTCGGACAATTCCAGCGAACAGGGACAGGTAGACGAATAGACATAGTCCAGGTGAATGAACTTGCGCCGCACGCCGCCGGTTTCGACCAGTTCCAGCGCAATGTTGTAATATTGAAAGCCACTGAGCCCGGAGCGCAGGGAATGCACCCTCTGAGGGAAGGAAAATCGCATCTGGATGCGGGCATCAAAGCTGTCGAGGTCGGATTTGTAGTCGTCCAGCGCCCGGTCGATCACGTCGAAGCTGAAGGTCTTTTCGGCGTGGCGATAGAAAGAGCGCATCACCCGGCTCATGTTGATGCCCTTCTTGCCGGCCTCCAGGCTGACGGTGCCGGTAACGCTGGTTTCCAGCGTCAGATCGCCGCCATCGCGGGTGTGAAAGCGGATCGGCAGGCGAAAGTTCGAGATGCCCACATGCCCGATGCGGGTCCGCGCCCCCTTGATGAGCGATTCCGGCCCGTTCTGCAGATCGGGCATCGAGGCGTTATAGGCCTCGTCGCCGACGAAATCCTCCGGATAGGCCCGCGCCAGGGCCGGATAGTTGGCAACCTCCTGCCCGGGGATCAGCCGCGACACCAGCGGGTCGAGCTGCGCCACTTCCTCGGCCGTCGAGGCAGAGGCCCAGCGCCGCAACAGGTCCAGCGCGGCCTCGGCCTCCTGCCGTGACGGATGCCCGGCAGGCGTTTGATCGTGATAGGTCATCGCAGCCTCTCAACGCGCAGCTTGGCCTGCGCCAGCCCCCTTATACTCCCAGCCTGCGCCGCGCATCCAGCCAAAGCGATCTCCGGATGCGCATTTGCGCCTCAGGGGCCTTCTGCGCGGCCGCGCAGGCCGACCCCGAGCATCGCGCGCGGCAGCGGTCCGGCAGCGCCGATATGGACATCGCCCGCCGCGCGGCGGTTGATGGCCCGCAACAGGCTGGCCGCATAGATGCGCCGCCAGCCGCGTTGCCCGGCGGTCAGAAACCAGCTGCGCCGCAGGTCCCAGCTGCGGTTGAGCACCGAGTCCGGCTGATGCCCGAAGGGCGTGGCGACGCCGCCGCCACTGTATAGCGTCAGCTCGCCCAGGTAGAGCGTCCGGCCATCGGTCATGAAATCCACCCGGACGTGATCGAAGGCGGCGCCGATCCGCTCTGACACGCGCACCGCTTCGGCCGCTGTCGCGGGCAACGGCCGGTCGTCGATCGCGTCCGAAACCAGCGAGGCCTGTCCGGCCATGGCAAAGCCGCCGCGGCCATCGGGGAACCACACCCCCGCGGTCCGGTCACCGGTGTCGAAGTGAATCGCGGTGACGGTTTCGACCACCGGCCCGAAGGTCTTGACCTTGAGGTCGATCATGCCGCCGCCGGGATAGAGGCGTTCTTCGACAATCAGGCGATGGGGGGCGTCGAAATAGGCCCATTCGTAGTCAGGCGCACCATGTGACGCCGCCAGAAACGCCCGGCACCGGTCCCGGATTGCCGAGGGCTCCAGCCCGCAATCCCGCACGATGATCGACATGTTCCAGCCATGCGCGGCCTTGATCACCACGTCGGCGGTCAGAAGCTGGTCGGGCAGATCATCGGCGCTTTCGCCGGTCCAGTGGACGCGCGGCATCGACACCGCGACGCCCAGATCCTCGATCACGCGGCGCATGTCGATCTTGTCCGAGACCACGGTAAACCGCGGGTCATGGTCGATGGTCTTGCGCCAGAAGAACTTTTCATTGGCCAGGCGCGGATCCGCCAGATGCAACCTGCGCACGCCCAGCGGCCGCATCAGGCCGCGCAGTCGCGCCACCAGCCTGCGATGCCTCAGCCGCAGCCCGACCTCGACCACGGTCAGGACAGACAGGTCCCAAAGCCGCAACCAGCGGCTTTCGTCGGCGGCGGGTTGTGTTGTCGGCGTCATGTCCGGGCCTCCTGTCCCAGCCCGGCGCGCAGCATCGCCGGATCGAGCGGGCCGGCGGCATCGAGGCGCGGATCGGACCTGGCCTGCCGGTCGATCGAGCGCCGCAGGCTGGCCGCGTAGATGCGCCGCCAGCCGCGCTGCGGGGTGCTCAGAAACCAGCTGCGCCGCAGGTCCCAGTAGACGTTGTTGGGCGTGTCGAGCAGATGACCGAATGTCGGCGACGCCCCGGCGGCGTTGTAGGCCGTCAGCTCGCCCAGATAGACCTGCTCGCCGTCGGTCATGAAATCCACCCGCATGTGGTCAAAGGCGGCGCCGATCTGCGAGGCAATCCGCGCGGCCGCGTCGGTGGATGGCGGCAGGGGGCGGCCGTCAATTTCCTTGGACACCGAAGACGCCTCGTCGCTCAGTTTCCATTCGCCGTCGCTGTCCAGAAACCAGATACCTGCCGTGCGCCCTTGCGGGCCGGGGTAGATGCCGATGATCTGCACCAGAACATGCCCGAAAACGGTGAACTTGATGTCACACATCGGGCGGCCGGAAAACAGCCGCTCTTCGATCAGGATCCGGCGCGGCGCGTTGAAATATCCCCATTGGTGCTGGCGCTGACCATGGCTTGAGGCCATGAACTCCCGGCACTTGTCCCGGATCTCGGCCGGGCCGAGACCGGCGTCTCGCACATAGATCGACTGGTTCCAGCCATGCGCCGCCTTGACGATCACATCCTGCCCCAGCAAGTGCTCGGGGATCAGGTCGGGGTCGGTCCCGGTCCAGAATATCTCCGGCAGCCGGACATCCACCCCGAGATCGGCAACCGGCCTGCGGGTCTCGATCTTGTCGCAGGCGACGGTGAATCTCGGATCATGGTCAAACAGCCGCCGCCAGAGATATTTCTCGTTGAGGTAACGCGGATCGGACAGGCGCAGGTTGGTCACGCCCTTGTCCTTCATGCGGCGGGTGATGCTTGCGACCTGATCGGGAAAGCGGGCCCGCATCCAGAGATCGACCAGGACAAGGATGCACAGGTCCCGGAATCCGCGCAACAGGGCCGGCAGGGACGGGACCCGCATGTCCGTCAAAGTCCCAGCCCGAGCATCGCCGGCGCCAGCGGTTGCGACGCATCCGGCCGCCCCGAGCGGGCAACTTCGCGATCGATGGCGCGGCGCAGGGAAGCCGCATAGATGCGCCAGAACCCCCGCTGCCGGGTGTTGAGGAACCATGTCCGGCGGATATCCCAGTAGCGCGGCCCCGGCGGTTCGGCCAGATGGCCGAACGAGGTGTAGCCCGCCGCGGTGTAGACCGTCAGTTCACCCAGATAGAAGGTCTCGCCGTCGGTCATGAAATCGACCCGCATCGAATCGAAGGCGGCGCCGATGCGCTGGGCGACGGGCGCCATGGCGGACACGATCGCCGGCAGCGGCCGGCCATCGATCTGATCGGTGGATGACGCCGTGAAGGTGCTGAGTGAAAGCGTCCCGTCCTCGTTGCGCTGCCAGATGCCGGCCTGCTTGGGGCCGGTCGTGGGATAAACCGCCGTGACCCAGACGATGTTTTCGCCGTAGACATGAAACTTGATGTCGGTCATCGGCCGGTCGGCATAGATGCGCTCTTCGATGAGGATGCGGTGCGGGATGTGGTAGTAGCCCCACTGGTCTTGCCGTCGGCCATGGCTCGATGCCATGAACTCCGCGCACCTGGCCCGGATCTCGTCCGGCGAGAGCCCGTCCTTGGCCGGGAAAATCGTCTGCTCCCAGCCATGCGCGGCCTTGATGACCACGTCGGCGGTCAGAAGCTGGTCGGGGATCAGGGCCGGATCGGTCCCGGACCACAGGATCCTTGGCAGGGCCACCTCGACCCCAAGGTCGGAGACGATCCTGCGCGCCGCGATCTTGTCGCAGGCCACGGTGAAGCGTGGATCGTGGTCGATGACCTTGCGCCAGAAATATTTTTCCGTGATCCGGCGCGGATGGGCGACGCTGGTCCGGTTCACGCCGTCGTTGCGCAGCAGACGCCTGACCTTTTCGGCGGTCTTGCGGTAGCGCAGGCGCAGGTAGAGTTCGACGCAAAGCAGGACCGCCAGGTCCCAAAGCCGCAGCAATCCGGACTCAGATCCGCGCGAGGGCGCCATTGAGATCCTCCAGCAGGTCGTCGGGGTCTTCCAGCCCGACCGAGAGGCGGATCAGGCCGGGGGTGATGCCCAGCAGTTCTTTCTGATCGGCGGGCAATCGCTGATGGGTGGTGGTCGCAGGATGGGTCGCGATCGATTTCGCATCGCCCAGATTGTTGGAAATCAGCACGATTTCAAGGGCGTTCAGCAGCGCGAACGCCGCCTCGCGCGTGCCGGCATCGATCGTCAGCACCGTGCCGCCGCTGCCGGTCTGCCGCATGGCAAGCGCGTGCTGCGGATGATCGGGCAGGCCGGGATAGATCACCCTGCCGAGCTTGGGGTGGCCCTGCAGGGCGCGGGCGATGGTCAGCGTCGATTGCGCCTGGGCGCGCACGCGCAGGTCCATGGTCTCGAGCCCCTTGAGCATCATCCAGGCGGTGAAGGGCGACATGGCCCCGCCGGTATGCTTGAGATAGGGCTCGACCGTCTTGCGGATGAACTCCCTGCTGCCAAGGATCACGCCGCCCAGCGCCCGGCCCTGCCCGTCGATATGTTTGGTCGCCGAATAGACCACCACATCGGCGCCCTGGGCGATGGCATCCGAAAACACCGGGGTCGAAAACACGTTGTCGACAACCACGGTTGCGCCGACCGCATGGGCCAGCTCTGAAACCGACCTTATATCAATGACTTCCAGAGTCGGGTTCGAAACGGACTCGAAGAATACCGCCCTGGTGCCGGGGCGCAGCGCGGCTTTCCACTGGGCCAGATCGGTGCCGTCCACCAGCGTCACCTCGACGCCGAAGCGGCGCAGGATATCTTCGAGGATGTAGAGGCATGAGCCAAAGAGCGCGCGCGACGACACCACATGGTCGCCCGCCTTCAGCATCGCGGTCAGCGCGCCGTTGACGGCGGCCATGCCGGAGGCGGTGGCAAAGGCATCCTCGGCGCCTTCCAGCGCGGCGATGCGGTCCTCGAACATCGCCACGGTCGGATTGCCGTAGCGGGCATAGATGAACTCGTCGCGCCCGGCCTTGATGAACCGCGCCTCGGCCTGCTCGGCCGTGTCATAGACGAAACCCTGGGTCAGGAAGATCGCCTCGCTGACCTCGTTGTACTGGCTGCGCCGGGTCCCGGCATGCACGGCCAATGTGCGCTTGCGCTTGTCTTTCATCCCGACCTCCGGCCAACAAAAAGCCCCGACACCGGACAGGTATCGGGGCTGTGCCCGTCCACCTCTTTAGCGGCTTGTTTAACGTGGCCCGCAATCCGGTCAACAAATCGCCACGCCCCAGCGCATACAGTCACGGCTTCGCAGGGTCAAGTTCGGCGGGTGCTGCAACACTTTGACACGGGCCTTTTCATGGCCCCGGCCCTTGTTGTCCGGCGCCTGCGGCCTCAAGTAGGGACCAAGCGACACGGAAGGACATCTCATGACAGCGCCGATCGAACTCTACTACTGGCCAACCCCCAACGGCTGGAAAGCCTCAATCGCGCTGGAAGAGCTGGGCCTGCCCTACACTCTCAACCTCGTCGACATCAATACCGGCGAACAGAACGAACCGGCATTCGAGGCGATCTCGCCCAATGGCCGCATTCCGGCGATCGTCGACCCCGACGGGCCGGACGGCCAGCCGATCAGCATCTTCGAGAGCGGCGCGATCCTGCTCTATCTGGCGCGCAAGACCGGCAAGCTGATGGGCAAGACCGCGCGCGACCTGTCGATGGTCGAGCAATGGCTGTTCTGGCAGGTGGGCGGCGTCGGGCCGATGGCCGGCCAGATGCACCACTTCGTCAACTACGCCCCCAAATTCGACCCGCCGCAGGTGCTTCCCTATGCCCAGCAGCGCTATCTGGGCGAGGTGGGGCGGCTTTACCGGGTGCTCGACAAGCGGCTGGCGGTCTCGGAATACGTCGCGGGCGACTTCTTTTCGGTCGCCGATATCGCGCTGTGGACCTGGTCTTCGTTGTGGGAAGGGCAGCAGCAGACCATCGACGACAAGCCCAACATGGCCCGCTGGCTCGACCTGGTCGGCGACCGGGCGGCGGTGCAGCGCGGCCGCCATCTGGGCGCCGACAGGCGCGGCTCCGGCACGGTCGACAAGAAGGCCCAGGAAAGACTGTTTCGGGTCAAGACCTGAGCAAGGTCATTCGCCGTCAGGCTTCTTGACGGCGAATTTCTCCAGCAGCCTGCCCTGAAAGATGAAGAAGACAAAGATCGCGGCGGTCAGGCCGAAGGTCTTGAAGTTCACCCAGGCGTCGGTGGACATGCTGCGCCAGATCACCTCGTTGGCGACCGCCAGCCCCAGAAAGAACAGCGCGAAGCGGCGGGTCAGGATCATCCAGCCCTCGCGCTCGAGCGGCATCATCTCTTCCATCACCAGTTCCAGATAGGACTGGCCCCGCAGCAAACCGAAAAACAGCGTGCCGCCGAAGATCAGGTAGATGATCGTCGGCTTCATCTTGAAGAAGCGGTCATCGTTGAACCAGACCGACATGCCGCCAAAGACCACCACCAGCACGGCGGTGACGATCTGCATCCGCGACAGCTTGCCCGTCAGCGCCCAGAGCGCCGCGGTCGAGGCCAGCAGCAGCGGGATGAAGCCGGCCGCCACCACGATGAAGCCCTCGTATTCGGTGCCGCCGATGGTGAACACCCGGTCGCGCAGCCAGATATAGGCCACGAAGAACAGCAGCACCGGGCCCAGTTCCAGTCCGGTTTTCAGTGCGGGGTGTATCTTGCGGGGGGTCATGTCGGGTCAGCCTCCGAATTCAACGATTATGGCGCCTAGCGCGATGAGCGACATCAGGACGAGCCGACGCGGCCCGACCTTTTCGCCCAGAATGAACCAGCCGATCAAGGCCGCAAATACCGTCGAGGTCTCGCGCAGCACCGCCGCCTCGCCGACCTTGTCCAGCCGGGTCGCCATCATCACCCCGCCAAAGCTCACCCAGGCGATCAGCGCCCCGATGAAACCGCGCATCAAGAGCGGCGGCAGCGCCGGGCGCATCGCCATCCGCCGCCAGCGCAGGGCGGCAAGGATGGGAAAGTCGAGCGCGGTGACGAAAAAGAACCAGGCCAGAAAGGTGAAAGGGTTGAGCGACTGGCGGATGCCATAGGCGTCATAGGTGGTGTAGACGGCCACGCTGATGCCGCCGGCAAAGGCCCAGGCCAGCCCGATGCGCAGCGCCTGCGGGGCAATGACTTCCTCCGAGAGGTTGCGCAGCGCCAACAGGAGGATGCCGCCCGACAGGCAGGCCACGCCCAGCCACTGGGTCAGGCTGAAGCTTTCGGCAAACAGCAGCGAGGCCGCCGCCACCGTGACCAGCGGCCCGGTGCCACGCACCACCGGATAGACCACGGTATAGGCGGCCCGGTCATAGGCCAGCGCCATGGTCAGCTTGTAGATGAAATGGATCACGATCGCCCCGGCCAGCAGGCCAAAGGTCTGCATCGTGGGCCAGGGCACCATGAACAGCGCCACCGGCGCGGAAATCACCGCCAGCCAGCCATCGATCGAGCCGCGCGTCAGCCAGGGGTCATGCCGCCCCTTCTGGAGCGCCCCGAAAGTGGCATGGGCAATGGCCGAAATCAGCGCCAGCATGGTCGCCAGCCGCGCGCCCTCGGGCGTGCCGGCAATCGAGACGATCCAGTCACCCATGCGGGCGGGTCCGCACTGGCGGGACTGGGCGCCTCATTCCCCGGCGCCGACCAGCGCGCGGGCAAATTCCTGCGGGTCGAACGGGGCCAGGTCGTCGATCTGCTCGCCGAC
>CAUJIU010000160.1 GCA_963205075.1 Pseudomonadota bacterium | reverse complement strand
CCGCTTGCCGTCGCCCAGCGGCCAGCCCGCCACGGCGCGGATATGCTGCTCGAACTGGTCGATGAGGCAGCCATTCTGGGTCCAGTGCCCGGAATTGTGCACCCGCGGTGCGATCTCGTTGACGATGAGGCCGGCGGGGGTGACGAACAGCTCGACCCCGAGCGCGCCCACATAATCGAGCGCGGTCAGGATGCGGGCCGCGCAGAGGATGGCGTCGCTGCGCTGGGCGGCGCTGAGGCGGGCGGGCACGGTGGTGCTGCGCAGGATGCCGCCCACATGCACGTTTTCGCCGGGGTCAAAGCAGGCGACCGCGCCATCGAGGCCGCGCGCCCCGATGACCGAGACCTCGTGGCTGAACCCGATGAAGCCTTCCAGCACCGCCGGCGCGCCCGCCATTGCCGCCAGCGCCCCGGGAGCGTCTTCGGGCTGCATGATCCGGGCCTGCCCCTTGCCGTCATAGCCCAGCCGGGTGGTCTTGAGGATGGCCGGCGTGCCGATGCGGGCCAGTGCCGCCTGCAGGCTCGCCATGTCGGTGACGGGGGCGAAAGGCGCGGTGGTCAGGCCGAGGCCGCTCAGAAAGGTCTTTTCGGCGATCCGGTCCTGACTGACGGCCAGCGCCCGCCTGCCGGGGCGGATCGGGCGCAGCGCCTCCAACTGATCGAGCGCCGAGGTGGGAATGTTCTCGAATTCATAGGTGATGACATCGACCGAGGCGGCGAAATCGGCCAGCGCATCGCGGTCCTGATAGGAGGCGGTGGTCAGGTTGCGCGCCACGTCGGCGGCAGGCGGGTTGAGCGAGGGCTCGAAGATATGGGTGGCAAAGCCCAGCCGCGAGGCGGCCACCGACAGCATCCGCCCCAGCTGGCCGCCGCCAAGGATACCGATGACCGATCCGGTCGGCAGACTGTCAGTCAACTTTCGGCTCCTCGGGGATCGAGTCCGACAGCGCCGCGCGCCAGGCATCGAGCCGCGCGGCCAGACCGGCATCGTGCAGCGCCAGGATTCCGGCGGCCAGCAGGCCCGCATTGGCCGCGCCGGCGGCCCCGATCGCCATGGTGGCCACCGGGTAGCCGCGTGGCATCTGCACGATGGAATAGAGCGAATCGACCCCCGACAGCGCCTTGGTCTGCACCGGCACCCCGATCACCGGGATGCGGGTCTTGGAGGCCATCATCCCCGGCAGATGCGCGGCACCGCCCGCGCCGGCGATGATGACCTGCAGCCCGCGCTGGGCGGCGGCCTTGCCATAGGACCAGAGCCGGTCCGGGGTCCGGTGCGCCGAGACGATCTTGGTCTCGTAGGCGATGCCCAGTTCGTCCAGCACCGATGCGGCTTCCTGCATTGTCGGCCAGTCGGACTGGCTGCCCATGATGATGCCGATCTTGATTGCTGTCATGTCTGCGGGCCCTGTCAAACGGAAGCGGCACTATAGCGGCGCGGGCTTTGGGCGCAATTGCCCTTCAGGCGATGATATCCGGCAGGATCCGGTCCTCGAGCACGGCAATCTGGTCCTTGAGAAACAGCTTCTGCTTCTTGAGACGGCGGATGGTCAGCATGTCGGACGACCCGCGCTCCTGCAGCGCCGAGATCGCGTGATCGAGATCGCGATGTTCGCTGCGCAGCATTTCCAGCTTGATGCGCAGAACTTCGGTCTCTTCCATGCGTGAGGATGTATTCATTGTACTCGGGCGCCCTTGTGACCGTGCCAAGATAGTCGTCGCGAAGCGTTTCCACCAGCCCTTGCCCTTGCGGCGCTCCGCTTGCCGCACCATATTTCTGTCATTGGTCGCCATAACGGGGCCATACCTGACGGTCGCTTGGCAAAGGACATGTCGCATGACGAAACTGACACTGGGAACCCATCCCTTCCTGCTGGGCTTCGAACAGCTGGAGCGGCTGGTGGAGCGCACTGCCAAATCCGGCAATGACGGCTATCCGCCCTACAATATCGAACAGACCTCCGAGACCTCCTACCGCATCACCCTTGCGGTTGCGGGTTTTTGCGAGGCCGATCTCTCGATCACGGTCGAGGACAACCAGCTGGTGGTCCGGGGCCGGCAGGGCGAGGATGACCAGAACCGCATCTTCCTGCACCGGGGCATCGCCGCGCGGCAGTTCCAGCGGTCTTTCGTGCTGGCCGACGGCGTTGACGTGGGCGAGGCGGCGATGGAAAACGGGCTCCTGCATATCGACCTGAGCCGCCATGTGCCTGACAACATCGTCAAGACGATCAAGATCCGAAAGGAGTCGAGATGAACTCGCAACGAGACATCAAGACGACCGGCGAGCGTATCGTCTACGTCAAGCCGGTGGCGGTCGCTGACCTGCCGGCCGAGCTGCGTGACCAGATCGGCGACGTGGCCATGATCTACGCGGTCCATGCCGAGAATGGCGAGCAACTGGCGCTGGTCGCCAGTCGCGGGCTGGCCTTCGCGCTGGCGCGGCAACACGACATGGTCCCGGTCACGGTCCACTGACCGGCCAGCGACGGAACGGGCCTCATGGTCCGTTCAAGGCGACAGGCGGAGGGCGTAGCTGCCGCCTGAGCTTGCAACATGCCCAGACAGGACCACCCCATGACAGACAAGATTGCCGGATATAACCGGGCCCAGATCATCCTGCACTGGCTGACTGCCGTGCTGGTTATCGCAAGTTTCGTGACCCATGAGGGCATGAAGACCGCCTGGCGCGCCGTGAGCCGCGGCCAGACTGATCCGGGAAGCGGCCAGCTTCACATCTATATCGGCATCGCCGCGCTGGCGATGGTCCTGCTGCGCCTCGCCCTGCGCTATCTGCGCGGCGCGCCGGAACAGCCCGAGGGTTCAGGCGCGCTCATCCGGCTGGCCGGCACCCTGACGCATTGGGCGCTCTATGGCCTGCTGGTTCTGGTCCCCGTGACCGGACTCTGGGCCTGGTACATCGGTTCGCGCGACGCCGGGGATATCCACGAAACCCTGTTCAACGGGCTGTGGGTCCTGGTGGCGCTGCACACGCTGGCCGCGCTCTATCATCACTATGTGGTCAGGGATGGCCTGCTCAGGCGCATGTTGAGCGCCGGCTGATCGGGAGGCGGCCCGCCCCTGACCGGGGCGGGCGCCAAAGCTCAGCCCTTGATGAGCCCCATCGATTCGAGCTTGAGGATCACCTGATGCGCGCAGTTGTCGACATCGACATTCTCGGTCTCGACCCGCAGCTCGGGCGCTTCGGGCACATCGTAAGGGTCCGAGATCCCGGTGAATTCCTTGATCTTGCCTTCACGCGCCAGCTTGTAGAGCCCCTTGCGGTCGCGCCGCTCGCATTCCTCGAGGCTGGTGGCGACATGGACCTCGATGAAGGCGCCGAAACTTTCGATCATCTCGCGCACTGCCCGGCGGGTGGCCGCATAGGGCGCGATCGGGGCGCAGATGGCGATGCCGCCGTTCTTGGTGATCTCGGAGGCGCCATAGCCGATCCGCTTGATGTTGATGTCGCGGTGCTCTTTCGAGAAACCCAGTTCGGATGACAGGTGCTTGCGCACCACATCGCCATCCAGAAGCGTGACCGGACGTCCGCCCATCTCCATCAGCTTGACCATCAGCGCGTTGGCAATGGTGGATTTGCCCGACCCG
>CAUJIU010000159.1 GCA_963205075.1 Pseudomonadota bacterium | reverse complement strand
GGGGTGGCGTTGGCGGGGGTGAGGGCGGGGGTGGGCATGGGGGGGGGGGTGGTGGTGCTGGTTCGGGCCGCCGTGGTCGCCAGCGCGGCGGCCGTGGCGCCCAACGGCCCCTACGAGGTGCTGGTCAATTCCACCGGAACCGCCCGCCACAGCCCCGCGCTCGACACCACCGAGGAGGATTTCGACCAGGTCTGCGGCCTCAACCTCAAGGGCGCCTATTTCCTCACCCGCGCGGTGGCGCGCGGGCTGATCGCGGCCGGCCGCCCCGGCAGCCTCATCAACATCTCGAGCCAGATGGCCCATGTCGGCGGGCTGGACCGGGCGGTCTATTGCGCGACCAAGCATGCGGTCGAGGGCTTTACCAAGGCGATGGCCATCGAATGGGGGCCCAAGGGTGTGCGGGTCAACACCATCTGCCCGACCTTCATCCGCACGCCCCTGACCGAGCAGACCTTTGCGCGCCCCGAGCGGGTGAAGTGGATCGAGGAAAAGATCAAGCTCGGCCGGGTCGGCGAGGTCGAGGATATCATGGGGGCCGCGGTCTACCTGGCCTCGGATGCCTCGGCACTGGTGACGGGGACGTCGCTGCTGATCGACGGCGGCTGGACGGCGGACTGATGAAGGACAAATCCACATCCATCGACGTTGCCCGCCGCGCCGGCGTCAGCCAGTCCGCGGTCAGCCGCGCCTTCACGCCGGGAGCCTCGATCTCGCCGGTGACCGCCGAACGGGTGATGCGCGCGGCCGAGGAGCTTGGCTACCGGCCCAATTCGCTGGCGCGCGCGATGATCACCGGCAAGAGCCGGATCATCGGGCTCGTGGTCGCCTATCTGGAAAACCAGTTCTACCCGGTGGCGCTGGAACGTCTCAGCCGCGCGCTGCAGGCCCGCGGCTACCATGTGCTGGTGTTTCTGGCCGAAAACTCGACCGATGGCGTGCCCGACGTGGTCCAGGAGCTGATCGACTACCAGGTCGACGGCATCATCACCGCCTCGGTCGGCATGTCCAACGAGCTGACCAACTTGTGCGAGACCGCCGGCATCCCGGTGATCATGTTCAACCGCAGCCAGGATGATCCGCGGCTTTCGGCGGTCACCTCCGACAATCTTGCCGGTGGCCGCGCCGTGGCCAATTTCCTGGCCGCCGGCAAGCACGAGCGGATCGCCCATATCGCCGGCTGGCAGGGATCCTCCACCGGACGCGACCGCACGCGCGGGCTGGTCGACGGCCTCAAGGATCATGGCCTTGCGCCGGTGGCCATCATCGACGGCATGTATAACCGCGATGCCGCCGCCGAGGCGGCGCGCACGCTCTTTGGCCGCCCCGACCGTCCCGACGCGGTCTTTGTCGGCAACGACCACATGGCCTTCGCGGTCTTTGACGTGCTGCGCTTCGAGCTTGGCCTGTCGGTGCCCGACGACGTGTCCATCGTCGGCTATGACGATGTGCCGATTGCCTCCTGGCCCGCCTATGACCTGACCACGGTCCGCCAGCCGGTCAACCGGATGATCGAGGCGACGGTCGATCTGCTGTTGTCGCGCATCGAGGGCGACATGGAGCCGCGCCGGGTGCTGATCCCCGGCCCGCTGATCCAGCGCGGCTCGGCCCGCAAGCCCAGGGGGTTCACGTGATGAAGGGTTTTGACCCCAGGTTCCGCGACTTTCCCGACTATATCCTCGGGGTCACCAGGGAGATCTGGGAAGACCGCCGCATCGGCTCGCTTGAAAGCTACTATGCGCCGGACATCATCGTCCGCTCGCCGGCATCGGTGGTGCGCGGCAACAAGGGCGTGATCGGCGCCACGATGGCGACGCTGGCCGAGTTCCCCGACCGCCAGCTGCTGGGCGAGGACGTGATCTGGTGCGGCACCCCCGAGACCGGCCTGCTGTCCTCGCACCGGCTGATGTCCACCGCCACCCATCTGGGCGACGGCGCCTATGGCAAGGCCACCGGCAAGACGCTGCGCTACCGGATCATCGCCGACTGCCACGCGCTCGCCAACCAGATCAACGACGAATGGCTGGTGCGCGACCAGGGCGCGATCGTGCGCCAGATGGGATGGGATCCGCGCGACTTCGCCCGCGACCAGATCGCCCGCGAAGGCGGGCCCGAGGCCTGCGTGCGGCCGCTCACGCCGGGCAACGACGTTGCCGGCCCCTACCGGGGGCGCGGCAATGACAACGCCTGGGGCGCGCGGCTGGCCGATATTCTGGGCCGGATCATGGGCGCCGATATGGCGGTGATCGGCACCGAATACGACCGGGCCTGCCAGCTGGACTATCCCGGCGCGGCTACCGGGCACGGCCGGGCGGATGCCGACCGGTTCTGGATGAGCCTGCGCGCCGCCTTTCCCGATGCCGATTTCAGCATCCATCATGTGATCGGCCGCGACGATCCGTTGATGCCGCCGCGCGCGGCGGTCCGCTGGTCGCTGCACGGGCGGCATTCGGGCTGGGGCGGCTTTGGCACGCCGACCGGCGCCGAGGTCTATGTGCTGGGCATGACCCAGGCCGAGTTCGGCCCCGGCGGCCTGCGCCGCGAATTCACCCTCTTTGACGAAACCGCGATCTGGAAGCAGATCCTTCTGGCCACAGGATCCCACCAATGAAGGGCTTCGATCCCAAATTCACCGATCTGCCGGACTATATCCTCAAGATCACCAGGGAGATCTGGGAAGACCGGGGGCTGACCACCCTGCACCACTACTACGCCCCGGATATCCCGATGCGGTTTCCCTCGGGGCTGGTGGTCGGCAATGCCGGGGTGATCGACGGCACGCTGGCCACGCTGGCCGAGTTTCCCGACCGGCAGTTGCTTGGCGAGGATGTCATCTGGTCAGGCGACGCGGCGGCGGGCTTCCTGTCGTCACACCGCCTGGTCACCACCGGCACCCATAGCGGCCACGGGGCCTTCGGCCCGCCGACCGGCCGGCGCTTCACCATCCGCGCCATCGCCGATTGCGCCGCCATCAACAACCAGATCAACGACGAATGGCTGATCCGCGACGTCGGCGGCATTGCCCGGCAACTGGGGTTTGATCCAAGGGACTACGCCCGCCAGCAGATCGAGCGCGAAGGCGGCCCCGAGCGTGCCACCCGCCCCTTCCACCCCGATCATGACGTGCAGGGGCCCTATCGCGGCCGGGGCAACGACAATGAATGGGGCGCCCGGCTGGCCGATATCCTCGGCCGCATCATGGACAAGGACCTGAGCGTGATCCGCGCCGAATATGACCGCGCGGTCAGGACCGAGCATTGGGGCGCACAGGGCGGCTGGTCCTGGGACTTTGCCGAAACCCAGTGGATGCGGCTGCGCTCCGCGTTTCCGACCGCGACATTCGCGATCCACCACCAGATCGGCCGCTCCGATCCCGGCACTCCCAACCGGGCCGCCATCCGCTGGAGCCTGACCGGCACCCATTCCGGCACCGGCGCCTTCGGCGCGCCGACCGGGGCACAGGTGCATGTCATGGGCATCACCCACGCCGAATGGGGCCAGTGGGGCCTGCGGCGCGAATTCACGCTGATCGACGAGGTGGCGATCTGGAAACAGATCCTGCTGGCGGCGGGCTGATCGGGGGTCAGGGCATGGCACAGGCGGCACAGGTCACGGAACCGGCGCGGGGTCATGGCCTGCCGCACGGCTCGGATTTCGTGCCGGCGGCCACCCATCGCCTGCGGGTCGGCGCCAGCGGCAGCGCGCAGGACTACTATTTCCTGCTGTTGCCGAACACCACCATGCTGGCGCTTTCGGCGGCGGTCGAGCCGCTGCGGGTCGCCAACCAGGTTGCCGGTGCGGAGTTGTATCGCTGGTTCACGGTGACCGAGACCGGCCAGCCGATCCGCTGCTCGAACCTGATCGAGATCCGGCCCGACCTGGCGCTGGCCGAGGTGCCGGCCACCGCCTTCACCTTCGTGTGCTCGGGCGTGCGGGTGCAGGAGTCCTACGGCCGCCCGGTCGTCAACTGGCTGCGGCGCCATGCGGCCCATGGCGGCAGGGTCGGCAGCCTGTGCGCGGGGGTCTTCGCCCTTGCCGAGGCCGGGCTGCTGACCAACCGGCCCTTCACCCTGCACTGGGAAAACCAGCCGGTCTTCGTCGAGCGGTTTCCGCTGTTGCAGCCGACCTCGCGCCGATACGAAACCGCCGACGGGCTGCTGACCTGCGGCGGCGGCTATGCCGCCACCGACATGATGCTGGAGGTGATCGAGCGCGATCACGGCAAGAAGCTGGCGATCTACGTCTCCGACATGTGCAACCATACCCGCGCGGACCATCGCGACGCGCCGCAGAAGACCGCCGTTTCGGCGGTGCTGGGGTCGCGCAACAAATCGCTGATCAGCGCGCTGCGCCTGATGGAGGAACATCTCGAGGACGATATCCGCGTCACCGATATCGCCGCCCATTCCGCCATCTCCAACCGGCAGCTTGAACGGCTGTTCAAGCGGCATCTGGGCCTGTCGCCGATGCAGTTCCTGTCCGAATTGCGCGTCTCGCGCGCCTATGCGCTGCTCAACGAGACCAACCTGTCGGTGGGCGAGATCTCGGCCGCCGTCGGGTTCAACAGCACGGCGCAACTGTCACGCAAGTTCCGGGCGCGCTTCGGCGTGTCCCCGCATGGCTACCAGCGCCGCTGGACCGGGACCGGCCAGCGCCCCGCCCCGCAATGCTGACCTCATGACCGCATGTGGCCCGCTGGCCGCAATCACCCCACCCCGGACCGATACCGAAATCCACCGACCGGACAGCCAAAAGGAAACGTCCCCCATGACACCACAGGAAATGGAAGCCCGCATTGTCCGCTACGGCGACCTTCGCCCCTGCCGCACTGCCTTCATCGATGCCCATACGCCGGGCTCGAACCAGAAGGAGAACTTCACCATCATCGGCGGCGGGGTCTCGGAGTCCAAGGACCAGCACGTCCATATCAACATCCCGCACGGCTTCAACATCGGCGCCGCCGGGCAGCCGCCGAAATGCCGCAACTCGCTGCATTCCCACCGCACCGCCGAGGTGTTCTTCGTGCTCAAGGGGCGCTGGCGGTTCTTCTGGGGCCGCTGGGGCACCGGCGGCGAGGTGGTTCTGGACGAGGGCGACATCTTCAACATCCCCACCGGCATTTTCCGCGGCTTCGAGAATATCGGGACCGATTACGGGATGATCATGGCGATCCTTGGCGGCGACGACGCCGGCGGCGGCGTGATCTGGGCGCCGCAGGTGATCGAGGATGCCCGCGATCACGGGCTCATCCTGTCGGAAAAGGGCCGGCTCTACGACACCAAGAAGGGCGAGATCCTGCCCGAGGGCGTCAAGCCGATGCCGCTGCTGACCGAGGCGCAGCTCAAGGCCTTTCCCGAACCCGCCACCGCCGAGGTGGTGCCGCATTACGTGGCCCGCTACTGGGACCTGATGGCGCTGGCGGACAAGACCCCGGCGCGGGTGATCGGTGAAAACGGCAAGCTGCGCGACAAGCCGGGCTTCGAGGTCGATTTCATCAACCGCAACTCCGCCTCCCAGACGCCGGTCCGCAGCGCCCATCCGACCGTGCTGATGCCGGTCCGGGGCCACTGGCGGCTGGGCTGGGACGGCGGCGCGGCGACCCTGGCGCCCGGCGATACCGCCTCGGTGCCGCAAGACACGCCCTATACCGTCCTGCCATCCATGACCGGCGAGGCCAGCCTCTACCGCGTCGTCGGCACCGGCGATCCGGCCGGACCGAGCTGGCGGGGCTGACGCCGGGGCGATGGCCGGGGCGATGGCCGGGGCGGCGGCGTGACATGAGACCGGGGGCGCATCGGCGCGCCCCCGCAGCATCACGGGCGAGGAGACGGGGATGAACAGGATCCTGACAACCCATGTCGGCAGTTTGCCGCGCAGCCAGGAGGTGGTGGATTTCATCTTTGCCCGCGAGCATGACCGCCCCCATGACCAGGCCGCCTTCGCCGCCTGCATGACCGCCGCCGTGCGAGAAACGGTGCGCCGGCAGAAAGCGGCCGGGATCGACATCGTCTCGGATGGCGAGACCTCGAAGATCTCCTACGCCACCTATGTCAAGGATCGCTACACCGGCTTTTCCGGCGACAGCCCCCGCGACCCGCCGCGCGACCTGACGATGTTTCCCCGCTTTCTGAGAAAGATCGCCGAGACCGGCGGCACCCCCCAATATGCGCGCCCGATGTGCACCGGCGAGGTGCGCTCCAAGGGCCAGGGCGAACTGGAGGCCGATATCGCCAACCTCAAGGCGGCGATGGCCGAGAACGGCATCGCGCGCGGTTTCATGAATGCGGCAAGCCCCGGCGTCATCTCGCTGTTCCTGAAGAATGATTTCTACAAGACCCGCGAGGCCTATCTGGCAGCGCTGGCCGATGCGATGAAGGCCGAGTACCAGACCATCGTAGCCGCCGGTCTGGATCTGCAGCTTGATTGCCCCGACCTGGCGCTGAGCCGGCACATGCTGTTTGCCGATCTGTCGGACGACGAATTCCTGCGGATCGCCCAAACCCATGTCGAGGCGCTCAACCACGCCCTGTCGGATGTGCCGCAGGACCGCGTCAGGGTGCATATCTGCTGGGGCAACTATGAGGGGCCCCATTGCTGCGACATCGCGATGGACAAGGTGTTCTCGACGCTGATGGCGACCAGATCGCGCTATGTGCTGTTCGAGACCTCCAACCCCCGGCATGGCCATGAATGGACGGTGTTCCGCGACCGCCGGGCCGAGATCCCGGATGACAAGATCCTGGTGCCCGGCGTTGTCGATACCACCACCAATTTCATCGAACATCCGCAACTGATCGCGCAGCGCCTGCAGCGCTTCACCGATATCGTCGGCACCGAGCGGGTGATCGCCGGCAGCGATTGCGGCTTCGGGACTTTCGCGGGCTTTGGCGCGGTCGATCCCGATATCGCCTATGCCAAGCTCGGCGCCCTGTCGGAGGGCGCGGCGCTGGCCGGGCGGCAGGCATGACCCCGCTGGTGCTGCTGCCGGGCATGATGTGCGATGCCCGGCTGTTCTTTCCCCAGATCGGGGCCATCTCGGGCCGCCGCGCGGTGATGACCGCCGCGGTCGGCGGCGCCGACACCATGTCGGCGCTGGCGCGCGAGGTGCTGGCCCATGCGCCGCCGCGCTTTGCCCTGGCCGGCCTGTCGCTGGGCGGCATTCTGGCGATGGAGGTGCTGCGCCAGGCCCCCGACCGGGTCGAGAGACTGGCGCTGCTGGATACCAATCCGCGCGCCGAGACCGATGCCGCTAGGGCCCGGCGCCTGCCCCAGATCGCCGCCGTCAGGGCCGGACGGCTGCGCGAGGTCATGCGCGACGAGATGAAGCCCAACTATCTGGTCGACGGCCCCGGTAAGGCGGCGATTCTCGATCTTTGCATGGCCATGGCGCTTGACCTTGGTGAGCAGGTTTTCGTCAATCAATCCATGGCGTTGCGCGACAGACCTGATCAACAGGATACGCTGCGCGCCTTCGCCGGCCCGGCGCTGGTGCTCTGCGGGCGCCATGACGCGCTCTGCCCGGTCGAGCGGCATGAGCTGATGCAGGGCCTCTTGGTGAACAGCCGCCTGCAAATCATTGAAAACGCTGGGCATCTGCCCACGCTGGAACAACCGCAAGCAACCACGGCGGCGCTGATCCGCTGGCTGGAGGACTGATGGACCAGAAGCTGCTTGATCTGCTGCGCCGGGTCGATACCCCGACCGTCTGCAATGCCATCGAGGTGGCGCAGGGCAAGCGCGGCTTTGCCGACTTCACGCGGGGCACCATGCTGTCTTCGGCACCGCGGGAGCCGGCAATCGTCGGCTATGCGCGCACCGCCCGGATCGCGGCGCAGCGGCCCGCCGAGGCGCCGCCGGAGGTGATCCGGCAACGGCGCATGGACTATTACCGCTACATGTCGCAGGGCCCGCGCCCCGCCCTTGCCGTGATCGAGGACGCCGACTTTCCCGATGCGGTCGGCGCCTTCTGGGGCGAGATCAACACCACCGTCCACAAGGGTTTCGGCCTTGCCGGGGCGCTGACCAACGGGGTGATGCGCGACCTGGGCGACCTGCCCGAGGGCTTTGCGGTGATCGCCGGTTCGGTCGGCCCCAGCCATGCCTTCGTGCATGTCGAGGCCATCGACTGCCCGGTCACCATCTTCGGGATGACGGTCCGGCCCGGCGACCTCGTCCATGCCGACCGGCACGGCGCGCTGGTGATCCCGCCGGCGGTGGTTCCGGCGCTGGCCGCAGCCATCCACAAGCTGCTGGACACCGAAAAGCTGGTGCTGGAGCCCGCCCGCGCCGCGGGTTTCGACTTCGCGGCCTTTGAAGTGGCCTGGTCCGCCTTCGAGCGCTCGCGGACCTGACGCCGCCCGGCTTGTCCGCCGGTCAGGGCGTTTGCCCCGGCGGGCCGGCGAGCGCGGCAATCTCGGCCAGGGTGACGGGCTTGACCGGGCTGCGGATGCGGCCCGGCCCGATACCGGCCGGATCGGCGCCGGTGGTCTGCGCGATCAGGCCGGCAACGGTGGCTTCGCACATCCGGCCCTGACAGGGCCCCATGCCCGCGCGCGTGGCGGTGCGCATCAGGCGCATCCCGTGGGCGCCGCCCCGCGCGGCCTCGCGCACCGCGCCCGCCGTCACCTCCTCGCAGCGGCAGACGATGGTCTCGTCGGCAGGCGCCAGAAACTCGGCGGGCACCGGATAGGCCGCATCGAGAAACGGCCGCACCGCCAGCGCCCGCGCCAGGGCGCGGCGCAGCGGGCGGGCGCGCTGGTCGCGCTGCTGCGCGCTCAGCCGCCCGGCCCGATGCAGGATCGCCAGCGCGGCC
>CAUJIU010000158.1 GCA_963205075.1 Pseudomonadota bacterium | reverse complement strand
GAATGCCCAGACGTTCGATCAGCGCCTGATAGCGGGCCACGTCCTTGCTCTTGACGTAGTCCAGGAGCTTGCGGCGGGTGGCAACCATCACCAGCAGGCCGCGACGGCCGTGGTTGTCTTTCTTGTGGGTCTTGAAGTGCTCGGTCAGGGTCGCGATACGCGACGACAGGATGGCAACCTGCACTTCCGGCGAGCCGGTATCGCCTTCCTTGGTGGCGAATTCGGCGATGACTCGGGCCTTGTCTTCAGCAGTGATCGACATCGGGGTCTCCTTTCGGATCAAAGGGTTATGGCGCAAGCCGGGATGTCGTCCAGCATGGCCCATGGAGTTTCCCTGCCCGGAACCCGGCCAAGGATGCGTGCCCATACGGGAAAACCGCCGCAATGTGAAGCGGTTTTCACCGCGCCGCCTCGCCCTCAGGCCGCAACCAGCCGGATCGCGTCGAGATCGATCTCGGTCTGGCCCTGGAGCCTGGCCAGCAACGCCCCGTCGGCAAACAGGCCAAGCCCGTCCGGCAGCGCCTCCAGCGACAGGACCGGGGCGACCCCGCCCTGATAAACCACCACCAGCACATCCTCTGCCGGCGTGAAGTCATCGATATCGATGCTGCCGGCGCCGGCCGCCTCGGCGACAAGCCGGAACTCGTCGGCGCCATCGCCGCCATTGAGGTTGTCATTGGCCCGCCCGGTCAGCACGTCCGCCCCGGCGCCGCCATTGACATAGTCGCGTTCGTGATCCTGCCCGCCATCGAGCCGGTCGTTGCCATAACCGCCATGCAGCACATCGGCGCCGGCGCCGCCGTCAAGGCTGTCATCGCCCAGATAGCCCAGCAACATGTCGTCGCCGTCGCCACCTGTCAGCCAGTCATCGCCATCGCCGCCGTTGATCCGGTCGCTGCCGGTGCCGCCGGTCAGGCGGTCATTGCCGATATGGCCCAGCACCGTGTCATCGCCGTCGCCGCCGTCGACATCGTCGTCGCCGGCGCCGCCATGCATCTCGTCGTCGCCATCATCGCCCGACAGGGTGTCGTCGCCATCCTCGCCGTCGACATAATCGTCACCGCCACCGGCGTTCACCACGTCATCCGCGTCCCCGGTAAACAGGATATCGTCCTGATCGGCGCCCGCATCGGTGGAGGGGTGATCCAGTGGCATGACCTCCAGCGGATCGAAGTCGGGATCCGGTGCCGCGTCATCCGGGTCGGCCTCGGTCGGCATCAGGGCCAGACCCAGAAACGCGACCCCGAGAAGGCTGATCAAGGCAAGCATGCGGAAGACCCATCGCCGGCCGCCCCGATGGCGGACCAAAACGGGAACAGGATACCACCATTCCGCCCCGGCCGGCGCGAATTCGCAGCGGATGGTTAACGCTCGGCCAGCCAGGGCTCGGGCTGCCGGGCATAGCCGACATAGAGCGGATGGCGGGGGTAGCCCTCGCGCGTCAGTCCAAGGCAGGTCAGCGGCCTGCCGGTGGCGCGCAACAGCGCCTCGACCTGCCGCCCGCGCTGCAGATGCGCGCCATGGGTGCCCCAGGCGCAGATCACCAGATCCGCCCAAAGCGCCGCCGCGACAATCGCCGCGTCATTGCCGGACCCCACCGGATCGCCTGCCGCCCGCATCAGGCGCGGATCGGTATCGCGCCAGGCAAAGATGTTGGTCACCCGAAAGCCGCCAAACCCCAATACCCGCGCCCGCCGCTCGCAGCGCTCGACCGTAGGGTCGTTCTGCACCTCGGTGGCGGTCGAGGGGTTGAGCATGACAAAGGCCGCCCGCGGCCCCGTGCCCTCCCAGATCCGCGTCAGCTCATAGCGATAGCGCTCGCAATCCGAATAGACCGCGACCGACTCCGCGTCCCCCTTGGTGAACCGGCGCGAGATCATGCGAAACGGCCCGCAGGCAAGCTGCTCCTGTCCCCTTCATTTTGGCCCAAATACCTCCGCCGGAGGCATCCCGCATTCTCGATCCGCGCCGAGGCCGGGCCCGGAGCACCGGCGCCGCTCACGCCCCGGTCCCGCTGTCGAGGATGACGCGCGCGGGGTGCAGTTCGCCGCCCAGGTAGCGCCCGATGGCCACGGCGCGTCCCTGATGGGACGCCCAGCATTCGGCGCCGTAGTCCACGCCCTGCGCCAGCACCAGCGCCGGATTGCCGTTGCGCAGGCGGGCCACGCTTTCGGGCGGGCAGCGGACCTGCGGCAGGTCGGCAAGGCCGATCTCCAGCGGCAGCATCGCCGCTTCCAGCCGCGCCCGGTCTTCGATGCCGGTCGTCTCGTCGACGACAACGCCATCTTCGGCGCGGAAGGGGCCGGACCAGATCCGGCGCAATTGCCGCACATGGCCCAGGCAGCCCAGCTCGCGCCCGATGTCACGGGCCAGCGAGCGGACATAGCCGCCCTTGCCGCAGGTGACTTCCAGCGTCACGAGGTCGGCATCCGGCCTGCCGGTCATCACCAGCTCCTCGACCCAGAGCGGCCGCGCGGCCAGATCCATCTCCTCGCCGTCGCGCGCCAGCTTGTAGGCGCGCTGCCCGTCGACCTTGACGGCCGAGAACTGCGGCGGCACCTGCTCGATCTGACCGACAAAGCCCTGCAACGCCGCCCTGATCTCTGCGTCCGTCGGCCGTAGCGCACTGGTCCCGACCACCTCGCCCTCGGCATCGTCGGTATTGGTCGCCTCGCCAAGCCGGACCGTGAACTCATAGGCCTTCAGCGCGTCGGTGACATAGGGGATGGTCTTGGTCGCCTCGCCAAAGGCCACGGCCAGAACCCCGGTCGCGTCAGGATCGAGCGTGCCGGCATGGCCGGCCTTGCGGGCATCGAGCACCCAGCGCAGCTTGTTGACCACCGCCGCCGACGACATGCCGGCGGCCTTGTCGACGACCAGCCAGCCCGAAATATCCCTGCCCTTGCGCCTGCGCCCCATCGTCAGTCGTCGAGGTCCCGGCGCACCCGGTCCTCGGCCAGCAGGCGGCGGGTCTCGTCCATGCGCTCGAAGGTGCGGTCGATCTCGAACCGCAGGTCCGGCGCGAACTTGAGCGAGATGCCGTTCATGACCAGATGGCGCAAGGTCGTCTTGTTGCGCCGCAGGGCGGCCAGGGCCGCGTCCTGCCCCTGTCCGCCCAATGGCAGGATATGGGCGGTGGCGATGCTCAGGTCGGCGCTGACCCGCACTTCGCCGACCGTGATCGACATGGCGCCAAGCTCGGGGTCGCGCAGGTCGCCGCGCGACAGGATCTCGGACAGCGAGCGGCGGATCATCTCGCCGACCCGCAACTGCCTCTGGCTCGGGGCCTTGCCCGTCTGGGAATGGTTCTTGCTCATGCTGCCCCATCTATGCCCATCCCTTTCGCTTGCCAAGCCGGGCTTTGCGGTGCAGGCAGGGGCCAGTATGCATCCGGTGCACACCAAGGCGGAGGATCGAGCCATGGCAAGCAGTGACCAGTCGGGCATGCCCGGCATCGTTGTAACCGGCGCGTCCGGCCATATGGGCCAGATGCTCATCCGCACCATCCGGGCCTCGGACAAGGCCCGCCTCGTCGGCGTGGTCGAGCGTCCCGGCCACGACTGGATCGGGCAGGATATCGGGCAGGCCATGGGGGGCGCGGCGCTCGGGCTCAAGGTCATCGACGACCCGATCGAGGTCTTTGCCAAGGCGCAGGCGGTCATAGATTTCACCGCCCCCGCCGCCACGGTCGAGTTCGCGGCGCTGGCGGCGCAGGCCCGCGCCGTGCATGTGATCGGCACCACCGGGCTGGCCGAGGCCGATCTGGCGCGCATCGCATCGGCGGCGCGCCATGCGGTCATCATCCGGGCGGGCAACATGTCGCTGGGGGTCAACCTGCTGGTGCAACTGACCCGCAAGGTCGCGGCCGCGCTTGACGAGGACTATGACATCGAGATCGTCGAGGCCCATCACAACCGCAAGGTCGATGCGCCCTCGGGCACCGCGCTGATGCTGGGTCAGGCGGCGGCGGCGGGGCGGGGCCACGATCTGGACGCGGTCTCGGACCGTGGCCGCGACGGCATCACCGGCGCGCGCGAGCGGGGGCATATCGGCTTTGCCTCGGTGCGCGGCGGCGACATCGTGGGCGAGCATGACGTGATCTTTGCCGCCGCCGGCGAGCGGGTGATCCGGCGCCATGTGGCGACCGACCGCACGATCTTTGCGCGCGGTGCGCTGCGGGCGGCGCTCTGGGGGCAGGGCAAGGAGCCGGGCGCGTATGACATGATGGACGTTCTCGGCCTCTGTCGGCCCCTTTCGGCCCCTTTCGGCCCCGGGCGGCCCCCGGGCCCTCAGAAGTCTATCGCCAGGCCCTTCTTCTCCCAATCCCCGAAGCGGACCGGTTCCGGGCCGTCGCGCCCGCCCAGTTCGGTCGGCAGCGGCTTGGCTGAGGCGGCCTTGCGGCGGGCCTCGGCCTCGGCCAGCGCGCGCCGGGCCGCCGGCGGCAGAGATTGTGGCGTCTGGTCCTGCGACATGCGGCTCT
>CAUJIU010000157.1 GCA_963205075.1 Pseudomonadota bacterium | reverse complement strand
CGCCGCCGGACAATCCCGACTATGGCCAGTTTCACGATGCGCTGAACTCGGCGCAGGCCGGGGCGGCGCTGGGCGCGGCGATCGGCAAATCGGGCGAGGGCCGGGTGCGCTCGATCGTCGAGGCCGGGCAGTACACGCATCCCGACGGGCTGTTCTATGGCGGCAGCGCGCCGGTCTGGTCCAATGTCACCCTCACTGCCATCCTGACCCGCTTCGGCGCGCAGGCGCGCGAGGTTGTCGTCTTCGACATGCATACCGGGGCGGGGCCCTACGGCTTTCCGGCGCTGCTGTCGGTGGCCTCGCAGGCCCATGCCGGGCTGGAATGGGGCCGCAGCGTCTTTGGTCCGGCGATGGTGCCGGTCATGACAGGCGCCGGGTCAAGGACCGCAACCGGCATCGCCGCGACCGCGACCGGCTATGTGTCCGATGCGGTGCGCCGGGCGTTGCCGCAGGCGCGCGTGCTGCCGCTGGTGATCGAATGCGGCACCCTCGACTGGTCCGCGACGATGGACGCCATGGTGGCCGACAACCTCCTGCATCTGGCGGGCGACCTGACATCGCCGGCGGCGCTGGACAGCAAGGCCCGCCTGCTGCGGGCGTTCATCCCCGAGGATCTCGACTGGCAGCAAACCTGCCTGACCGCCAGCCTGCGCCATGTCGACCGCGCCTTTGCCGCCCTGCGCGGCAAGGAGGCGGCCCCGGTGCCTGCTGCGGTGGCCAAGGGCGCGCCGGCGGTCGAGGTGGTCGATCTGCACAAATACTTCGGCGAACTTGAAGTGCTCAAGGGCATCAACCTCACCGCCCATGCCGGCGAGGTGGTGTCGATGATCGGCTCGTCGGGTTCGGGCAAGAGCACGCTGCTGCGCTGCATCAACTTCCTCGAGCAGCCCAATGGCGGCCGGGTGGTCATCGACGGCGAGCCGGTGCGGATGAAGGCGCTGGCCAACGGCCGCTCGGTTCCGGCCGACAAGGCGCAGGTCGAGCGGATCCGGGCGCGGGTCGGGATGGTGTTCCAGAACTTCAACCTCTGGCCGCACATGACGGTGCTGGAAAACCTGATCGAAGCTCCGGTCCACGTGCTGGGCGAATCCCGCGCCGAGGCGACCGAGCATGCCCATGCGCTGCTGAACAAGGTCGGGCTGGCGGAAAAGCATGCCAGCTACCCCGCGCAGCTATCGGGCGGCCAGCAGCAGCGCGCCGCCATCGCCCGCACTCTGGCGATGCGCCCCAAGGTGATGCTGTTCGACGAACCGACCTCGGCGCTCGATCCCGAACTGGTGGGCGAGGTGCTGCGCGTGATCCGGCAACTGGCCGAGGAGGGCAACACCATGATCCTGGTCACCCACGAGATGCAGTTCGCCCGCGAAGTCTCGCACAAGGTTCTCTTCCTGCACCAGGGCGTGGTGGAGGAAGAAGGCACTCCGGCCGATCTGTTCGGCCATCCCCGTTCGGAACGCCTGCGCCAGTTCCTGGCCAGAACGTTCTGAAAATGACGACCCCGCCTCCCTCCCGGGGGGCGGGACCTGACGATCAACAGCAACAGGGAAATCCAATATGAAACTCAAGATCCTCTCGCTCGTCGCGGTTCTGGCCACCAGCGCGCTTGCCGCCCATGCCGAAGGCGTTCTGTCCATCGGCACCGAAGGCGAATATCCGCCATGGAGCATGGCCGATGCCGATGGCAACGTCACCGGCTTTGACGCCGATGTCGGTGCCCTGCTTTGCGCCAAGCTCGAAATGGAATGCAATTTCGTGGTCCAGGCCTTCGATGGCCTGATCCCGGCGCTCAATGCCAACCGCTTTGACGTGATCATTTCGGGCATGTCGATCACCGCCGAGCGCAAGAACGAGATCGCCTTCTCGGTCGGCTACGCGGAATTCCCCAACCGTTTCGTGGTCAGCGCCGATTCCGGCCTGGCCGGGATTACCGATATTCCGGCCTTCCTGGCCGCGCTTGACGGCCGCAAGGTCGGCACCCAAGCCGCCACCACCCACGCCAACTTCATCGCGAAACTGGCGCCCAATGCCGTGCTGCTGACCTATGCCTCGCTCGACCAGCAATGGATCGACCTGGCCAGCGGCCGCATCGAGACCGCCTTTGCCGATGCCACGGCGGACCAGGACTTCCTGGACCGGCCCGAGGGCGAAGGCTTCGTGATGTCTCAGGTCACGATCCCCAGCACCTATGACGCAACTCTGGGCGAGGGCATCGGGGTCGGCATCCGTCAGGACGATACCGAACTGAAGGCGCGGATCGACCAGGCGCTGTGCGAGCTGATCGCCGACGGCTCGATCGGGGTGGCCAGCGAGAAATGGTTCAACGTCGATATCTCGCGCCCCTGCCAGTAGGCGCGGACTGACCAATGGGGCGTCCGGCCGCGGCCGGGCGCACCCTCTTGCCAAGGGGCAGCATGATGGAATTCGGGCTTGCACAACTCTGGGCGGATGGCTGGATCTACGCCATCGCGCGCGGAGCCCTGGTCACGGTGGCGGTCGGGATCTGCAGCATGGTGCTGGGGCTGGTCGTCGGCACCGTCTGCGGGCTGATCAAGTGGCAGCGGACGCTGGTGCTGTCGCAAATCGTCGATGTCTATACGACGGTCTGGCGCGGCGTCCCCGAACTCCTGATCATCTATCTGCTGTTCTTCGGATCGGTCGAGTTCATGGCACGGATCGCCGCGGCCTTCGGGTTCACCAACATGGGCGGCGGCGGCTATGCCTTCGCGGTGACGGTGCTGGCGATCGGCTCGATCTCGGGCGCCTATTCGACCGAGGCCGTGCGCGGAGCGCTTGCCGCGGTCCCGATCGGCCATATCGAGGCGGCCAAGGCCCTGGGCATGCCCGGCCACCGCATCTTTCGCCGCATCATCGCGCCGCAGATGCTGCGCATCGCATTTCCCGCCATCAACAACGTCTGGCAAACCACGATCAAGGACACGGCGCTGGTGTCGGTGGTGGGTTTGCAGGAGCTGATGCGCACCGCCTTCATCGGCGCCGGGTCAACCCGGCATCCCTTTGTCTTCTACAGCGTCGCGTTCGTGGTCTATCTGATCATCACCCTGGTCAGCCAGGTCGGGTTCAACCGGGTCGAGCGCGTGCTGTCCAGCGACACGGCAAAGGTGGCATGATGGACCTGATCCTGATGGCCGTGCCGGTGCTGCTCAAGGGGCTCGTGATGACCCTGACGCTCACGGCAACCTCGGTCGCGATCGGATTTACCCTCGGCCTCGGTCTGGCGCTGATGCGGGTCTCCAACAGTGCCATCGCCGAGCGCATCGCCCGCTATTACAGCATCATGTTTCGCGGCACACCGCTGCTGGTGCAATTGTTCCTGATCTATTACGGGCTTGGACAGTTCAGCTTTGTGCAGGACAGCACGGTGCTGTGGTGGGTGTTCAGCGAAGGCACCCGCTGTGCGGTGCTGGCCCTGGCGCTCAATACCGCGGCCTATACCTCCGAGATCCTGCGCGGCGGCCTGCAATCGGTTCCGGTGGGCCTGGTCGAGGCGGCGTCCGCTGCCGGCATGAGCCGGGTCTTGCGCTTTCGCCGCATCGAGTTTCCGCTAGCGATCCGGCAGGCGCTGCCGGCCTATGGCAACGAACTGGTGCTGGTGGTCAAGGGAACCAGCCTTGCCTCGACCATCACCGTGTTGGAAATCACCGGCTACGCCAAGCGCCTGATGAGCCAGACCTTTGCAATCCTTGAAGTGTTTGCGCTGGCCGGCGTGATCTACCTGGCGCTCAACGTGCTGCTGATCGGGCTGTTGCGCCTCGTGGAACGCCGCCTGATGCGGCATCAGCAGCGCTGAGCGCCCCAGGCGGGGTGCAGGGCCCGCAACCGCGTCGAATTTCGAGATTCGCGTCGTTTCGGGGACAGGATGCGGGGGCGTTCGCCGCCACTATCCGACCCAGACGCAACGCGAAGGAGCCCCGATGCAGACCACTGCCCGCCGCAATCCCCGAGGCCGGCGCGCCCCGGGCGAACCCGCCAGCCCCCCCATTACCGGCGTCCGGCGCGAGATCCCGACCTACGACCTGCTGGGCGAGGAGGGGCTGGAACAGATCGAGGCCCATTCCGAACGGTTGTTGCAGGAAATCGGCGTCCGGTTTCTCGATGATCCCGAGGCCCTGAGGCTCTGGCGCGACGCGGGAGCGGATGTGACCGGCGACCGGGTGCGCTTTCCGCCGGGCCTGTTGCGCAAGACGCTGGCGACCGCACCGCGGATCTTTCGGCAGCATGCCCGCAATCCTGCCCGCACGATCGAGCTGGGCGGCAACAACGTGGTCTTCGCCCCGGCCTATGGCATGCCGTTCGTGCACGACCTCGATGCCGGCCGCCGCTACGGCACGATCCGCGATTTCGAGAACCTGACGAAGCTCGTCTACATGTCGCCCTGGCTGCACCATTCCGGCGGCACCACCTGTGAGCCGACCGACCTGCCGGTGAGCAAGCGCCACCTGGACATGGTCTATGCCCATCTGCGATGGACCGACAAGCCGTTCATGGGGTCGGTCACCATGCCCGAGCGCGCGGCCGACAGCATCGAGATGACGCGCATCGTCTTCGGCAGCGATTTCGTCGAGGGCAACTGCGTGATCATGGCGAACATCAACATGAACTCGCCGCTGGTCTTCGACCACGCCATGTCCGCGGCCATCCGCATCTATGCGGCCGCCGGGCAATGCCCGGTGATCGTCCCCTTCGTGCTGGGGGGCGCGACCGCGCCGGTATCGATGATCGCCGCCGTGACCCAGGCCTATTCCGAGGTGCTGGTGGGCTGCGCGCTGGCCCAGCTGGTGCGGCCCGGTGCGCCGGTGATCTTCGGCAATTTCGTCACCTCGGTCGACATGAAGACCGGGTCACCGACCTTCGGCACCCCGGAATCGGCGTTGGCCTCCTATGTGGCGGGACAGCTGGCGCGGCGCGTCGGCCTGCCGATCCGCTGCTCGGGGGCCTTCACCGGGTCCAAGCTGCCGGATGCGCAGGCGATGATGGAAAGCGTGACGGCGCTGCATGCCTCGGTGTTGAGCGGGGCGAACTTCGTGCTGCAGGCCGCCGGATGGCTCGAAGGCGCGCTGACCATTTCCTACGAGAAGCTGATGATCGACGCCGACTATCTCGGCGCCATGCACCGCTTCCTGAAAGGCCTGACGCTCGATGACGAGGCCTTCGCCATGGACGCCTTCGCCGAGGTCGGCCCCGGGGGGCATTTCTTTGGCTGCGCGCATACGCTCAGGCATTACCAGACCGCGTTCCACACACCGGAGCTGACGGACCGGCTGACTTACGAGACCTGGTCTGAGCAGGGCGGAGCCGACATGGCCCGGCGCGCCAATGCGAAATGGAAGCGGGATCTTGCCGGCTACGAGGCTCCGCCTCTGGACCCAGGCATCGACGACGGTCTGCGCGACTTCATGGCGCGCAGAAAGGAGACGCTGCCCGACATCTGGAATTGAGAGCAAGCGGCCGCGTCAGGCGACACGATCGGGGAAAATGGCGGAGAGACAGGGATTCGAACCCTGGGTCGGCTTGCACCGACAACGGTTTTCGAGACCGCCGCATTCGACCACTCTGCCACCTCTCCGCGGTGATCTCGGGCCGTTTAATCTCAGTCGTCAGAGGGCGCAACCCCAAACTCTTCCAGCGCATCCAAAAGCGGTTTGAGGTCATCGCGATACCGCTCCCAGGACCGCACGGAGCTGGTATAGATCGGCTGGCGCACCTGCACCGAAGACAGGGTGCGGACCTCGTTCCGGTTCTTGTGGAAGGACATCACCCCGTCTTCCCAGTCGAGCCCGCAGAAGGCCAGCAGCTTGCGCGTCTCGGCCTCGGGCTCGGCGGTCAGGCGGGCATAGTCGAGATTGTATACCCGGTCGGGGAACATCGCCTGCCAGAAGGCCACCATCTCGACATAGGTGGCATAGACCTCGGCCAGCTGGCGCAGGTCGGAATTGTAGGGATGGGCGCCGCGCATGAACTTGTTCTTGTAGATCGACAACAGGTTGTCGCGCGGGTCACGCTTGAGAAACACGAAGCGCGCCCGGGGCATGGCGGCGGCGATCAGCCCGGTGAGATGAAAATGCCCCAGCGACTTGTCGGCGATCCGGCCGGCCTCGGGGAAATCGGCCCGCGCCAGGGCCTCGTAGCGCGCGCCCAGATCGTCAAGCGCCGGCAGGGTGCCGAACCGGCTCCAGACTGAGGTCGTGTCACCGGAAACGTTGGCGATCTCGCCGAGCCAGCCGGCCTCGCCAACGCCGGTGATCTGGCTGTGGGCGGCGATGATCTGCTCGGTCAGCGTGGTGCCCGACCGCGGCATGCCGGTGACGAAGATCGGGGCGTACTGCGATTTGGCCTGCCTGGCCAATGCCGGCAGATCCAGCCGGGCCGAGCCGTCCAGTGCATCGCGGATTCGCTGGTGATGCGCCTCCATGTTGTAGCCCTGCGACGCCTTCACGGCGTCATTGCCGATGCGCAGATAGGTGAAGACCCGGTCATACTGGCCCGAATCCTCCAGCGCCTTGGCCAGCGAAAAGGCGGTCGTGTTGCGGATGCTGAGCGATACGCCCGTGTCGTTGACCAGCGCCTCCAGCTTGTCGATCAGCGGATCGCCGGGGGTGAATTTGTGCAACGTGGTCACCGTCCGCAGGATCGACCCGGTGCGGTCGTCCAGCGCCAGCCCGGCCTCCAGCGTCGCGCGCGCGCCGTCAAGGTCGCCCATGATCTGCAGCAAGTGGCCCTTCTGGCCGATGGCATCGGGATTGGTCGGATGGCGGGAGAGCACCTGCTCGACCAGTTCCAGCGCGCCGCGCAGGTCGCCGTCGCGTTCGAGGCTTCGGACCAGGATCATCCGCGCCGCGTCGTTGGCCGGGTTGGCCGCCAGGATCTCGCGGGCGACGCGGGCCGCGGTCCCGGAATCGGAAGCGCCGAGCGCCGCCGAGGCCAGCATCAGCTTGAACGGTTCGAAATCCGGCTGCAGGCGGGTGGCGGCGGAATATTGCTGGACCGCCGGCCCGAAGCGCTCGCGGTCCATCAGGAACCGGCCGAAATTCGCGCGGATATGCGGCGCCATCGGATCCTGGGCCACGGCGCGGCGATAGTAGTGGCTGGCCTGCGCCACGAGGCCGGCATTCGAATAGGCGCTGGCGAGGATGTTGGTGGCAACCGATGCCTCGGGGGCGCGCCGGTGCAGGTCTTCGGCGCGGGCGACGGTTTGCGCCAGCTGCGCGGGGTCTTCGCTGGCGGTCATGACCTCCTGGATCAGCGCATCGACCTCGGCCTTGGGCAATTGCCCCATATCGGCCTTGTCGCCCCGGTGGATCTTGGCCACCAGCGCCTGCTTTTCCTTGGGCGGCAGCGGCGCCTTGGCGATGTCGGCCTCGAAGGCCCGGATCGCCTTGGCATCTCCCAGAGTGCCGAGCGCCTGCAACACCACATGCCAGATCACCGCCTGCGTCGGCACCAGCTTGCGCGCTGCCAAGAGATGCGGCAACGCCTCTTGCGCCTTGCCGCTTTCGGTCAGGATGACCCCGAGGCGAAAGCGGGCCGGCGCCATGTTGGGATCGGTCAGCACGATGCCCCTGAGCAGCGTGACCGCCTCGGCCAGACGCCCGGCGGTCTCAAGCCGGCTCGCTTCCTGAAAGCGGGCGATCAGGGCATTTTGTGCAGGTGTCGGCATGGCTACCTCGAAATTGCTAGCGCACCTGTAAACGCTGCACGGCCCGGGGCCAAGCCGGCAATGACAATTGCGCGAACACCGCGAGCCACCCTTGGAAGCGCCCCGCCGCTGCATTAGCCTGACCCGACCCGAAGCGGAGGCCCCGATGACCCGTCCCCTGATTGCCCCGATTCTCGCCCTGTTGGTGCTCTCGGCCACCGGGGCGCTGGCGCAGTCGGCCACCCTGCCGCTGTTCGATCTGCTGCGCCTGCCCGAAATGCTCGAGGTGATGCGCGAGGAGGGGATGGCCTACGGACAGAGCATCGATGACGAGATGCTCGGCGGGCAGGGCGGCGCCGACTGGCAGGCAACGCTGGAGGTGGTCTATGACGTCGAGCGCATGCGCGCCAGCGTCGAGCCGGCGATCGACTGGCAGATGACCGGCATCGACCCCGCGCCGATCCATGCCTTCTTCAGCACCTCGCCGGGCAGCGATATCCTGGCGCTGGAATTGTCGGCCCGCTGGGCGATGCTGGACCCAGAGATCGAGGCCAGCGCCACGGCCGCCGCCGCCGAGGCCTTCGCGGCCAAGACCCCGCGCATGGCCCGGATCACCGAGTTTTCTGCCCGCAATGACCTGATCGAGCGCAACGTGATGGGGGCGATGAACTCCAACCTCGCCTTTTATCACGGGATGATGGCTGCCGGCGCCCTGCCGCCCGGCCTCACCGAGGACCAGATCCTCGCCGATGTCTGGGCGCAGGAGCCCGAGATCAGGATTTCCACTGTTGAGTGGCTCTATTCCTACCTCAACCTCGCCTACCAGCCGCTGAGCGACGAAGATCTGGACGCCTATATCGCCTTTACCACGACGCCCGAGGGCAGTGCGCTGAACGCCGCGGTCTTTGCCGCCTTCGATGCGCTGTTCGAGGATATTTCGCTGATGCTCGGTTCGGCGGTGTCGCCGCACCTGTCCGGCCAGGACCTGTGAGCGCTACATCAGCGACAGCGCAAGGCTGAGGGCGCCGGGGCTGGCCGCGTAGATGTCCAGTTCGGACTGCAATTGCAGGATGCGCCCGGGCCGGTCCGACAGCGGCACCCCGGCCACGTCGAAGGCGGCCGACAATGCCGGACCACCTCCGGCGCGCAGATCGGCGATGATGGCGGCGTGGCTGGACTTGACCGCCAGCTCGACCGCGCCCCGGCGCGACTGGTCAGCCGCCATCTCGGCGGGGCTGGCCAGGCGCGAGCCATCGGTGCAGGCGGCGCAAAAGGCCAGACAAACAAGGCAGATGCGGATCATTGGTGGCTTCCTTTCAGCCTTGACTTCACCGCCCATTGCGCAGATAAGCCCGCATCCCGGCAAGGCTCTTGTCGGGACATTGCGAAAATCCGCCGATCAGGCGCGCTGTCCGCAGGTGGCCATCAGGCCGGAACACTCCGCAGGGGCGGGGGACCACAGGACGCGGAAAACGAAGGAATAACATATGTTTGCGGTTCTCAAGACCGGCGGCAAACAGTACAAGGTCGCCTCGGGCGACGTGCTGCGTGTCGAAAAGCTGGCCGCCGTTGCCGGCGACAAGGTCCAGTTCAACGAGATTCTCATGGTTGGCGCCACCGTTGGTGCGCCGCTGGTGGCCGGTGCCGGCGTTCAGGCCGAGGTCATCGACCAGATCAAGGGCGAAAAGACCATCCATTTCGTGCGTCGCCGGCGCAAGCACTCGTCCAAGCGCACCAAGGGCCACCGCCAGCAACTGACGCTGGTGCGGATCACCGACATCCTGGAAAAGGGTGCCGACAAGTCCGGCGTCATGGCCGCCGTTGGCGCCGCCTCCGCTCCGGCCGTTGTGACCGAGGCCCCCAAGGCCGCCGCCAAGCCCAAGGCTGCCAAGGCCGATGCGGCCGAGGCCGCCCCCAAGAAAAAGCCGGCGGCCAAAAAAGCCACCGCAGCAAAGGAGTAACACCCCATGGCACACAAGAAAGCAGGCGGTTCCTCCCGTAACGGTCGCGACAGCGCCGGGCGTCGTCTTGGCGTCAAGAAATACGGCGGCGAAGTCGTGATTCCCGGCAATATCCTGGTCCGTCAGCGCGGCACCAAGGTCTGGGCCGGCGCCGGTGTCGGCATGGGCCGCGACCACACGCTGTTTGCCACGGTGGAAGGTCAGGTTCAGTTCCGCAAGGGCCTCAAGGGCCGCACCTTCATTTCGGTCCTCCCGGTGGCGGAGGCCGCCGAGTAAGCCGAACCCTCACGCGATAGCAAATGCAGGGGATCGGCGGCGCCGGTCCCCTTTTCGTTTCGTGGTGAGGCATTAGTTACCATTCCAGCCTAGGGGATGAGGCCGGAGATGCGTTATGGTCATGAGGAGCAGACCATGTTGATCGACAAGATAGCCAACCAGCCGACAATCGCGGCAACCCGCTTCGTCCTGCGCCCCTTGCGCAAGTCCGACAAGGGCCTGATCGAGCTTTACGCCGCCGATCCCCGCGTGGCGCGCGGCACCCGCTCGATCCCGCATCCCCTGCCGCCCGGCACCGCCGCGGCGCTGATCGAGCGCGCGCTGAGCGGCGAGCGGACCGAGGATGTCTGGGCCATGGACGGCTCGGACGAGGGTCATGCCGAGGTGCTGGGCCTGATCAGCCTCGAGCGGCTGGACCGCAATCAGGACGAGATCTTCTACTGGGTCGCCCCGGCCTTCTGGAATACCGGCTTTGCCTCCGAGGCCGTGGCGGCGCTGGTGGCGGCCAATCCGCACCAGTCGGCGCAGATATTCGCCGAGGTGTTTCAGGACAATCCGGGCTCCGCGCGGGTGCTGACCAATTGCGGCTTCGACTATCTGGGCGATGCCGAGGCTTTTTCGGTGGCGCGCGGCGCCACCGTGCCCACCTGGACCTATTCGCTGAAACTCTGAGGGCCCCGCCGCGGCGGCGCCATTTGTCGATCAGGAGACCCGCCATGCAGCCCGAAATGACCACCGAGCGCCTGATCCTGCGCCCCGTGCGGGCCTCGGACGCGGAGGCCGTGATCGCCGGGGTGGGCGACATCGCGGTGTCGGGCTGGCTTTCGCCGGTGCCCCATCCCTACGGCGCGTCGGATTTCCAGGTCTTCCTGACCGAGATCGCCCAGCCGGGCGAAACCTTCGTGGTCGTCGACAGCGACGGTCTTTGCGGCATCGTCGGCATCGAGGACGCGACCCTGGGCTATTGGTTCGCCCCGTCGCGCCACGGGCGCGGCTACGCGACCGAGGCGGCGCGGCGGGTCCTGACCGCGTGGTTTGCCGAAACCGACGCGCCGGTGGCCTCGGGCTATTTTGCCGGCAACGCCCGGTCGGCCAATGTGCTGCGCAAACTCGGTTTTGTCGAAACCGGGCAGGGGCTCAAGCATTGCCTGGCCTTGGACCGTGACCGCGACCATATCGACATGATCCTGACCCGTGCCGCCTGGGGCGGCGCTTGAGTCTGCGCCCGCATTCCTCTATCGCCTGCACTGCCTGACCCGAAAGCCCTGACATGAAGTTCCTCGACCTCGCCAAAGTCACCATCCGCTCCGGCAGCGGTGGCAATGGCTGCATCTCGTTCCGCAAGGAAAAGTTCGTCGAATATGGCGGGCCGGACGGCGGTGATGGCGGGCGCGGCGGCGACGTGATCGTCGAGGCCGTGGACGGGCTGAACACCCTGATCGATTTCCGCTATCAGCAGCATTTCTTCGCCAGGGATGGCCGCCCCGGCATGGGCAAGGCCAAGACCGGCGCCAGCGGCGACGATGTGGTGCTGCGCGTGCCGGTCGGGACCGAACTGATCGACGAGGACGAGGAGACCCTGATCGCCGACCTGACCGAGGTGGGCCAGCGCGTCGTGCTGGCCAGGGGCGGCAATGGCGGCTTTGGCAACCTCTACTTCAAGACCTCCACCAACCAGGCCCCGCGCCGCGCCAATCCCGGTCAGGAGGGCATCGAGCGGATGATCTGGCTGCGGCTCAAGCTGATCGCCGATGCGGGCCTGTTGGGCATGCCCAATGCCGGCAAGTCCACCTTTCTGGCCGCCACCTCGAACGCCCGCCCCAAGATCGCGGATTACCCCTTTACCACGCTGGTTCCCAACCTCGGCGTGGTCGGCGTCGATGACGTGGAATTCGTGGTGGCCGACATTCCCGGCCTGATCGAGGGCGCCTCCGAGGGGCGGGGGCTGGGCGACATGTTCCTTGGCCATGTGGAGCGTTGCGCGGTGCTGTTGCACCTGGTCGACGGCACGTCGGGCGACCCGGTCGCGGATTACCGCACCATCATCAACGAGCTGGAGGCCTATGGCGGCGATCTGGCCGACAAGCCGCGCATCACCGTGCTCAACAAGATCGACGCGCTTGATGCCGAGGAGCGGGCCTTCATCAAGGACGAGCTCGAAGCCGCCTCGGGTGGCACGGTCATGCTGATGTCGGGCGTCACCCGCGAGGGGCTGACCGATGTGCTGCGCGCCCTGCGGGCCCGGATCGACGCCAACCGCCTGCGCCTGCGCAAGGCCGAGGCCGCAGAGGAAGATCAGCCTTGGCGTCCCTGAC
>CAUJIU010000156.1 GCA_963205075.1 Pseudomonadota bacterium | reverse complement strand
ACCGGCCGCCGAACTGGCCGTCGAGTCGGTCGCCGAAAAGCTCCAGCGCATCCGCGCGGCGGCGGCCAGCAAGGCCGCCGAACCGGCGGCCGCGGCTTTTGACGAGGCCGAGGACGCGACCGAGGATGGCGCCGAAAAGGCAGATGACCTGACCTTCCCGGCGGTCTCCGACGCGCTGGCCCATGCGGTCATGGATGACGAGGACGCGCCGGACGCGGCCGCCGCTGACGACGCGGATGAACCGGCCATCGAGGAGGACGAGCTGGCCGTCATCGTTACGGTCGAGGCCCCCGAAGTGGAGCCGGTGATCGAGGATTATGAACTGGCCGAATCCGCCGACGACCCGGACAGCGCCGAAGCCGAGCTTGTCGACGAGCCGGCCCCGACCCCGATCCGTGCCCGCGTCATCCGCATGAAGCGCACCGAGTTCGACGCGCAGTCGGAGGCCGAAGACGAAACCGAAACCGGCATTGCCGAGGCGCCCGCAGCCGAACCCGAAGCTGTGGCCGCGGTCGAATGGGTCGACGAGGGTGCGGCCGAAGACCAGGCCGACACGGACGACGACTATTACGAAGACGAATCCGATCTCGAACATCTGGCCGCGCTCGATGGCGCCGACGATCTGGACCAGGTCGACGACGACAGCCCGATGGGCGAGCTTGATCCCGACGACGAGGCGGCGCTGGCCGCCGAACTGGCCGAGGTCGAGCGCGAGGCCGAAGAAATGCGCGCCGCCCAGCGCACTGGCCGCGAGATCCTCGAGCAGGCGCCCGTGGCCGATGACGCCATGTCGCGGATCATGTCGCAGGCCGAGGCCGAACTGGCCGAGCCAGAGGGCAACCGCCGCCGCGCCGCCATCGCCCAGCTCAAGGCCGCCGTCGCCGCGACCGAGGCCGCCCGCCGTCTGGGCGAAAAGGCCCGCGACGGTGACACGGTGCAGGACGCCTTCCGCAACGACCTGAGCCAGGTCGTGCGCCCGCGCCGCGCCCCGGTTCCCGCCGAGGCCCGCACCGAGCGTCCGCGCCCGGCGCCGCTCAAGCTGGTGGCCTCGCAGCGCATCGACGTTCCCGCGCCGGCCCCGGCGGCCGTGGCCCCGGTGCGCCCGCGCCGCGTCAGCGTCGCCGATGTCGCCCCCGAGATTGCCGCCCCGAGCAAGGCCGCCGCCGGCGGTTTCGCCGAGTTTGCCGAAGACATGGGCGCCTATGAACTGGCCGACCTGCTGGAAGCCGCCGCCGCCTATACCGTCTATGTCGAAGGCATCGAGGATTTCTCGCGCCCGCAGCTGATGAAGCGGGTGCGCGAGGCCGCCGACGAGGATTTCAGCCGCGAGGACGGGCTGCGGGTCTTTGGCACGCTCTTGCGTCAGGGACGCATCAGCAAGGTCGCCAATGGCCGCTTCCAGGTGTCCGAGCAGACGCGTTTCCGCCCCGAGCCCCGCGCCGCCAGAGGTTAGGACCAGCAGGCAGCCAACGCTGCCTGTGGCCCCGATCTTGCGCCGCGCTCACGCGAGCACCCAGGCCTGAAAGAGCAGCCCGCACAGGAACGCGCCCGACAGCGACAGCGCGATGTAGAGCCCGAAGACCCGAGGCCTGACCAGTGCCCAGACCGCGATGGCCGCCGGCAGCGACGTCACCCCGCCCGCGACCAGAAAGGCAAGGCCCGCCCCCGGCGCCATGCCTTGCGAGATCAGCCCGCCGACCAGCGGCAATGCCGCAAAGCCGTTGAGATAGGCCGGGACCCCGATGATTGTGGCCAGTGCGATCGGCGCAATCCCGGTGCCGCCCAGCGCGGCGGTAATGGTCTCGGCGGGGATATAGGCCAGCATCAGGCTTTCCAGCAGGAAGGCCAGAACCAGCCACTGCGCCAGAAACATTGCCGTCTTGTAGCCTTCCCGCCCGAACCTGGCCCGGCGCGCCGGATCGGCCCAGAACCGCCAGACGACCGGCTTGGGCGCGCGGACGGCGGCGCCGCCGCAGCCGCCGTCGCCGATGCCCGCGCGCAAGGGCTGGACCAGCGCGCCGCCGCGCGCCAGCAGATACACCACCGCTCCGCCCATCACGCCCAGCCCGATGGCCGACAGGGTCTTGGCCACCGCGAACTCCACGCCCAGAACCCCCGATGTCAGCACGAACATCGACGGGTCCATGACCGGAGAGGCCAGCCAGAAGGCCATGACCGCCGAGAGCGGCACGCCCATGCTCAACAGCGCGGCAATCAGCGGAATGACCCCGCAGGAGCAGAAGGGCGAGAGCCCGCCCGCCAGCGCCGCCAGCCCGATCATCAGCAGCGGCGAGCCGGTGAAGGCGCGCGCGATCAGGTTGTCGGCGCCGGTGGCTCCGGCCCATGCGGCAATGGCGATCGACAGCAGCAGGAACGGGGCGGTATGGATCAGCGAGCCAAGCGTGGCCCGGGCGCTCTCGACCGCCTGCGGGGGCGACCAGAGCGCGACCAGCGCCAGAATGACCGCCGAGGCCAGCCAGACCCGGTAACGTTTCAACAGGTGGCGGGCCGGGTGCGGGCTGGCCGCGATGGTGCTGTCTGTCATTTCCAAATCTCCGGTTTTATGGTTGTATTTGCGACAAGAAAACGCCGGTCATGGCGTCGTCTCTCGGGGTTTCGGCACCACGCCCGCGCAGCATTCCGCGCTCAGGAAAGCGAGAATCCGGTCCATCTCGGCGTAATCGACCCGGCTGGCGACCTCGCGCCCGCGCTTTTCCTGGCTGACCAGCCCGGCATCGACCAGCGTGCGCAGGTGATGCGCCAGCGTCGAGGCCGCAAGGTCCAGCTCGTCAGCGATCTGGCCGACCGTCAGCCCGTCATGGCCGGACCGGACCAGGAGCCGGAAGATGGCCAGACGCGCGTCATGGCCAAGTGCGGCGAGGGAACGGGCGGTGGGGCTTGAAATGCTCATGACCCCTAAATAACCAGTTTATTGGTTATGTAAAGAGGCAACCGCGCGCCCTGCCCTGCAAAGGGCTACTCCTCCGCGTCGGGATCGGCCTTGCCGACCCCCAGGAACACGAAGCGCAGCGGCAGCGCCCAGACCACGCCCAGCGCCACATAGATCGCCAGTTCCAGCCAGAGCGGCGGGCGCGGGATCGCGGACATGATGGCCACGGCGGCCACGATGTAGAGCGGCAGGCCGACCAGCAGGATCACCAGCGACCAGCGACGCCGCGCTTTGTAGGACAGCGCCATCAGTCTTCGAACGGGTCGGTGACGAGGATGGTGTCGTCACGCTCGGGCGAGGTCGACAACAGCGCCACCGGACAGCCGATCAGCTCTTCCACCCGGCGGATATACTTGATGGCGTTGGCGGGCAGATCGGCCCAGCTGCGCGCGCCTTCGGTCGATTCGGGCCAGCCCGGCATCTCCTCGTAGATCGGCGTGCAGCGCGCCTGCTGGTCGGCGGCGGTCGGCAGATAGTCGAGCCGCTTGCCGTCAAGGTCGTAGCCCACGCAGATGCGCAGGGTCTCGAACCCGTCCAGCACGTCGAGCTTGGTGAAGGCGATGCCGTTGACGCCGGAGGTGGCGCAGGTCTGGCGCACCAGCACCGCATCAAACCAGCCGCAGCGCCGCTTGCGCCCGGTGACGGTGCCAAACTCATGCCCACGCTCACCCAGGCGCTGGCCATCGGCATCGTGCAGCTCGGCCGGAAACGGGCCCTCGCCGACGCGGGTGGTATAGGCCTTGACGATGCCCAGCACGAAGTCGATCGCGCCGGGACCCATGCCGGTGCCGGTCGCCGCCTGCCCCGCGATGACGTTGGAGGAGGTGACGAAAGGATAGGTGCCGAAGTCGATGTCCAGCAGGCTGCCCTGCGCGCCCTCGAACAGGATGCGCTTGCCGGCCTTGCGGCTTTCGCTGAGCACCTTCCAGACCGGGGCGGCGTATTCGAGGATCTGCGGCGCGATCTCGCGCAGCTGCGCCAGCAGCGCGTCACGGTCGATGGCGCTCAGGCCCAGCCCGGCGCGCAGCGCATTGTGATGCACCAGCGCCCGGTCAACCCGCAGTTCCAGCGTCGCCGCATCGGCCAGATCGGCGACCCGGATGGCGCGGCGGCCAACCTTGTCTTCATAGGCCGGGCCGATGCCGCGCCCGGTGGTGCCGATCTTGGCCAGGCTGTTCTGGCTTTCGCGGGCCCGGTCCAGCTCGCCGTGAAACGGCAGGATCAGCGGCGCGTTCTCGGCCACCATCAGGTTCTCGGGCGAGATCTCCACCCCCTGGTCGCGCAGCTTGGCGATCTCGGCCACCATGTGCCAGGGATCGAGCACCACGCCGTTGCCGATGACGCTCAGCTTGCCCTTGCGCACGATGCCCGAGGGCAGCAGCGACAGCTTGAACACCTTGCCGTCGATGACCAGCGTGTGGCCGGCATTGTGACCGCCCTGAAAGCGCGCGATCACATCGGCGCGTTCCGAGAGCCAATCGACAATCTTGCCCTTGCCCTCGTCGCCCCACTGAGCGCCGACGACCACCACATTCGCCATGTCACATCCCCTCGGTCGGTTTCGGGCCTCATATAGCGGGGCAACAGCGCCGGGGAAACCGCCTTTTCGCCGCGCATGCTCTGGACAGCCGGCAGGGGATTTTGTCATTCTTGGCGCGAGTAACCAAGGAGCGGCCGATGGGGTTTGCCTGGCGCTGGATCTTCGCCTTCATGCTGTTGGCGCTGACCTACAATCCGACCCATTACAATTACAGCGCCTGGGCCGCGGCCAACTGGGACGGGCAGTTGCCGCTGACGGTGTTCACCGGGCTGTTGCTGCTGATCGGCTACATCATCTACCTGCGCGCCACATTGCGCTCCATCGGCCTGTTCGGGATGCTGCTGATCCTTGCCGTGGTCGGCACCGCGCTCTGGGTGCTGCTCGACAAGGGCTATATCCGCCTGCACAACCCGGCCGTGAACACCTGGATCGCCGTCATCGCCCTGTCGCTGGTGCTGGCGGTGGGGCTGTCCTGGTCGATCGTGCGCCGCCGGCTGACCGGTCAGGCCGATGTCGATGACGTGGACGAGTAGCGGCGCCGATTGCGGGGGGCGTAGAACAGGGGTTGCGGCGCTGGCGCGCAGCTTCTAGATACGGCCCGTTCACGAGAGGCCGAAAGCTGCGTCCATGGAAAACGTTGTCCTTGTCATTCATCTGATCCTCGCGCTGGTGCTGATCGGCGTCGTGCTGATGCAGCGCTCCGAGGGCGGCGGTCTGGGCATGGGCGGCGGCGGCGGCGGGGTGATGAGCAACCGCTCGGCGGCGACGGCGCTGGCCAAGCTGACCTGGATCCTGGCCATCGGCTTCATCTGCACCTCGATCGCGCTGACGATCATCGCCGCCGAAAAGTCGGCCGGCGTGTCCGTCATCGACCGGCTGACCGATCAGACCGCGCCCGAGACCGCGCCAGAGACCGCGCCCTCAACCCAGGCACCCGATGCCGGCACCTCGCTGGGCACCGACCTGTTGCCGCCGTCGGCGGACGAAAACACACCGATCGTCCCGCCGGCCAACTAAGCACTGAAATCAGGCGGGCTTTGGCCCGACTACAACAAGTTGCCCCTCACGGGGGCGACCCAACATGATCTTGGGTGTCGGGTTGCGTTTGCGGGGCGAATCCGGCTATACTTAAATCCCGTGAAACTGCTGTCCGGACCGGCTGGCGGAACGACCGATCTGGGATACTCACGGGGGGCTGGCCGACCTATGGCACGTTACATCTTCATCACCGGCGGCGTGGTCTCATCGCTCGGCAAGGGGCTGGCTTCGGCGGCGCTCGGGGCGCTGTTGCAGGCGCGCGGCTTCTCGGTGCGGCTGCGCAAGCTGGACCCCTATCTCAACGTCGATCCCGGCACCATGTCGCCCTTCGAGCATGGCGAGGTGTTCGTCACCGATGACGGCGCCGAGACCGATCTCGATCTGGGCCATTACGAGCGCTTTACCGGGGTGGCGGCGCGCAAGACCGATTCCGTGTCGTCGGGGCGGATCTATTCCAACGTGCTCGAGAAGGAGCGCCGGGGCGATTATCTGGGCCGCACCATCCAGGTGATCCCGCACGTCACCAACGAGATCAAGGATTTCCTGCATATCGGCGATGACGAGGTCGATTTCATGCTCTGCGAGATCGGCGGCACGGTCGGCGATATCGAGGGGCTGCCCTTCTTCGAGGCGATCCGCCAGTTCGCGCAGGAAAAGCCGCGCGGGCAATGCATCTTCATGCATCTGACACTTCTGCCCTATCTGGCGGCCAGCGGCGAGCTGAAGACCAAGCCGACGCAGCATTCGGTCAAGGAACTGCGCTCGATCGGCATCGCGCCCGACGTGCTGGTCTGCCGGTCGGAGCATCCGATCCCGGAGCGGGAGCGCGAGAAGATCGGCCTGTTCTGCAACGTGCGCAAGGAGGCGGTGATTGCCGCCTATGACCTGAAGTCGATCTACGAGGCGCCGCTGGCCTATCATCACGAGGGGCTGGATCAGGCGGTGCTGGACGCCTTCGGCATTTCGCCCGCGCCCAGGCCCAACCTGACGCGCTGGCTCGACGTGCAGGACCGCATCCACAACACCGATGGCGAGGTGAACATCGCCATCGTCGGCAAGTATGTGCAGCTCGAGGATGCCTACAAGTCGATCAAGGAAGCGCTGACCCATGGCGGCATGGCCAACCGGGTGCGGGTCAATGTCGACTGGGTCAATGCCGAGACCTTCGACCGCGAGGATGCCGCACCGCATCTGGAGGGCTTCCACGCCATCCTGGTGCCCGGCGGCTTTGGCGAGCGCGGCACCGAGGGCAAGATCAAGGCCGCCCAGTTCGCCCGCGAGCGCAACATCCCCTATCTGGGCATCTGCCTGGGCTTGCAGTTGGCGGTGTTCGAGGCGGCGCGCAACGTGGCGGGCGTGGCCAAGGCGGGCTCGGAGGAGTTTGACCACGAGGCGGGCGTGATGCGCTTCGAGCCGGTGGTCTACCACCTCAAGGAATGGGTGCAGGGCAATCACAAGGTCGAGCGCAAATCGACCGATGACAAGGGCGGCACCATGCGGCTGGGGGCCTATACCGCGTCGCTGGCCGAGGGATCAAAAGTGGCGGAGATCTACGGGACCACCACGATCGAGGAGCGGCACCGGCACCGCTACGAGGTCGACATCAAGTATCGCAAGCAGCTGGAGACCTGCGGGCTGCATTTCTCGGGCATGAGCCCGGACGGGCGGCTGCCGGAAATCGTCGAATGGGACGACCACCCGTGGTTTGTCGGGGTGCAGTTCCATCCCGAGCTGAAATCCAAGCCCTTCGCGCCGCACCCGCTGTTTGCCGATTTCGTGCGCGCCGCCGTCGATGCCTCGCGGCTGGTCTGACCCCGGGCCGGTGCGGGGGGGCTGTCTGCCCCCCGCCGCCCTGCGGGCGACTCCCCCCGAGGATATTTTCCGCCAAAAGAAGCCGGGCTGATGCTGTCCTATCAGCATGGCTATCACGCCGGGAACCTGGCCGATGTGCACAAGCACGCCCTGCTGGCATGGATGCTCGACTACCTGACGCGCAAGGACAAGCCGCTGAGCTTCATCGAGACCCATGCCGGGCGCGGGCTTTACCGGCTGGATGCGGCCGAGGCGCTGAAGACCGGCGAGGCGGCGCGCGGGATTGGCCTGGTCGAGGAAATGGGCTGGTTTCCGGCGGACCACCCCTATGCGCGGGTGCTGGGCCGGGTGCGGGCGGCGCATGGTCCGGCCGCCTATCCGGGCTCGCCCATGGTGGCGGCGCTGTCGCTGCGGCCGGGCGACCGGATGCACCTGGCGGAGTTGCATCCGCAGGAAATTGCCGCGCTGCGCGAGGCGATGGCGCCCCATGGTGCCGAGTGTCGGCAGGAAGATGGGCTGGCCATGGCCGGGGCGCTGTGCCCGCCGGAGCCGCGGCGCGGCGTGATGCTGGTCGATCCGGCCTATGAGGTGAAGACGGATTACGATGTCTTGCCGGGCTTTGTGCGCCGGATCCATCGCCGCTGGCCGGTCGGCATTCTGGTGCTGTGGTATCCGGTCCTGCTCAGCGGTGCGCATGAGGCGATGCTGGCGCGGCTGGCGGAGTTGCTGCCGCAGGGCGTGGCCCATGAGGTGGGCTTTGCGCCGGCGCGCGAGGGGCACCGGATGGTGGGTTCGGGGCTGTTTGTGGTCAACCCGCCCTATGGTCTTGACGAGGAAGCCAGGGGGCTCACACTGAAATTTGAGGCCCTGGGCGCAGCTTAGGCTTTCGGAGGCCACCGGGGCGGCCTATAAGCGCGGGCATGTTTGCAAACCTGATCAGGCGGCTGACCTCCGAGAGCGCGGAGCCGATGCCCGACACCGACGCGCGCCTGGCCCTGGGCGCGCTGATGGTCCGCATTGCCCGCTCGGACGGCACCTATGCCGCGGCCGAGATCGCCCATATCGACCGGATGCTCGGGCGCCGCTACGGGCTGACCCCGGTCGAGGCCGCGAAATTGCGCGCCCAGTGCGAGGCGCTCGAGAAGGCGGCCCCGGACACGGTGCGCTTTACCAAGGCAGTCAAGGCGGCGGTGCGCTACGAGGAGCGCGAGGACGTGGTGCGGGCGCTCTGGGCGGTCGCGCTGGTGGACGGCGAGCGCGACGCGGAGGAAAGCGGCCTGCTGCGCCTGATCGCGCCGATGCTGGGGGTCTCGGATCTGGACAGCAACCGCATCCGGCGCTCGGTCGAGGAGAGCGGCTAGGTGTTCGCCAGCCTGCCGATGTATGACCGTGACGGGACCCGGGCGGCGCATGACGCGCTCTGGGTGCTGATCCGCGACAATCTGCGCCGGGCCGGGATCGCCGCGCCGGACCTTCTGTGCCGCGAGACCGACCATGTGGCCGGCTGGGCACGGCCCGACCTGGTTGTGGGGCAGATCTGCAACCTGCCCTACCGGGCGCGTTTTCGCGGCATGGTGACGCGGATCGGGGCATCGGACTTCGCAATCGAGGGCGTGCCGGCGGGGCATTACCACACCTCGCTGATCGTGCGCCGCGACGATCCGGCGGCGGGCCTGGCCGATTGCGCGGGCTACCGGCTGGCCTATAACAGCGGGCTGTCGCAATCGGGCTGGGGCGCGCTGGAGGCCTTTGCGCGCGGCAAGGTGGCGCTGACCCCGACGATCGAGACCGGGGCACATGGTGCCAGCCTGGCGGCGGTGGCCGGGGGCCGCGCCGACATGGCCTGCATCGATTCGGTCACCTTGCGGATCCTGGCGCGCGAGAGCCCGGACATGGCCCGGATCAAGGTCATCGAACGGATCCCGGCCGGGCCGGGCATGACCTTCATCACCGCCGGTCATGTCGACCCGGCCCCCTACCGGGCGGCGATTTCCGCCGCCATTGCTGCCCTTGGCAAGGCGGAAACCGAGACGCTGGGCCTGCGCGGCATCGTCGATCTGCCGGATCGGGCCTATGACATCCCGCTCGCGCCCGAACCCGGGGCGGTTCCGAATTGAATATTTCCACTGTTCGATCCGGACAGTCAGTGCGAAGTTGAGCACATAAGGGGCGTTGCAATGCAGCGGGAATTGCGCCCTACTCCACCGCGCAACCAGGGAATGCTTGAAATCGTGACTGCCGACGAAACGCCCGTAATCGAGATACGCGACCTGCACAAATCCTATGGGGCGCTGGAAGTGCTCAAGGGTGTGGATGTCGTGGCCCATGCCGGTGACGTGGTTTCGATGATCGGGTCTTCGGGGTCGGGAAAGTCGACCCTGCTGCGATGCGCCAACCTGCTGGAGGACAGCCAGCAGGGCGACGTGGTGTTCTGCGGCGAGCCGGTCACCTGGCGCGGGCATGGCTTGGGGCGGCATCCGGCCGACAAGGCGCAGATCATCCGCATCCGCACCAACCTGTCGATGGTGTTCCAGCAGTTCAATCTCTGGGCGCATCTGAGCATCCTGCAAAACGTCATGGAAGCGCCGGTGACCGTGCTGCGCCGCGACCGGGCCGAGGTGGAGGCCGCCGCGCGGGCCTATCTCGACAAGGTCGGGATCGGCGACAAGTGCGATGCCTATCCGGCCCAGCTATCGGGCGGCCAGCAGCAGCGCGCGGCCATCGCGCGGGCGCTGTGCATGGAGCCCAAGGCGCTGTTGTTCGACGAGCCGACCTCGGCGCTCGATCCCGAGCTGGAACAGGAAGTCGTCCGCGTCATCAAGGCACTTGCCGAAGAGGGCCGCACGATGATCCTTGTGACACATGACATGAAATTGGCGGCCGACGTGTCCGATCACGTCGTCTTCCTGCATCAGGGCCGAATCGAGGAGCAGGGCGCACCGTCCGAGCTGTTCGGCAGCCCCAAGACCGAACGTCTGCAACAGTTCCTTTCGGCGACCAAGGCAGACTGACTACCAACCAAACGGGAGAAAAACATGAAGAACCTGATTCTGACGACCGCAGCGCTGGCCATGAGTGCCGGCATGGCGATGGCCGAGAGCCATGGCGTGGTGCGCCTGGGCACCGAGGGCGCCTACCCTCCCTACAACTTCATCAACGATGCCGGCGAGATTGACGGCTTCGAGCGGGTGCTGGGTGACGAGCTGTGCGCCCGCGCCGGCCTGACCTGCGAATGGGTCACCAATGACTGGGATTCGATCATCCCCAACCTGACCTCGGGCAACTACGACGTGATCATTGCCGGCATGTCGATCACCGACGAGCGGGACGAGATCATCGACTTCACCCAGGATTACTACCCGCCGACCGCTTCGGCCTATGTCGCGGCCTCGGACGCGGCAGACCTGATGGGCGGCACGATCTCGGCCCAGACGGCGACCATTCAGGCCGCCTATATCGCCGAGTCCGGTGCATCGCTGATGGAATTCGCCACGCCTGACGAAACCATCGCCGCCGTGCGCAACGGCGAGGCCGACGCGGTGTTTGCCGATTACGACTACCTGGCGCCGATCGTGGATGCCTCGGGCGGCGAGCTGATGTTTGTCGGCGAGCGCGTGTCGCTGGGCGGCGGCGTCGGCAAGGGCCTGCGCGAATCCGATACCGAGCTGCGTGACAAGTTCGACGCCGCCATCACCTCGATGAAGGAAGATGGCTCGCTGAACGCGCTGCTGATCGAGTATTTCGGCGCGGAATCGCCGCAGTACTAAGGGAAACCTCGGGTGGGCGGCCGGCTGATTGCGGCCGCCCACTGAGCGCCAAAAATCATGTGCAGCGATCCTGACACCCTTTCCGGCCTGAGCTGGCTCTTGTGCTATCTGACCACGGTCAAGCACCTGTCGCTGTATTGGGCGCTGGGCACGGTGCTGTTGCTGCTGGCGGTGACCGCTCCGGCGGCGCTGCTGTTCGGCTTTTTCGGTGCGGTGGCGGCGCGCAGCCATTTTCCGCCGCTGTCATGGATCGGGCGCGGCTATATCGCCATCGTGCGCGGCGTGCCTGACATTGCCTTCTTCATGTTCTTCGTGATCGCGCTCGATCAGGGGATCGAATGGGTTCGCCACCAGATCAAATGTCCCGACTGGGACCTGCCGATCCGGCAGGGCAGCGATTTTCTGGTCTGTCCGCAGGCCAAGATGCCGCTTTCCACGTCACCGCAATGGGTGCACGAGGTCTATGGCTTCTGGATCGCCGCCTTCACCTTCGCCATCGTCTTTGGCGCCTTCGCGGCCAACGTGCTTTACGGGGCGATGCGCGCCGTCCCCCATTCCCAGATCGAAACCGCCGAGGCCTATGGCATGAGCCGCCGCCAGACCTTCTGGCGGGTGCTGGTGCCGCAGATGTGGGTCTTTGCCCTGCCCGGCCTGTCCAACCTGTGGATGGTGCTGATCAAGGCGACGCCGCTGCTGTTCCTGCTGGGCGTCAAGGACATCGTCTACTGGGCCCGTGAACTGGGCGGCACCAAGACCCCGCAATTCACCGACTATCCGCATGGCGACTGGCGCATGTGGTATTTCTTCGGGCTGCTGGTCTTCTACCTGCTGTTTACCCGGGTCTCGGAACTGGCGCTTGACCGGATCATGGCCCGGCTGACCAGGGGCCAGGCGACCATGGGCGGCGAAAGACAGCGGAAGGCCGCGGCATGAGTTGCTGGGAAACCATCGCCGATTATGCCCTGCGCAGCCAGGGCATCGGCGCCAAATTGCTGCCGCGCACCGATTTCACCCTGTGCCAGCAGGTGACGCTGATCGGCTCGGGCATGATCTGGAACATCTATTTCGGGGTGTTCTCGCTGGTTTCGGGCTTCTTGCTGGCCACTGCCGTCGCGCTGGGCAAGGCCTCGCAGACCTACTGGATCCGCAAGCCCTCGGAATGGTTCGTCTTCGTGTTCCGCGGCTCGCCGCTGTTCGTGCAGTTCTTCTTTGCCTATTTCCTGTTTCTCACGCTCAAGCAGAGCGTTCCGGCCATGGCGCCCTTTACTTCGGCCTGGCTCGGCGCGCTGACGGTGCTGTTTCTCAATACCGCCGCCTATTCGGCCGAGATCTTCTACGGGGCCCTGCTCTCCGTGCCCAAGGGCGATACCGAGGCCGCGGATTCCTACGGCATGTCCGGATGGCCGCGCTTTCGGCGCATCGTCTGGCCCACCATGCTGCGCCTGGCCTGGCCCGCCTATACCAACGAGGCGATCTTCCTGTTTCACGCCACCACCCTGGTGTTCTTTTCCGGCTTTCCGGCCACGGGTCAGCAGGGCGACGCGCTTTATTATGCCTCCTACTTCGCCGACAAGACGTTTAACCCTTTCGTGCCCTACCCGATTCTGGCAGGGTACTTCATCCTATTGACGCTGATCATCATCGGGCTTTTCGGACTGGTGAACCGCGGTCTCAACAAACATCTACCGCAGGACCGTCGAACCCGACTGCGCTACAGGCCCCTGGTGATAAGATGAACTGGCTCGACGAGCATCCTGAAGTCCGCAACATCCGTTGCGGGGCGGCGGACCTGAATGGTCAGGCCAGAGGCAAGCGGGTGCCGCTCAAATACATCCGCAAGATCGAGGAAGACGGGATGCGCTTCCCGCTTTCGGTGCTCAATCTCGATATCTGGGGCGAGGATGTGGAGGACAGCCCGCTGGTCTTCGAGACCGGCGACCCTGACGGCGTGCTGTTGCCGACCGAGCGTGGCTATGTGCCCCTGCCCTGGCTCAAGACCCCCTCGGCGCTCCTGCCGATGTGGATGTTCACCGAGGAAGGCGAGCCCTTTGTCGGCGATCCGCGCCACGCGCTCGCCAATGTGGTCAATCGCTACAAGGACCTCGGCCTGACCCCGGTGGTGGCGACCGAGATGGAATTCTACCTCGTCGACGAGTCCGGCTCCGAGATCCGCCAGCCGCCCTCGCCCCGCTCCGGCAAGCGCCGTCCGGGCGCCGAGATCCTGTCGCTGCGCGCGCTCGATGCCTTCGATGCCTTCTTCAACGATCTGTACGACGCCTGCGAGGCCATGGACATCCCGGCCGAAGCCGCGATCTCCGAGGTCGGGCTGGGGCAGTTCGAGATCAACATGATGCATGTCGACGACGCGCTGAAGGCCGCCGACGATGCCTGGCTGTTCAAGATGCTGGTGCGCGGCCTGGCGCGCAACCACAACATGGCGGCAAGCTTCATGGCCAAACCCTACGAGGATTATGCCGGCAGCGGCCTGCACATGCATTTCTCGGTCAATGACGACAAGGGCGCCAACCAGTTCGCCAACGGCACCTTCGAGGGCACTCCCTTGCTGGCCAATGCGATAGCCGGCTGCCTGAAGGGTATTCCCGAGCTGGCGCTGATCTATGCCCCGCATGGCAATTCCTACGACCGGCTGGTGCCCGAAAGCCATGCGCCGACCGGCATCTGCTGGGCCTACGAGAACCGCACCGCCAGCATCCGCGTGCCCGGCGGCAGCCTCAAGGCGCGCCGCATCGAGCACCGGGTCGCGGGCGGCGACGTGAACCCCTACCTGTTCATCGCTGCCGTGCTCGGCTCGGCGCTGGTCGGCATCGAGAACAAGATGACCCCGCCGCCGCCGATCTCGGGCAATGCCTATGACCAGGACCTCGACCAGATCCCGGCGACATGGGAAGAATCCATCGATACTTTCGAGGAAAGCCGGTTTGCCCGCAGCATCTTCCCGCAACAGCTGATCGACAACCTTGTGGCGACCAAGCGGCAGGAAGCCCATTATTTCAAGGAATTGAGCAAGGAGCAGCAGCTCGAGCTCTACCTTGACACGGTGTGAGGCGCGCGCGTCGCGGTGGCTTGCCCAAGTCCTGTGCGCTGACTAGGCTGTCAGGCATCTACGTTTACGGTGACTTATGAAAATCGGCATCCTGCAAACAGGACACGCTCCGGACGCCCTGCGCCCGGACCACGGTGACTATTCCGACATGTTCGAGGTGCTTCTGGCCGGACATGGTTTTACCTTCCGGACCTGGAACGTGGTCGACATGGAGTTTCCCTCCGGCCCGCAAGCGGCGGACGGCTGGCTCTTGACCGGCTCACGCCACGGCGCCTACGAGGACCTGCCCTTCATCGCCCCGCTCGAGGACCTGATCCGCCGGATCTATGCCGCCGGTGTGCCGATGGTGGGCGTCTGTTTCGGGCACCAGATCATCGCCCAGGCGCTTGGCGGCAAGGTCGAGAAGTTCAGCAAGGGCTGGTCGATCGGCCCGACCGAATATGATTTCGGCGGCGAGACGCTGGCGCTCAATGCCTGGCACCAGGATCAGGTGACGGCCATCCCCGCCGATGCCAAGGTCTGCGCCAGCAGCGATTTTTGCGAATATGCGGCGCTGGTTTATGGCGACCGGGCCTTCACGGTGCAGGCGCACCCCGAACATTCAACGGAATTTTTCGTCGACCTTGCCGAGGCGCGCGGGCGCGGGCTGGTGCCCGATCCCGTGCTCGATGCCGCGCTGGCCCAGCGCGCAAAGCCGATCGACAACAGGAAAGTGGCGGATCAGATCGCCCGATTCTTCAACGAAAGAGCCATTTAGATGAGTGACTGGGTTGACCATATACCCGCCGCCGCCAGAGCCTATCTGGAGGCCAACCGCCTCGACGAGGTCGAATGCGTGATCGCCGACCTGCCCGGCATCGCCCGCGGCAAGGCCGTTCCCGCCTCGAAATGGGAAAAGCAGAAGCATTTCCACCTGCCCAATTCGATCTTCTTCCAGACCATAACCGGTGACTGGGGCGAGGCCGCCGAAGACGGCTTTACCGAGCCCGACATGATCCTGCGCCCCGATCTGGGCACCGCCACCGCCGCCCCCTGGGCCGCGGACGGCACCTTGCAGGTGATCCACGATGCCTATGACCAGAAGGGCCGCCCCATCGGCTGCGCCCCGCGCAATGTGCTCAAGCGGGTGCTCGACCTCTACGCCAAGGAAGGCTGGACCCCGGTGGTCGCGCCCGAGATGGAATTCTACCTGGTCGCCCGCAACACCGATCCGGCCAAGGCCATCGAGCCGATGATGGGCCGCACCGGCCGGCCCGCCGCCGCGCGGCAGGCCTATTCGATGTCGGCGGTGGATGAATACGGCCCGGTGATCGACGACATCTACGAATTTGCCGAGATCCAGGGCATCGAGATCGACGGCATCACCCAGGAAGGCGGCGCGGGGCAGCTGGAGATCAACCTGCGCCACGGCGACCCGGTGATGCTGGCCGACCAGGTGTTCTTCTTCAAGCGGCTGATCCGCGAGGCGGCGCTCAAGCACGATTGCTTCGCCACCTTCATGGCCAAGCCGATCGAGGGCGAGCCGGGCAGCGCCATGCATGTCCACCACTCGGTGCTGGACGACAAGGGCCGCAACATCTTTACCGGCCCGCAGGGCGGCGAGACCGACGCCTTCTTCAATTTCATCGGCGGCCTGCAGCAGCACATGCCCTCGGTGATCGCGCTGTTTGCGCCTTACGTGAACAGCTATCGCCGCTATGTGCGCGACCACGCCGCCCCGATCAATCTCGAATGGGGCCGCGACAACCGCACCACCGGCATCCGCATCCCGGTCTCGCCGCCCGAGGCGCGGCGGATCGAGAACCGGCTGGCCGGCATGGACTGCAACCCCTATCTGTGCATCGCCGCCTCGCTGGCCTGCGGCTATCTGGGCATGAAGAACGAGATCTGGCCCGACAAGCGCTATCGCGGCGACGCCTACGAGGCCGAGGACGAGATCCCGCACGGTCTGGCCGACGCGCTGGACCTGTTCGACGCCGCCACGGAGATGCAGGAGGTGCTGGGCAAGGATTTCGCGCGGGTCTATTCGATCGTCAAGCGCACCGAGAACAACGAGTTCCTGCAGGTCATCAGCCCGTGGGAGCGCGAGCATCTGCTGTTGAACGTATGAACCCGCTCTATCGCAACGACCGGCCCGGCCAGTTCCCCAAGAGCTGGTACACCGCCACGACCCGGATCCCCGACGAGCGCCCGGCGCTGTTTGGCGAAACGGCGGCCGATGTCTGCGTCATCGGCGCGGGCTATACCGGCCTTTCCGCGGCGCTGCACCTTGCCCGCAAGGGCTACTCGGTGGTGGTGCTGGAGGCGCACCGGGCGGGGTTTGGCGCCTCGGGGCGCAATGGCGGGCAGGTCGGCACCGGCTTCAACCGCGGCCAGATCTGGCTCGACAAGAAGATGGGGGGCGCGCCCGCCCGCGCCTTGTGGGACATGGCGCAGGAAGCGGTCGGCATGGTGCGCGATTTCTGCGCCACCGAGGCGCCCGAGGCCCGTTTTCTGCCCGGCGTCGCCCATGGCGCCTGGACCGCCGCCGAGGTGGAGGATGAAGCGCGCCATGCCGATTTCCTGCAAAAGACCTATGGCTATGACCAGATAGACTTTCTGGACAAGCCCGCGATGCAGGCGCTGGTCAGGTCGCCGATCTATCAGGGCGGCGTGCTCGACCGGGGCGCGGGCCATGTGCACCCCTTGCGCTACGCCATCGGGCTGGCGCGGGCCGCCGAGGCCGCGGGCGCGGTGATCCACGAGCGCAGCGAGGCGCAGGCGATTTCCCGCCCCGAACGCGCCGGCGACAAGATCCGGGTCAAGACCCCGCAGGGGCAGGTGGTGGCCAGCCATGTCATCATGGCCGGCAATGGCTACATGCCGACCATCGAGCCAAAGGTCGCGGCCAAGGTGATGCCGTTCAACAGCTTCATGGCCGCGACCGCGCCGCTCGACGACGCCGCGCGCCAGGTGCTGACCCGGGATATCGCCGTGGCCGACAGCCGCTTCGTGGTCAACTACTTCCGCATGTCCGAGGATAACCGGCTGCTGTTTGGCGGCCGCGAAAGCTATGGCATCGATTTCCCCAAGGATATCAAGACCGCGCTGGTGCAACGGATGGTGCATCTGTTTCCGCAGCTTGAGGGCGTGGGCATCGACTATGTCTGGGGCGGGACGCTGGCCATCACCGTCTCGCGGCTGCCATCGGTGATGCGCGTGGGTCCCAATATCCTGTCTGCGGCCGGGTTCTCGGGCCACGGGGTCGCGCTGTCGGGCTTTGCCGGGCGGGTCATGGCCGAGGCGATTGCCGGTCAGGCCGAGCGCTTTGACCTGATGAGCCGGATGCCGACCCCGGGCTTCCCCGGGGGGACGCTGTTGCGCTCGCCGCTGATGGTGCTGGCCATGACCTGGTACGCGCTGCGCGACCGCCTGGGCATCTGAGCCCCGCAAAAGTTGCTGCACGGGCCGTTTGGGCGTGTTAAGCTTTCCCGAAAGAACTTTTCAGGAAAGCCGAAGACATGCCCCTGCCCCCCAATGTCTATGACGCCGAACCCATTCCCGCCGCCGCCATGGCCGAGGTCGAGCGGCTGCTGCAAAGCGGCGACCTGTTTCGCTACACCGCCGCCTCCGACAGCCCGGTAGCGCTGCTGGAGGCCGAGTTTGCCGAACTGCTCGGCTCGCGCTTCGCGCTGGCGGTCTCGTCCTGTTCGGCGGCGCTGTTCCTCTCGCTCAAGGCGCTGGGGCTGCCGCGCGATGCGCGGGTGCTGATCCCGGCCTTTACCTTTGCCGCCGTGCCCTCGTCGATCCTGCATGCCGACTGCGTGCCGGTGCTGTGCGAATGCGGCGACAACTACCGCATCGATCTTGAGGATTTCGCCGCCAAGCTGCCGGGGGTGCAGGCGGTGATCATCAGCCATATGCGCGGCCATACCTCGGACATGGATGCGATCATGGCGCTCTGCGACGAGGCCGGCATCCCGGTGATCGAGGATGCCGCCCATTCGCTCGGCACCACGTGGAACGGCCGCAACATCGGCACCATCGGCAAGGTCGGCTGCTTCAGCTTCCAGTCCTACAAGCTGATCAATGCCGGCGAGGGCGGGATCATGGTCACCGACGACGCCGACCTGATCGCCCGCGCGGTCATCATGTCGGGCGCCTACGAACATAACTGGAAGAAGCATCCGGTGCTGCTGAACGCCTTTGCCCGCTGGCAGAACGAGTTGCCGCTCTACAACTTGCGGCTCAACAACCTGTCGGCGGCGGTGATCCGGCCGCAGATCGGCGAGCTGGCCCGCCGCGTCGCCGACGGGCGGCGCAACCACGACCACGTGGCCGCAGCGCTGAACCGCTCGCCCTGGCTGGAAGTGCCGGAAAAGCTTGGCCCCGAGGAGCGGGCGCCCGACTCGATCCAGTTCAACATGGTCGGCATGGATGCCGGCGAGGCCGCCGAATTCGCGCGGGCAGCCGAGGCGGACGGGGTCAAGGTGCAGATCTTCGGCCGCTCGGCCGACAATGCGCGCGCCTACTGGAACTGGAAGTTCCTGGGCGCGGCGCCGGACCTGCCCCGGACCCGCGCCATGCTGATGAATGCCTGTGACGTGCGCCTGCCGGCGCGGCTGACGCTGGCCGATTGCGACGCCATCGCCTCGGTGCTGACCGCCGCGGCGGATGCCGCGAAATCCGCGCGGCGCGCCTACGGAACCTGACCGCCCTGCGGGCGGGCCTCCGGCGGAGGTATTTGTGCCAAAATGAAGGGGCGGGTCAGTCCAGGATGCGCAGCTGGTCGCCCAGCCAGGGCAGCCGCGCCTTGGCCGGGCCGACCACGATCTCGGCCAGCAGCCCGCGCAGGCGGTCGCGCATCTGGGTCGGCATGTCGGCCAGAACGCCGCGCCGCGCGGTCAGCGAGATGGTGCGGCTGAGCGCCGGGCCCGGCAGCGGCAGGATATCGACCCGGTCGAGAAAGCGCTGAGCCCGCATCCAGCCCAATGGCGTCAGGATGGTCCAGCCGGCGCCGCTGGCGACCATGGCCATGATGGCGTGGTAGCTGTCCATTTCGAACCGGTGCGGCAGGTTGAGATTCTGGCGTGCCAGATGCGCCGCGATCACCCGGCCCATGTGATGGCGGGTGGTGTACTGCACCAGCGGCAGCCGCTTGAGCTGGCGCAGCGGCTCGCCTTCGGAGATCGCACCCCTGGGTGCGGCGACGATGAAGGGTTCCTCGAGCAAGGGATGCACCTCCATCCCCTCCAGCCCCGCGCCCATGTCGGCGGCCACGATCACGTCGAGCGCGCGGGCGTCCAGCAGGTCATAGAGCCGGTGCGAGGCGCCGGTTTCCAGCAGGAACTGGCAGCTTTTCAGCTGATCGGCCATTGAGGACAGCAGCCGCGGGGTCACGTCGGCGTCGAAATCCTCGATCATGCCCAGCCGGAAGCGGGTCAGGCGGCTGAAATCGGCCATGGCCAGCTCGGCCCGGGCCTGATCGGCCTCGTTGAGGATGGCATTGGCGCGGCGCAGGAACATCTCGCCGGCGGGCGTGAGCGTGATCGGCCGCTCGCCGCGGTTGAGCAGCGCGGTGCCGATGGCGCCTTCGAGATTGGTCAGTTGCTGGCTGACGGTGGCCGCGGAGCTGCCGAGGCGCCGGGCGGCGGCCGAGATCGACGCCTCGTCGGCGGTCGCCACGAAGACCTCAACCCCCCAAAGCGTGATCCGGCCTTCCGATGCTGCCATCTGCTGTCGCTCCTGTCTGGCGGCAGGCTAGGGCCATTGCCTGCGGGCCGCAACCGGCGCAATCTGGCGCCATGAGCATGCGGGGCGGACAGTGCCAGTGCGGGGCGACCCGTTACCAATTCGATGCCGGGAAGATCCGCTGGCAGGGCCTGTGCCATTGCCGCGACTGCCAGCGCGCCACCGGGGCGCCGGTCGTGGGCTGGCTGGGCATCCGCGACGGGCACTGGCGCTGGGTGGGCCGGGAGCCGGCGCGCTACGCCTCGTCCGCCGGGGTCGAGCGCGGCTTTTGCCGGACCTGCGGCACGCCGCTGAGCTATGCAAGCGACCGGTGGCCCGGCGAGACCCATTTTCTGGCCGCCACCCTGGACGATCCGGCCGATTATGCGCCGGCCTTTCACGTCTACACGCATTTTGCCCTGCCCTGGGCGAGGATCGATGACACTCTGCCGAAGCATTCCGGCACTGTGTCCGATTGAAACCCGTCCGAAGCCCCCCTAGAGTTGGCCGATAACACGCAAGAGGTGCCAGAATGTCCGTCAAATCGCCAAACAGCTGGGAGGCCCGCGCCGAGGCCAATTCCTTCTACGGGTTCACCGATCTGCCGTCGGTTCACGAGCGCGGCACCGTGGTGCTGACCCATGGCAAGGGTCCCTACATTTTCGACACCAACGGCAAGTCCTATCTGGATGGCAATTCGGGCCTCTGGAACATGGTCGCGGGTTTCGACCATCCCGGCCTGATCGCGACCGCGCAGGCGCAATACGCCAAGTTCCCCGGATATCACTCGTTTTTCGGCCGCATGTCGGACCAGACGGTGATGCTGTCGGAGAAGCTGGTCGAGGTTTCGCCCTTTGCGCGCGGCAAGGTGTTCTACACCAATTCGGGGTCCGAGGCCAATGACACCATGGTCAAGATGCTCTGGTTCCTGGGCCGCCATGAAGGCCATCCGGAGCGGCGCAAGATCATCACGCGGGTGAACGCCTATCACGGCGTCACCGCCGTTTCGGCCTCGATGACCGGCAAGCCCTACAACTCGGTCTTCGGGCTGCCGCTGCCCGGCTTCATCCATGTCGGCTGCCCGCATTACTGGCGCTTTGGCCAGGCGGGCGAGACCGAGGCCCAGTTCACCGCCCGCCTCGCGCGCGAGCTGGAAGAGACCATCATCAAGGAAGGCCCCGATACCATCGCCGGTTTCTTTGCCGAGCCGGTCATGGGCGCGGGCGGGGTGATCCCGCCGTCGAAGGGCTATTTCCAGGCTGTCCATAAGGTGCTGAAGAAATACGGCATCCCGCTGATTTCCGACGAGGTGATCTGCGGCTTCGGGCGCACTGGCAACACCTGGGGCTGCCAGACCTATGACTTCATGCCGGACGCCATCATCTCGTCCAAGAACCTGACCGCCGGTTTCTTCCCGATGGGCGCGGTGATCCTCGGGCCGGAGCTGACCGACCGCCTGCAGGCGGCATCGGAGGCCATCGAGGAGTTTCCGCACGGCTTTACCGCCTCGGGCCATCCGGTGGGCTGCGCCATTGCGCTCAAGGCCATCGACGTGGTGATGAACGAGGGCCTGGCCGAGAATGTCCACAAGCTGACGCCGCTGTTTGAAGGCGGCCTGAAGCGGCTGGCCGAGAACCCCAATATCGGCGAATGGCGCGGCAAGGGCCTGATGGGGGCGCTGGAGGCGGTCAAGGACAAGGCCACCAAGACCCCGTTTGACGGCTCGCTCTCGGTGTCGGAGCGGATCGCCAATGCCTGTACCGATCACGGGCTGATCTGCCGCCCGCTGGGCCAGGCGATCGTGCTCTGCCCGCCCTTCATCATGACCGAAGCGCATATGGACGAGATGTTCGACAAGCTCGAAAAGGCGCTGAAGAAGGTGTTCAAGGAAGTCGCCTGAAGGGCGGCGCCGATCCTGACATGACAAGGGGGGCCACGGCCCCCCTTTTTCATTGACGGATTGCGGTGTTCAGCGTCCGAGTTTGGACAGTTTTGCCTGCAATTCGGCCAGTTCGCGCTTGATGCTGTCCAGCTCGCCCTGATCGTCTGCCTCCTCGGCCGGCGCCTTGGGCTCTGCGCGGGTGGTGCCGGGCATGGCACCGGGCATGGCACTGGTCAGCGCCTTGAAGAAGGCCGCCTGCTGGGCCTGAATGGCCTCGAAACCCGGCATCTTGGCCATCGGGCTGGACTTGACCATGTTCTCCATCACCTTGGACTGGCCGTCGCGCAGCAGCTCGAAGCTGGCGGCAAGGAATTGCGGCACGATCGAGGAGGCCTGCGAGGTATAGCTGCGCACCAGGTCGGTCAGCACATCGACCGGCAGCACGCTTTCGCCCCGGCTTTCGTGTTCGGCCACGATCTGCAGCAGGTACTGGCGGGTCAGGTCATCGCCGGATTTGAGATCGACGATCTGCACCTCGCGCCCGGCGCGGATGAAGGCCGCGATATCCTCGAGCGTCACGTAGTCACTGGTTTCGGTATTGTAGAGCCTGCGGCTGGCATAGCGCTTGATCAGGAGCGGTTTGGAGGCGTCTGCCACGGTGTCCCTCCCCGGACATGTTGCAATGCAGAGAAGGCTACGCTGCCCTTGCACAAAAGAAAAGGGCGCGCTGCGGTGCAGCTCGCCCAGTCCAATCATCCGATGGGAGGAGGTTCGGAGATTACAGGGAGATCTCAGGCGGCAGCCGAGGCCTTCTTGGCAGCGGCGGTCACGTCGGCGGTGGCTTTCTTGGCGGCAGCCGAGAAGTCTTCCGAAACGGTCTTGCCGGTCGAGAGCATCAGCTCGAGGGTCTCGGTCTGAACTTTCTTGGCGATCTCGGCGAAAGCAGCCATGTGCTCGGAAGCGGCTTCGGCGGTGGCCGAGGCGAAATCGGTGGCGGCTTTGGCGTAATCGGCCGGCTCGGTCTTGGCCTTGGAGATCGAGGCCAGCTTGTTCAGCGTGTCCTGGGCCCACTTGGCCGACAGATCGGTCGACTTCTGGGCGGCATCGATGGCGACGCCCGAAAGCTTCTCGGCCAGCGAGGTATGGGTCTTGAACGCATCTTCGACAGCTTTGGTGTCGACCGGGAACGAGCCCATCATGTCCTTGAAGACGGCGGTGAAATCTTGGGTCTTGGCCATTGGAGTAACCTTTCAGTACTGGCGGGCACATCCCGCGGTGAATTCGATGA
>CAUJIU010000155.1 GCA_963205075.1 Pseudomonadota bacterium | reverse complement strand
CGAGCCCTGCGGATGATCCTGGTGCAGCCTCTCCACCATGCTCTGACTGAGCTTCGTCGTCATGCTTCCCTCCGGAATAAACCTTGAACCAGGCCTTACGGAACCGAACGGACCAGAAGGCTGTAGAAGAGATTATGACGTGTTTTCAATCCCTTCTGGACCACGAAATAGGCAACAGAAAGCTCGGGAAGATTCGTTCGAGAGGATTCAAAATCCGCCGATGGCAACATCGTGGGAGTTCGAGTCTCCCCACCGGCACCAGATCTCACGCGATCGGATGGGCGATGACCGCCTCGAACTGGGCCAGCGTGCCCTCGATTGTGGGGCGCATCGGCTCCAGCAGCGGCGCGCGCGCGATGCAATCCAGCGCCACCTGGCAGAGCCGGCAGCCCATCTGCGGCCTGACCCCCACCTGGTCGCGGGAAAGGATGCGCGCCGTGGGCGCCCAGCCGCGCCTTTGCGCCTGGGTGATGACCAGCAGCAGCCGCTGCACCGCGTGCAGCCCGGTATAGAAGGCCAGATAGTCAAGGTAGTCGTCACGGGATTCGGCGTCGAACGGGTCATGCAGCCGGCCCACGATCTCGAACATTGCCGGGGCGGCAATGGGCCAGGTCTCGTCGGCGATCAGCCAGGCCAGATCCTCGGCGCCGTGACGCAGCCCGGAATACTCGAAATCGAACCAGCCGATCCGCCCCTGGTCGTCGAGCGCGGCATTGCCGGCGCGGCAATCCCATTTGAGGAAGTTGCGCGCGGGCACGTCCAGACGCGCGACAAGCGCCGCGAGATCCATCGCCGGGGGCGGCAGATGCGCCATCGCGGCCAGACGCCTGGGGCCGGCCACCAGCGACTCGATCCAGCCGGGATCCGATCCGAGCCGGGGCAGGCTGCGCATCAGCGCCGAGTTCCGCCCCGCCGCCTGGATGGCCAGGATCGCCGCCACCGCCTCCTGCGCCAGCGCCAGGCGCTGCGCATCGGTGGCGGTCTGGATCCGCTGGCTCAGCCGGACCTCGCCCATGTCGGACTGGAACATCAGCCCGTCGCGCGCGCCCAGCAGGCGGGGCATCCGGTCACAATCCGGCCCCAATTCACCCAGCACCTCGGCCTCGCGCCGATTGCGGCGAAAATCGGGCCGATGAGTGACAATAATCGAGCGATCCGGCAGGTAGGCGCGATAGCTGGCGCGGCGCGGGCCGCCGGGGGCGGTCATGCGCAGCACCCTCTGGCCGAATTCCGCCTCGACCATGCGGACGATTTCAGCCGCCGTGTAACTCTTTGTCTTGTCAGGCAAAACGCTAAGAACCTCCTTGGCGCGGACGGGCAGACAATCCCGGGTTGCAAGCTCCGGTCTTTCCGCCGCGGTGCGGGCAATCTGCCATGCGGTCAAGGCATTTTCAGGGCAGGCGGCGCGCCTCGCTACCTCAGGTTGCCGACTCACCGGCTGCATTCACCCGGTCCGAACTGCGCTGATTCGTCGCGTTGCCTTGTTTCTGACCCGGCATTTGCAGCATTACCCGAACAAATCTGTGGATAACCCCCTATTGTTGCCGTCCGCTCGACATTAACCATCTGGAAACCACTATCCCGATGTTAATATTTGCCAATCCGTCGACCCGCAGGAATTATGGGTCATGGAACGGGGGCATTGCTCGGTGGATCGCCTGGGGGGTGACTGCTGATTGACCTTCGACAGGGTGAAATTTGATTCGGGATTACTGGTCTCGATTGTGCCGGCCTGCGGGCCTGCTGGGGGTGGATTGCTGTCATGACCAACAACACTGGAACAGATGCGGGAACGGGCGGAACCGGCAATGCCGGCTCGCGCGGCACGGGCGAGTATCACGCCGGCGGTAGCTGGGGCACGGGCGGCACGGGCGGCACCGGCGGTTCAGGCGGCACCGGCGGTTCGGGCGGCAGCGGTTCGGGCGGCAATTGCGGAACCGGCGGCTCTGGCGGTTCCGGCGGCACCGGGGCCTGCAACCCCGACGGCAAGGTCGACGGGACCAACGGCAATGACGTGATGCTGCCCGGCTACAAGGACCCCGATTGCGACTATATCGACGGCCCCGATGGCAACAATGACGTGATCTACGCCTATGGCGGCAACGACTACGTGGTCGCGGGCGCCGGCAATGACCGCGTCTATGGCGGCGACGGCAACGACACGCTCTATGGTGGTGCGGGCAACGACACGCTTTCTGGCGATGCCGGCAATGACAAGCTCTATGGCGGCGACGGCGACGATACGCTCTATGGCGGCGAGGGGTGCGACACGCTGTCGGGCGACGCCGGCAATGACAAGCTTTATGGCGGTGCCGGGGCCGACCTGCTCTATGGCGGGGCCGGCAACGACTCGCTGTCGGGCGGCGACGGCAATGACGTGCTCTATGGCGGCACCGGCAACGACACCATCTCGGGCGGCGACGGCGACGACCGGATCGACGGCGGGTCGGGCGATGACTCGATCACCGGCGGCAATGGCAGCGATACCGTCTGCGGCGGCGACGGCGACGACGTGATCGACACTTCGGGTTCCAACCCGCTGTTCGACAATCCCTATCCGCCGCTGCCCATGGACCCCAACATCTACAACGACCGCGACGTGGTCTATGGCGGGGCCGGCAACGACACCATCCGCACCGGCGACGACCGCGACACCATCTATGGCGGCACCGGCAACGACTACATCGATGCCGGGATCGACAATGACTATGTCGAGGGCGGCGACGGCAACGACACCATCATCGGCGGCGAGGGCAGCGATGTCATCAAGGGCGGCGCCGGCGATGACGTGATCTATGGCGGCCTGCCGCCGGGCTATCCCGACAGCCTCAACATCCCCGATGTCGATGGCGACCTGGTGCCCGACAACGGCAAGGACATCATCTATGGCGGCTCGGGCAACGACACCATCTTCGGCCAGGATGACGACGACACCATCTATGGCGACGAGGGCGACGACACCATCGACGGCGGTGTCGACGACGACCTGATCTATGGCGGCGACGGCAATGACAAGATCATTGGCGGCCAGGGCACCGACACGATGTATGGCGGCTTTGGCAACGACACCTTCTATGGCGGCAATGGCGGCGATGTGGTGGTCGGCGGCGAAGACCCCGACGACAAGGACATCGACGTCCTCGACCTGACCGGTGCCGACGTCAACTACATCCAGTATACCAGCGCCGACCACGAAGACGGCATCGTCCATTTCAACGACGGCTCGACCATGCAGTTCTCGGAGATCGAGAACGTCATCCCCTGCTTCACGCCGGGCAGCATGATCGCCACCCCGCGCGGCGAAAAGCCGGTCGAGGAGTTGCAGGTCGGTGACCGGATCATCACCCGCGACAACGGCATTCAGGAGATCGCCTGGGTCGGGCACAAGAAGATGACCGGCAAGCAGCTGATCAACGCCCCGCATCTGCGGCCGGTGCGGATCCGCGAAGGCGCGCTCGGCAACGGTCTGCCCGAGCGTGACATGCTGCTGTCGCCCAATCACCGGGTGCTGGTGGCCAATGACATGACCCAGCTCTACTTCGAGGAGCGCGAGGTTCTGGCGGCGGCCAAGCATCTGGTCGGCATGGCCGGGATCCATACGGTCGACGTGACCGCGACGACCTATGTGCACTTCATGTTCGAGAACCACGAAGTGGTGCTTTCGGACGGTGCCTGGACCGAAAGCTTCCAGCCGGGCGACCAGTCGCTCAAGGGGGTGGGCAATGCCCAGCGCGGCGAGATCCTGGAACTGTTCCCGGATCTGGCCACCCGGGCCGGCCTCAACAGCTACCAGTCGGCGCGCAAGTCGCTGAAAAAGCACGAGGCGCGGCTGCTGGTAAAGTAAGAGATGCAGCTGGCCGGGGATACCCGGCCGCAGCGCGGGGGCGGCGGGGGCCGTCCCCGCGCTGGTTTTTGCGGCTAGCGGCCGGTGTCCTTGCGAAAGCGGTCCCAGTCCTCGGGCGTGTCGAGGTCAAGCCGGGCGCGGTTGTCGGGCAGGGGCTCGAACCAGGTCTGCGCCTTCAGCGGCCTGACCAGCGCCTCGCCGCCGCCATCGCCCTGCAACTGCGCGAAACCGGGGCGCAGCTGGCCCGAAAAGATGATCGGATGCCCGGCGGCGCCGTCCTGGGTGGCGCCCCGCCAGATCAGGTGGCCGGGACGGGCATCGCGGGCATCGAGCACGGCGCGCAGGTCCGCGGCTTCCAGCGCTGCCAGATCGCCCAGCAGCACCATGAAATCCCCATCTCCGGGCAGCCGCGCCACTGCGCCGCGCAGGGTGCCCGACATGCCTTCGGCGGATTCGGGAACGGCCATCAGCCGGATATCCAGCCCGGCCAGCGCCGCGGCGCGGGGATGATCGGCGCGCGGCAGGGCGACATGGACCGGCCCGCCCAGCGTCAGCGCCGCCTGCGCCAGCCGGCGCAGCAGCGGCACGCCGTCGACCGGCAGCAGCAGCTTGTCCTGGCCGCCCATCCGCGCCGAACGCCCGGCCGCGAGGATCACGATGTCAATCATGGCGCGAGCCTATCAGGCGGCAGGTCCGGGTGCGAGGGCGGAGCCTCCGGCGGAGGTATTTGGGCCAAAATGAAGGGTCAGCCCCGCATCCGGGCGCCCTCGGGGTCAAACAGCGGCGTCGAGATCCGGCGTGCGGCGCGGCGCTGGCCCATCAGCTCGATCTCGACCGCGAGGTCGGGGCTGTCTATGGCGCGCGGGATCAGGCCGTAGGCGATGGACTTGCCGGCATGGTGCGAATAGCCGCCCGAGGTGCAGAAGCCCACCACCTTGCCGGCATGGAAGATCGGCTCGTAGGCGGTGACATCGGCATCGTCGGCATCGACCTCGAAGGTTGCCAGCATCCGCGCCGGCGGGGTCTGGCGCTCGGCCTCGGCGGCGGTGCGGCCGATGAAATCGACGTTCTTCTTCCACGAGATGAAGCGGTCGATGCCGGTCTCGGCGGCGGTGTAATCGGGCGAGAATTCACGCAGCCAGGAGCCGAAGAACCGGTCGAGCCGCAGCGACATCATGGCGCGCATCCCGAAAGGGGTGATGCCATGCGGCTGGCCCGCGGCCCGGAGTGTCGCCCAGAGCTGGCGCTGGTCCATCGGGTCGCAGAAGATCTCGTAGCCCAGATCGCCGGTATAGCTGACGCGCTGGACGATGCAGTTGACCTGGCCCACCACCATGCGCCGCACATCGAGAAAGCGCATGGCGCCGACATCGTCGCGGGTCGCGGCCGCCAGCACATCGCGGGCGCGCGGCCCGGCGATCTGGAAGCCGGTGCGGCGGTCCGAGATGTTCTCGACCCTTGTGGCGGGGTCGGGGTTCATCTGGAACCAGCGGTGATGGATGGCTTGCGCGCCGTAGCTGGCGGTCAGCTGGAACTCGGTCTCCGACAGGCAGGAAATGGTGAAATCCCCCCAGAGCCGGCCCCTGGGCGACAGCATCGGGGTCAGCGACAGGCGGCCCGGCTGCGGCACCCGCCCGGCCATGATCCGGTCAAGCCAGGCGCGCGCGCCGGTGCCGGTGACGCTGAACTTGCCGAAGTTCTGCACCTCGTTGATGCCGACGCCGGCGCGCACCGCCGCAACCTCGCGCGCGGTGGCGGCGAAGGCGTTGGAGCGGCGGAATGACGGCGTTTCGTAGCGCGGCTCATCGCCCTTGGCGAAGTAGTTGACCACTTCCAGCCCGAATTGCTGGCCCCAGACCGCGCCCATGCCGTCGAATATGTCATACATCGGCGTGGTGCGATGCGGCCGCGCGGCGGGCTTTTCCTCGTTGGGATAGGCGATGGAGAAGCGGGTCTGGTAGTTCTCGACCACCTTGGGCCTTGTATAGCCGGGCGTGATCCATGTGCCGAAGCGCCCGACATCGAGCCCGGTCACGTCGCGCTCGGCCTCGCCCTCGATCATCCATTGCGCCAGCGTCAGGCCGACGCCGCCGCCCTGGCTGAAGCCGGCCATCACCCCGCAGGCCGACCAGTAGTTGCGCATCCCCGGCACCGGGCCGACCAGCGGGTTGCCATCGGGGGCGAAGGTGAAGGGGCCATGGATCACCGACTTGACCCCGGCGCGTTCCAGCACCGGGAAGCGGCGATAGGCAAAGGCGATCGAATCCTCGATCTTGTCGAAATCGTCGGGCAGCAGTTCGTGCCCGAACTCCCAGGGCGTGCCGTCGACCGCCCAGGGGCGGCAGGGCTTTTCGTAGAAACCGATGCACAGGCCGCGGCCTTCCTGGCGCAGGTAGCTTTCGCCGGCGGGGTCCATGACATGGGGATGTTCGCGGCCCAGATTGTAGATCTCGGGCACGTCGTCGGTAACCAGATACTGGTGCTCCATCGGGTGCAGCGGGAAATAGACCCCGGCCATGGCCCCGACCTCGCGCGCCCAGAGGCCGCCGGCATTGACCACATGTTCGGCGTGGATGGTGCCCTTTTCGGTGACCACGTCCCAGCTGCCGTCGGGGCGCTGGTTGGTCTCGACCACCTTGCACTGGGTCTCGATGGTGGCGCCGCCCATCCGCGCCGCCTTGGCATAGGCATGGGTGGTGCCGGAGGGGTCGAGATGCCCGTCAAGCGGGTCATAGAGGCCGCCGACGATGCCGTCGAGATTGACGATCGGGGCCATCTCGGCGATCTCGGCGGGGCCGAAGATCTCGGTTTCCAGTCCCATGTAGCGGTGCTTGGCGCGCTCGGCCACCAGCATGTCAAAGCGGTCGCGGTTGTCGGCCAGGGTGATGCCGCCGACATGGTGCAGCCCGCAGGACATGCCGGTGATGGCCTCAAGCTCGCGGTAGAGGCGGATGGTGTAGCCCTGCAGGGCGGCCATGTTGGTATCGCCGTTGAGCGTGTGAAACCCGCCCGCCGCGTGCCAGGTAGAGCCCGAGGTCAGCTCCTTGCGCTCGATCAGCATCACGTCCGACCAGCCGAGCTTGGTCAGGTGATAGAGCACCGAACAGCCGACGACACCGCCGCCAATGACGGCCACACGCGTGGTGGTTTTCATGACAATCCTCCCGAAACCTCTCTAGAAGATGGCCGAGGCGGCAGGGGCCGGATCGTTCAGTCGCGACGCGCCTTGTCGCAGATGGGCAGCGCCGGCCGGCTCAGGGGATGATGCGGGTGTACTTGGCGCCTTCCAGCGTCGCCCCGAAGCGCAGTCCGGCCTGGGCGAAGACCACGGCGATGACCGGAGCCAGCGAGGTGGTCGAGTCGGCGCGCTGCATGTCGGTCTGGGTGTTGATCGCGTATTCCATATCGGCCCCGGCGATCCAGCCGTTCGACTGGCGGAAGTCCATCAGCGCCTCGGGGGTCATGAAGAACAGCACGTGGCTGAACTGCTGGGCGCCGATCTGGAACCCGGCGCTGGCCCCGGCGATGGAATAGTAATCCACCGAGGTGCCGCCGACCCGCAGCGCGCCCTGGCCATAGGAGCCGCCGAGCCAGAGGCCGGCCTCGGTCACCAGCGGCATGATCAGCATGCCCGCCGCGTCGTTGGCCAGCTGGCGGGTGCCGGGATAGCGCGAATACATGTGCTCGAGCGTCTGGTCGACGCGGGCGTCGATCTGCTGGCCGCCGGAGCCGCCGATGCCGTTGCTGCAGGCGGCAAGGGCGGTGCCCGCCACTGCTGCCAGTGCGAAAGTCCGTCGGGAAATCTGCGTCATGTTATGCCTCGTTGGGGAACCGGTCTTGGGCGCCGGCCGTCTGGCGCCACTATAGAGGGCGATGGTCCGCCTGTCATCCGCAAGATGTAGACTGGGCGGCAATCAGCCGTTGAGCAGGCGCGCGGCGCGCGGGGCAAAGTAGCTCAGCACGCCATCGCAGCCGGCGCGCTTGAAGCAGATCAGGCTTTCCAGCATCACCTTGTCGCCGTCCAGCCAGCCATTCTGGGCCGCGGCGGTCAGCATCGCGTATTCGCCCGAGACCTGGTAGGCGAAGGTCGGCGCCCCGAACTCGGCCTTGGCGCGGCGGCAGATGTCGAGATAGGGCATGCCGGGCTTGACCATCACCATGTCCGCTCCTTCGGCCAGGTCGCGGGCGATCATCCGCATCGCCTCGTCGGCATTGGCCGGGTCGAGCTGGTAGCTGGCCTTGTCGCCCTTGAGCGCCCCGCTGGCGCCGACCGCGTCGCGGAAGGGGCCGTAGAAGCCGGAGGCGAACTTGGCGCTGTAGGAAAGGATGGCAACATCCTGATATCCTTCGGATTCCAGCGCGGAGCGAATGGCGCCGACGCGCCCGTCCATCATGTCGGATGGCCCCAGGATATCGGCGCCCGCCGCCGCCTGGGCCAGCGCCATGCGCACCAGCGCCTCCACGGTGCGGTCGTTGACGATGCGCCCGTCTTCGACAAAGCCGTCATGGCCGTTGATGTTGTAGGGGTCGAGCGCGATGTCGGTCATGATCGCCACTTCGGGCACCGCCTCCTTGATGGCGCGGATGGCGCGGTTGGACAGGCTGTCGGGGTTCCAGGCCTCGGCGCAATCCTCGGTGCGGTGTTCCAGCGCGGTGTAGGGAAACAGGCACAGCGCCGGGATGCCCAGACCGCGCGCCTCGCGCGCCGCCGCGACCGCCCGGTCGACCGTGCGCCGGGTGACGCCGGGCATCGAGGGGATCGGGGTCTCGCTATCGGTGCCGGCCATCAGGAAGATCGGCCAGATCAGGTCCGAGGGCGACAATGCGGTTTCGCGCACCAGCGCGCGCAGGGCGCCGCTGGCGCGGGTGCGGCGCGGCCGCGCGGCGGGGAAGGGGGCGACGATCGGGGTCATGTTGCGGGCCTTTGCGGTCACTGGGCACCGGGGTGCCACGGATTTGCCTTCGCGACAAGTATGGGCAAGGCCGCGTCGGCAGGCTAGGGTGCCGCCGGACCGCAATTCTGGATCGCATGGCCTTGGACTGGACGACGACTGTCTTTGAAGTGATCGACATGCGATCCTTCTCGAATCTCTGGTACTGGCTGGTGCTGGCGGCGATCTGGTCCACGACCAGCCACTGGGTGCTGGGCGTGCCCTATGACATGATCCAGCGCGCGCGCAAGAATGGCGGCATCGCGCAGGAACATCTCGAAACCATCACCATGATCAATGTCGAGCGCATCCTCTATATCGGGCGGGTGTCGGGGCTGTGGCTCTTGGGGCTGACCAGTTTCCTGCTTACCGGGCTGGGGCTGCTGGCCTTTGCCTATGACGTGGAATTTGCGCAGGCGCTGTTCCTGATTGCCATGCCGATGACGCTGGTGGGCGCGCTTTCGCTGTCGACCGCGCGGCTGATCGAGACCCATAACCCCAGCGGGGCCGCGCTGCACAAGCGGCTGTTCCGGCACCGGCTCTATACCCAGATCATTGGCATGATCTCGATCTTCGTGACCGCGATGTACGGGATGTATGTCAATTTCTCCACCAGCCCGCTCTACTGACGGTTGACACCGGACGCCGGGCAGCTAGGTCAGCGCAATGTCTGACAATCTGCATATCCAGGTCGGAGGCGCGCCCGAGGGCTTTGACGCGCGGCTGGTGCTTGCCGAGTTGGACAAGGGCCAGGGCCCGGTCATCCACGTGGCGCGCGATGACAAGCGGCTGGCGGCGATGCAGGCGGCACTGGCCTTCTTTGCCCCCGACATGCCGGTTTTCGTCTTTCCCGCCTGGGATTGCCTGCCCTATGACCGGGTCTCGCCGCATGCCGATGTCTCGGCGGCGCGGATGGCGACGCTGGCGGCGCTGGTGCACGCGATGCCGGCGCGCTTCGTGCTGCTGACCACCATCAATGCCGCGACCCAGCGCATCCCGGCCCGCGCGGTGCTGCGCGAGGCGGCCTTTACCGCCCGCGTCGGCCAGCGGCTGGACGAGGCGGCCCTGCGCGGCTTTCTGACCCGCATGGGCTTTACCCAGGCGCCCACGGTGATGGAGCCGGGCGATTACGCGGTGCGCGGCGGCATCATCGACATCTATCCGCCGGGCGAGGCGGGGCCGGTGCGGCTCGACCTTTTTGGCGACACGCTGGACGGCGCCCGCCGCTTTGATCCCGAGACCCAGCGCACCACCGAGAAACTGAGCGTGGTCGAGCTGGCGCCGGTTTCGGAGATCATCCTCGATGACCCGGCCATCACCCGGTTTCGCCAGAATTACCGGATCGAGTTCGGGGCCGCCGGCACCGATGATCCGCTCTACGAGGCGGTCTCGGCGGGGCGCAAGCATGCCGGTGTCGAGCATTGGCTGGGCTTCTTTCACGAGCGCCTGGAAACCCTGTTCGATTACCTGCCCGGCGCCACGGTCACGCTTGACGACCAGACCACGCCAACGCGGCTGGCGCGCTGGACCGCGATCTGTGACCAGTACGAGACCCGCGCGCTGGCACTCAGGCAGAAATCCCGGGTCGATTCGGTCTACAAGCCCGCGCCACCGGCGCTGCTCTATCTCAGCGACGCGGATTGGGAGGCAGAAGTTGCCGGGCGGCGGGTGCTGCAGTTCAGCCCGCTCAGGCAGGCAACCGGACCGGGCGTGATCGATGCCGGCGGGCGCATCGGGCGCAATTTCTCGCCCGAGCGCCAGCAGGAAAACCTGAGCCTTTTCGGGGCCTTGGTGACCCATGTTCAGGCGCGCCTGGCCAAGGGTCCGGTGGTCATCGCCTCCTATTCCGAGGGCGCGCGCGAGCGGCTGATGGGGCTTCTGGAGGATGAGGGCGCGGGCGAGACCATCCCGGTGATCGACTTCACCCGCGTCGGCAAGCGCGGGCTGCATCTGGCGGTCTGGCCGCTGGAGACCGGCTTTGAAGCCCCCGGCCTGACGGTGATTTCCGAACAGGACGTGCTGGGCGACCGGCTGATCCGCCAGACCCGCAAGAAGCGGCGGGCCGAGAACTTCCTGTCCGAGGCGCAGTCGCTGACGCCGGGCGATCTGGTGGTGCATGTCGATCACGGGGTCGGGCGCTATCTGGGGCTGGAGGTGATCACCGCGGCGGGCAACGCCCATGAATGCCTCGCGCTCGAATATGCCGAGGGCGCCAAGCTCTACCTGCCGGTGGAAAACATCGAGCTTCTCAGCCGGTTTGGCCACGAGGAAGGCCTGCTTGACCGGCTGGGCGGCGGGGCATGGCAGGCCAAGAAGGCGCGGCTGAAAGAGCGCATCCGCCTGATGGCCGAAAGCCTGATCCGGGTGGCGGCAGAACGCGCGTTGCGCAAGGCCCCCGATCTCAGCCCGCCCGACGGGCTCTGGCACCAGTTTCTGGCCCGCTTTCCCTATCAGGAGACCGACGACCAGTTGCAGGCCATAGATGACGTGCTGGCCGACATGGCCTCGGGCTCGCCCATGGACCGGCTGGTCTGCGGCGATGTGGGCTTCGGCAAGACCGAGGTGGCGATCCGCGCCGCCTTTGTCGCGGCCATGTCGGGCGTGCAGGTGGCGATCATCGCACCCACGACGCTGCTGGCGCGCCAGCACTACAAGGGCTTTGCCGAAAGGTTCCGGGGCTTTCCGATCAACGTGCGCCCGCTGTCGCGCTTTGTCTCGGCGCGCGATGCGGCGCTGACCCGCGACGGGCTGGCCAGGGGCACGGTCGATATCGTCATCGGCACCCATGCGCTATTGGCCAAGGGGATAAGGTTCAAGGATCTCGGCCTTCTGGTCATCGACGAGGAGCAGCATTTCGGGGTGGCGCACAAGGAACGGCTCAAGCAGATGCGCACCGATGTGCATGTGCTGACCCTGACCGCCACGCCGATCCCGCGCACCTTGCAGATGTCGCTTTCGGGCGTGCGCGAACTGTCGATCATCGGCACCCCGCCGATCGACCGGCTGGCGATCCGCACCTATGTCAGCGAGTTCGATACCATCACCCTGCGCGAGGCGCTGCTGCGCGAACATTATCGCGGCGGGCAATCCTTCTTCGTGGTGCCGCGCATCACCGACCTGCCCGAGATGGAAGACTGGCTCAAGCGCGAGGTGCCGGAAGTCACCGTGGTGGTGGCGCATGGCCAGATGGCGGCGGGCGAGCTCGATGACCGCATGAACGCCTTCTATGACGGCAAGTTCGATGTGCTGCTGGCCACCACCATCGTCGAAAGCGGCCTCGATATCCCCACCGCCAATACCATGATCGTGCACCGGGCCGACATGTTCGGGCTGGCGCAGCTTTACCAGATCCGGGGGCGCGTGGGCCGCTCCAAGACCCGCGCCTATGCTTACCTGACCACCAAGCCGCGCGCCAAGCTGACCCCGCAGGCCGAAAAGCGGCTGCGGGTGCTGGGCAGCCTCGACGCGCTGGGGGCGGGCTTTACGCTGGCCAGCCAGGATCTGGACATCCGCGGCGCGGGCAACCTTCTGGGCGAGGAGCAATCGGGCCAGATCCGCGAGGTGGGCTATGAGCTTTACCAGCAGATGCTGGAGGACGAGATCGCCCGCATCCGCTCGGGCGACACCGACATGCTGGCGCCTTCCGATGGCCACTGGGCGCCGGTGCTCAACCTCGGGGTCTCGGTGCTGATCCCAGAGGAATACGTCCCCGATCTGGACGTGCGGCTGGGCCTTTACCGCCGCCTGTCGGACCTGACCACCAAGGTCGAGCTGGAGGGGTTTGCCGCCGAGCTGATCGACCGTTTCGGCCCGCTGCCCAGAGAGGTCAACACGCTGTTGCTGGTGGTCCGCATCAAGGCCATGTGCAAGCGCGCGGGCATCGCCAGGCTCGATGCCGGGCCCAAGGGCGCCACCATCATGTTCCACAATGACAAGTTCGCCTCGCCCAAGGGGCTGGTCGAGTTCATTCAGGCCCAGGACGGGCTGGCCAGGGTCAAGGACAACAGGATCGTCATCCGCCGCGACTGGGCCAAGGAGGCCGACAAGATCCGCGGCGCCTTCGGCATTGCCCGCGACCTGGCGGAAAAGATCCGCGCCGCCTGAGGCGCTAGCTGGCCGCCGGCTTGTCGGAGGGCCGCACGAAGCGGCCCGCCAGCACATAGGCGAGCGTTGCGCAGATCAGGGTGCCGATGGACAGCGGCAGCGGCGTGCCATCGAAGGTCAGCCCGATGGGCGCCGCGATCAGCACCGCGCCAACGGTCGAAAGCGCCGCCAAGAGCGAGGCCGCCAGCCCGGCCATATGGCCCATCGGCTCCATCGCCAGCGCGTTGATGTTGCCGATCGCCAGCGCCGCCATGAAGAAGATGCTGATCTTCCACAGCACATAGGCGCTCAGACCCACGCCCCAGGACGGGCCGATGATCCAGAGCAGCGCGGTCGCCCCCGACATGAAGATCTGCACCAGCAGCACAGTGCGGATCAGCGGCCGCATGCCCAGGCGCACGACCAGGCGGGCATTGAGAAACGAGGCCGAGGCCGAGACCAGCGCGATGCCGCCAAACCAGAGATGGAAGTTGTCGCCCTGGCCGAAGGTCTGGTCAAAGACCTGCTGGGTCGAGGACAGGAGCGAGAACAGGATCCCGAAGATCAGCGTCTGCACCATCAGCGACAGCCGCACCGTCGGGTGGCGCAGCACTTCGGCCGCACCGCGCCCAAGCTCCCAAAGGTTGAGGCTGCGGCGCTTGCCGGGGTCGAGCGTTTCGGGCTGGCGGATCAGCAGCCATGCCGCCGACAGGATCGAGAACACCACGAAGGCGAGAAAGATCGAGCGCCAGCCGAAGGTCCAGACGATGCCCGCGCCCAGCGTCGGCGCGATTGCCGGGACCAGCGTGAACACGATCATGATGAAGGACATGATCTGCGCCATGTGCCGCCCGGCATAGAGGTCGCGGATCATCGCCATCGAGGCCACGCGCGGACCGGCGGCGCCCAGGCCCTGCACGAAGCGCGCCGCCAGCACCAGTTCCAGCGAGCCCGAGCCCCAGGCCGCCAGCGCCGCAACCGAATAGAGCACCGCGCCGCCCAGCATCACCGCGCGGCGGCCGAACCGGTCTGACAGCGGCCCGGCCACGAAAGTGCCAAAGCCCATGCCGAAGACAAAGCTGGTGATGATCAGCTGCGCGCGGTTGACCGCATCGGGCGTCAGGTCGGCGGCGATCTCGGGCAGGGCGGGCAGCATGGCGTCGATCGAAAAGGCGATGGTGGCCGACAGCATCGCCATCAGCGCCACGAATTCGGTCCGGCTCAGCACATTGGCGCGGCTCATCTGGGGGTATCCTGCAATTGCGCGGTGATGTCTTCGATGACCTTTGCCCACAACTCGGGCGGCTGCGCGCCGGGCACGGCATGGCGGCCGGCGACGATGAAGGTCGGCACCGAATTGACCCCCATGCGCCGCGAATGCTCGTCGCGGGACTGGATCTCGGCAATGTCGGTATCGCTGGCCAGGAGGCGCGCGACCACCGAGGCATCCATGCCGATCTGGTCGGACAGGTCGGCCAGCACCTCGGCATCGCCGATATCGCGGCCTTCGGTGAAATAGGCGGCAAAGAGCGCGTCCACCATCGCGCCCTGCTTGTTCTCGATCCCGGCCCAGTGGATCAGCCGGTGCGCATCCACGGTGTTGGGGGTGCGTTTGATGGCGCCGATGTCGATGTTCAGCCCCGCGGCCTCGGCGGCGGCGGTGATGTTGGCATAGACCCGCACCGCATTGGCCTTGCCGCCGAACTTGGTCTCAAGGTATTCGCGCCGGTCCATCCCGGCCCTGGGCATGTCGGGGTTGAGCTGGAACGGGTGCCACTCGATGGTGAAGGGGTGCAGGGGCGCGGCGGCCAGCGCGCGGTCGAGATGGGTCTTGCCGATGTAGCACCACGGGCAGACCGGATCGGACAGGATATCAAGCTTGACCATTCTCGCCTTCCCAGCGCAGGCGCAGGGCGCGGCGCAAAAGTTTGTCATTTGGCCCGCGCGGCAGGCCGGCAAGCCGGACGAAGATGCGCGGGCACTTGTAGCGGGCCAGGGATGCGGCGGCAAATCCGGCCAGTTCGGCTTCGTCTAAGGACTCGGGGTCTATCACATCGGGCGCGACATAAAAGACCGCGATCACCCGCGCGCCGCTGGCCAGCGTCACTTCGCAGGCGGCGGCTTCGGAGATCAGCGGGTGGCGCTCCAGCGCCGCCTCGACCTCCAGCGGCGAGACCCGGTAGCCCCCCGCCGTCATCACGTCGTCGGCGCGGCCAAGGTAGCGGATGGCGCCGTCCGGGCCTTGCGCTCCCAGATCGCCGGTCAGGAACCAGCCCCGGGTCAGCGGCGGCGGGCCCGCGCCCAGATAGCCCAGCATCAGCCCCGGATCGTCGCCGCGAATGGCGATGACACCGGCCTCGCCCGCCGGAAGCGGCGCGCCGTCCGCGCCCAGAATGGCGACCTCGCGCCCCGGCTGGGCAAAGCCGAGCGTGCCGGCGGGGGCGGGTCTGGCGCTGCTGCCGGAGATGAAGGTCGAGCATTCGGACATGCCGAAGGCCTGATGCACCGGCGTGCCGGTCGCCGCCTGCCAGTTGCCGCGCAGATCCTCGGGCAGGCTCTCGCCCGCCGACAGCCCGTGGCGCAGCCGGGGCAGGCGCGGCATCGGCGCGCGCAGCACCTGGCGAAACACGCCGGGCGCTGCGGCAAACAGCGTCGCCTCCGAGCGGGCGAGCAGGGCGGGCAGAGCGGCGGGCCGGGTGCCGGGGGCCGGGATCAGCGCGGTCGCCCCGACCGACCAGGGGTCCATCAGCCCGACGCCCAGCGTATAGGTCCAGTTGAAGGCGCCCGCATGCAGGATGCGGTCCGCGCCGGTCAGGCCGGTCCAGCCCGCCAGCATCGAGCGCCGCGCCCAGATGGCGCGATGGCCATGCACCACCGCGCGCGGCTCGCGCGAGGTGCCGGAGGTGAAGACGATATAGGCCGCGCGGTCAGGCGGGCCCAGATCGTAAGGCGCGGGCGGCAGGCGGTGGAAGGCGCGCAGCTGCGCCAGGGTCAGGACGTCGCAGGGGGCAGGGTCGGGCAGGGCCAGCCCGTCCTCGGCCACGATCAGGTCGGGCGACAGGAGGCGCGCCATGAGCGTGATCTCGGGCGCGGTCAGTTGCGACGAGGTGGGCACCGGCACCATCCCGGCCGCGATGGCGCCCAGATACAGGATCGGGAAATCGGGCCGGTTGCCGATCCGCATCAGGATACGCGCGCCCGGACCGAGCCCCAGCCGCGCCAGCCCGGTGGCGGTGCCGCGCACCGCCGCCGCGATCTCGCCAAAGCTCCAGCACTCGTCCGTCCGGCCCAGGATGCAGAGCGCGGGCTTGTCGGGCTGGTCCCCGGCGCGGGCCAGCACATGGGCGGCGAGGTTGAACGGGCTCGGGCAGGGGGCAAGGGGCGAAGGGGACGTCATTGACGATGGCTATTGCGCCCGGCGCCCGCTTGCAAGCGGCGGGCTTGGTGCTATGTCCTCGGGTCATGACCAAGCGCGACCCCAAGAGCCTGATCCGCATTGCCCGGGAAAGCGGCGGCGCCGAGCCGGCGGTGCCGATCGATCTCGGACTGCGGGTGCGCGAGTTGCGCAAGTCGCGCGACTGGACGCTGGAACGGGCGGCGCGGCAGGCCGGGCTGGCGCGCTCGACGCTTTCCAAGATCGAGAACGGCCAGATGTCGCCCACCTATGACGCGCTCAAGAAGCTGGCCACCGGGCTGGGCATCTCGGTGCCGCAGCTGTTCACGCCAACCGCGCAGGGCCAGATCAACGGTCGCCTCGCGGTGACGCGGGCCGGCGAGGGCAACGCCCATGTGACCACCACCTACGAGCATGAGTTGCTGGCCGATCAGCTGGCGCGCAAGCAGATGCTGCCCTACCGCGCCCGGGTCCGCGCCCGCGCCATCGAGGATTTCGACGGCTGGGTGCGCCATGAAGGCGAGGAGTTCCTCTATGTCCTGACCGGCACCATCCGGCTGTTCACCGAGTTTTTCGAGCCCATCGAGATGAAGCGCGGCGACAGCGCCTATTACGATGCCGCCATGGGCCATAACGTGATCTCGACCAGCGCCGACGATGCCACCATTCTCTGGGTGACCTCGCTGCTCTGAGGCCGGCCCCGAAGGACCGGCCCGCAGTCTTTGCCTAAAACCAGCCCTGAACGGTGCGCGCCCCGCCCGCCACGTCCTCGCCGATACCGGCGACGGTGTTGCAGCCGCCCATGAGCAGCGCCAGCGCGATGAGAAATGCCCTAGTCTTCATGCCACCACACATCCGGTTGCCAGCCCGGCCAGTCGCCGAAGATCGGCATATGCTCGGGATAGTGCAGATCGCTCGCATAGGCGATGCGGCTGACATTCCACTGATAGATCGGGATCACGTAGCGCCCGGCGGTCAGGAGCCGGTCCAGCGCCTGCGCGGCGGCCAGAAAATCGGTCTGGCTGGTGGAGGTCAGCAGCAGGTTGATCATGGCATCGATCGCCGGGTCCCTGACCCCCATCAGGTTGCGCCCGCCGGGAGTGTCGGCGAACTCGGAGCCGAAATAGGAATACTGCTCGTTGCCGGGGCTGAGCGACAGGCCGCGCCGATAATAGGTCATGTCGAAGTCATAGGCGTCGGTGCGTTCCTTGAACTGGGCGCTGTCGACCGATGTCACCGTCGCCGCGATGCCCAGCCGCGCCAGCGCGGGCAGGAACATGTTGATCATCGCCTCGTTCTCCGAGCCGCCCGACTGCAACAGCACGTCGAAGGTGAAGGCGGTGCCGCCGGCGTCTTTCAGCACCCCGTCCTGCACCGTCCAGCCGGCCTCGGCCAAGAGGTCGAGCGCGCGGGCGATGTTGGCGCGGTTGCTTTCCGAGCCGTCGCTGACCGGCAGCGTATAGCCCTCCATGGTGCCGGGCAGCAGGCTGTCGGCGAAGGGCGCGAGGAATTCCTGCACCCGTCCTTCGGCCGCGCCCGGGGTCATGCCCAGCGGCGAGTTGGCGAAATACGAGGTGATGCGCGGCTGCGCCCCGCCGGTCATCGCCTCGTTGATGAACTCGAAGTTGAAGGCCGAGAGCATCGCCTCGCGCACCCGCCAGTCGGCAAAGACCGGGCGGCGGGTGTTCATGACAAAGCCGGTCATGCCGGTTGGCCGCTGATGCGGCAGCACCGCCAGCGTCACATCGCCCGACTGCACCAGCGGGAAGTCATACTGGCTGTCCCAGCGCGCCACGTTGGTTTCGCGGGTGAAGTTGGTCACCCCGGTCTTGAAGGCCTCGAAGGCGGCGGTTTCATCGCCGAAGAATTCCAGCCGGATGGTGTCGAGCACGTTGGTGCCGCGCCGGAACGGCACATCGGCGCCCCAGTAATCCGGGTTGCGGGTCAGCTCGACAAAGCGGCCGGCCTCGAAATCGGTGATGGTGTAGGGGGCGGAGGTGATCGGGACGATCGAGGTGCCGCTTTCGGCGAAATCCACGCCCTCCCACTGGGCCTTTTCAAGGATCGGGCGCAGGCCGGCCAGCAGCGCCAGCTCGCGGTCCTCGGTGTTGAAGGTGAAGCGCACCGAGCGTTCGCCGGTCTGCTCCATCGAGGCGACCTTGGTCCAGAAACCCTGGTAGCGCGGATGACCCAGCGTGCCGAGCGTCTCGTAGCTCCACAGCACGTCCTCGACCGTCACCGGGTTGCCGTCCGAGAAGCGCGCCTCGGGCCGCAGGGTGAATTCCACCCATTCCCGATTCGGCCCGGTCTCGACCGATTCGGCCAGAAGACCGTAGAGCGTGAACGGCTCGTCCAGCGAACGGCCCATCAGGCTCTCGGTTATCAGATAGGTCAGCTGCCAGGGAACCGAGCCCTTGAGGATGTAGGGATTGAGGCTGTCAAAGCTGCCGACCTCGGCGGTGGCCATCGCGCCACCGGTCGGGGCATCGGGGTTGGCATAGGGCAGCGACACAAAATCCGGTGGCAAGGCGGGGTCGCCATACATAGCTATGCCATGGCGCGGCTCGGCCTGGGCCAGCGTGGCCGCCAGACCCGCCCCCAGCAGCGCGGTTCTCAGGGCGGCTTTGAAAAACTGTTTTGTCATTTTGGCGACAATCCCTCTGCTCCTTGTCTTTATTGGCGGCCAGCCTAGTCCTGCTTGTGTGGCTTTTCAAACTTTTAGCTTGGATGCAGGCGGCGGATTGCTTATAAAGAGATCACTGCTCGATAGGTTTCTTGCCTGTATGAAACCTGCCTCAATAACTTAACGCCCGCCTCGTGCGGGCGTTTTTTTATGGGCCGCGGGGTCGGGCCATTCCCTTTGCAGTTGCAGCATGTAAGGTGAGTCGGAACCCGACCTGTCCCGGAGCCTGCCCATGTCGCTGACCAGCAAGACCGCCATCATCACCGGATCGAATTCCGGCATCGGTCTGGGGGTTGCCCGGTCGCTGGCCGCCGCGGGCGCGGATGTGGTGCTCAACTCGTTTACCGACCGTGACGAGGACCATGCCCTGGCGGCTGCGCTGGCGGCCGAATTCGGGGTCGGGGCGCGCTACATCGCTGCCGATCTCAGCGACGGCGCGCAGGCGCGCGCGCTGGTCACCAAGGCCGGGCGCTGCGACATTCTGGTCAACAATGCCGGGATCCAGTTCGTCTCGCCGGTCGACGAGTTTCCGACCGAGAAATGGGACGCGATCATCGCCATCAATCTCAGTTCGGCCTTCCACACCACCGCCGCTGCCCTGCCGATGATGCGGGAGGCCGGCTGGGGCAGGGTGGTCAACATCGCCTCGGCCCATGGCCTGACCGCCTCGCCCTACAAGTCGGCCTATATCGCCGCCAAGCATGGCGTGGTCGGGCTGACCAAGACCGTGGCGCTGGAAACCGCCGAGGAGGCGATCACCTGCAACGCCATCTGTCCGGGCTACGTGCTGACCCCGCTGGTCGAGGCGCAGATCCCCAACACCATGAAGGAATACGGGATGGACCGCGAAAGCGTCATCCGCAACGTGATGCTGGCGCGCCAGCCGTCCAGGCAGTTTGCCACGGTCGAGCAGATCGGCGGCACGACCGTGTTTCTGTGCTCCGATGCGGCGGCGCAAATCACCGGCACCACCCTCAGCGTCGACGGTGGCTGGACGGCGCTCTGACTTGCGCCGGACCTAGCAGCTTACCACCGCCTTGCAGATGATTTCCGGGTCATCACTGCCCTGGGCGATCAGGACGATCAGCCCGACGATGATCAGCGGCACCAGCCAGCCGGCCATCGAACCCGCCGGTTCGACCTCGACCACCTCGGACTCGATGATGGCATCGGCCAGTCCGCCGGCCTGAACCGCCGGGGTCAGCCCGGCCACAAGAACTGAAGCCATTGCGACGGCTTTCAGGGATTTCGAGATCATGCTGTGCCCCCCGGCAGCTGGGATTGCGGGTCTGGTGCCCGACAGGGCATGCTGGGAGGCAAGGGCCGACAAAGGCAAGGAAATTCCCTTGTTCAGGCCGGAAATACAAGGCGGGGTTGTGGTGGTTGGGCGCAGCTACACCGACAGGACCAGTTTGGCCGCCAGCGCCCACATCAGCAGGCCGATGCACAGGTCCAGCACCTGCCAGGACCGGGCCGAGCGCAAGAGCGGCGCCAGCCATCTCGCCCCGTAACCCAGCGAGAAGAAGAACACGAAGGACGACGCCACCGCCCCGGCCCCGAAGGCCAGCCGCGCGCCGCCCGGGGCGAACTGGGTCGATACCGCCCCGATCAGCGCCAGCGTGTCGAGATAGACATGCGGGTTGAGCCAGGTGAAGGCCGCTCCGGTGGCCAGCGTGGCGGCAAGGCTGCCCGAGGTTCCCGCAAGCGTCATGGCGTAATCGCCCCGCCAGGCGGCGCGCAGGCGCATCGCGCCATAGACGGCAAGGAATGCCGCACCCGCCAGCGACATGTAGACCGGCAGGCCCGCAAAGCGCTGGGTCAGCGCGCCGAAGCCCGCCACCCCGGCGGCGATCAGCACCGCGTCGGACAGGGCGCAGAGCGTGCAGAGCCAGAACACATGCGCCCGCATCAGCCCCTGGCGCAGCACGAAGGCATTCTGCGCGCCGATGGCAAGTATCAGGGAAAAGCCGGTCAGAAACCCGGTCAGCGCCGCGCCGAACATCAGTGCGCGTCAGTCCGCCGCGGCGGCCCTGGCCGCCTCCAGCTTGGCCGCCTCCAGCTTGGACTTGGTCTCGTCGGGGTAGACGAGGCCCGCCGAGATCACCAGCTTGGCCGCATCCTCGACCGACATTTCCAGCTCGATCACATCGGTGCGGGGCAGGTAGAGCAGGAAGCCCGAGGTCGGGTTCGGCGTGGTGGGCAGGAACACGGTGACGATCTCGTCCGAGACCGGGATCACCCGGTTGACCTCGCCCTTGGCGGTGGTCGAGATGAAGCCCAGCGCCCAGACCCCGCGGCGCGGATATTCCAGGAGGCAGGCCTTGTCGAAGCTGGTCTCGGTCTGGGCGAACACGGTTTCGGCGATCTGCTTGACGCCGTTATAGACCGAGCGGACCACCGGCATCCGCCCGACGAGGTTTTCGCCCCAGTGCAGGAAGCTGCGCCCGATGATGCCCTTGGCGACCCAGCCGACGAAGACCGTGAAGATGAGAAAGAAGATGACGCCGACGCCGCGCAGGTCGATCGGGCTGTCGACGCCGAAATAGGTCTGTACGAGTTGATCGGGCTGAT
>CAUJIU010000154.1 GCA_963205075.1 Pseudomonadota bacterium | reverse complement strand
GTCCGGGAAACCGTGCCCGAGGAATTCAAGGGCCGCGACGAGATCGTCGGCGAAGCAGCGCTTCCCGGCCAGATCGGCGGCGGCACCGAAGAAGTGGCGACTTCGGGCTCGTCGGTGTTCGTGCCGGCCGACAAGACCAAGGACGATCAGCTCCAGTATGCGATCCGGCTGATCAATGGCGAAGAGACCGATCCGGCCTATCCGCCCAAGGCGGAGTGATCGTGCTAGAAACGACCCTGCGGCGCTGGCGGTGATTCGCCCGCGCCCCGGGGCAGGAATGCTGGATGGCCGATGATCTGAGCGCACCGCTGCGATCGCGCAAGGCGCGGGCCGCCGCCCGATCGGCGGGGCGCGGCCTGCCCTGGACGCGGCTGATTTTCGGCGTGCTGCTGCTCGCGGCCGTCGGGGTGGCGCTGCGCATCATCCTGGTCGATGACCCGCAGGGCGGGCGCCCGTCGACCGAAACCGCCATCGACACCACCCGCAACACCAATCCGGTCGCCATTGAAGTGGCAACGCCCGAACCGGAAGCCGACAGTCCCAGCGTCGTCACCGGCGCGCCCGCGACCACCGAAACCATGTCCGGCGGCGCCAAGATCATCACCATTGATGAGGCGACCCCACCCGCCACCGGCCTCTCCGACATCGCCATGGGGCGGCGCGATGCCAATGGCGCCGTTCCCGACCTGATCGAGGAAACCCAGGATGGCGGCATTCCGCGCATCGGCCCGGGCGGGGAGACCCCGTTCAAGGCCTATGCCCGGCCCTCGCTGACCCCGGCCAGCGCCGCTGGCAAGCCGCTGATCGCCGTGGTGGTGACCGGGCTCGGGCTCAACGAGGCCGGAACGCTCGAAGCCATCGGCAAATTGCCCGCCGCCACGACCCTGGCCTTTGCGCCCTACGGCAAGAGCCTCAAGCGCACCGTCGCCGCCGCCCAGGCCAATGGCCAGGAACTGCTGCTCGAAACCCCGCTCGAGCCTTTCGATTACCCCGACAACGATCCCGGTCCGCAGACGCTGGTGACCGGCCAGGCGCCGCGCGCCAATATCGAGCGCCTGTTCTGGCTGATGTCGCGCTTCGGCGGCTATGTGGGGCTGATCAACCACATGGGCGCCCGCTTCACCGCCTCGGGCGCCGACTTCACCCCGGTGATGGAAGAGCTTGGCGTGCGCGGTCTCGGCTATCTCGACGATGGCAGTTCCAACCGCTCGCTGGCCCCGCAACTGGCCGCCGGCAACAAGGTGCCGTTCGCCCGCGCCGACATGATGCTGGATGCCAATCCCGCCGAGGGCCCGATCATGGCCGCGCTCGAGGCGCTCGAACAGCAGGCCCGCGACAAGGGCACCGCCATCGGCATCGCCACCGCCCTGCCCGTCTCGGTGCAAACCATCGCCGCCTGGGCCCGGACGCTGCCGGAAAAAGGCATCGAACTGGTGCCGGTCTCGGCGCTGATGCAGTAGGCTGAACAGGATCGATGATCACCCCCTCCGAAAAACGCCTCGCCCTGCCCTACCGCGACTGCGCCGGCATTGCCCTGTTCAACGCCCGCGGCGAGGTCTTTGTCGGCCGCCGCATGCATGACGGCAGCAAGGACCGCAGCGAGGTCGACGCCCCCTGGCAGATGCCGCAGGGTGGCATCGACAGGGGTGAGGATGCGCGCCGCGCCGCCGAACGCGAACTGTTCGAGGAAACCAACGTGTCCTCGATCCGCCTGATCGCCGAGGCGCCGGACTGGATCTTTTACGACCTGCCCGACGAAGCGCTCGGCCTGGCGCTCAAGGGAAAATATCGCGGCCAGCGCCAGCGCTGGTTCGCCTTCGCCTTTACCGGGCCCGACAGCGAGATCGACGTTACCCGCCCCGGCAATGGTGCGTTTACCGCCGAGTTCGACGCCTGGCGCTGGGCCGACCTGCGGACCACGCCCGACCTGATCGTGCCGTTCAAGCGCGAAGCCTATCAGCAGGTCGTCGCAGCCTTTGCCCATGTGCCAGGGCTCTTGATGCCATGAAGGCGATCGGCCTGATCGGCGGCATGAGCTGGGAATCGAGCGCGCATTACTATGCGGCGATGAACCGGCTGGCCATGGCCCGGCGCGGCGGGCTCGATGCGGTGCCCATCCTGCTCCACTCCCTCGATTTCGGCCCCATCGCCCGCCTGCAAAGCGAGGGGCGCTGGGACGAGGCCGGGGCGATCCTGGCCGATAGCGCCCGAAAACTCGAGGCTGCGGGCGCCGGCGTCATCGGGCTCGCCACCAATACCATGCATATCGTGGCCGATGCGGTGACCGCCGCGCTTCACGTGCCCTTCATCCACATCGCCGATCCCACCGCCGAAGCGCTGCTCGCCGACGGAGTGGAGCGCGTCGGGCTGTTGGGCACCCGGTTCACCATGGAAAAGCCCTTCTATGCCGACCGGCTGCGCGGCCGCGGGCTCGAGGTGCTGGTGCCCGATATCGGCATCACCAACCTTAACGGCATCATCTATGAGGAACTCTGCAAAGGCGTGATCTCCGAGCCCTCGCGAAAAATCTATGTCGAGGCCATCGAGCGGCTTGCCGCGCGCGGCGCCCAGGCGGTGATCCTGGGCTGCACCGAGATCGCCATGCTGATCAATGACGATGTCAGCCCGGTGCCGGTCTATGACACCACCGCGCTCCACGCCCGCGCCCTGGTCGAGGCGGCGCTGGCCTAGAACCGCGGGCGGCGCGTTTCACGCCGCTTCATCCAGGGTGGCGCCGTCGCGCAGCGAGAAGGTGTCGACGATCCGGTCGAGTTCGGTTGCCTGCGCCTCCGTCTGCTCGATGGCGGCATTGGTCTCCTCGACCAGCGCGGCGTTGTGCTGGGTCATCTCGTCAAGCGAGCGCACGGCGACATTGACCTCGTCGATC
>CAUJIU010000153.1 GCA_963205075.1 Pseudomonadota bacterium | reverse complement strand
CCCCGCGATGGGCGATGTCGAATGCGAGGCCCGCCCCAGCGACCGCAAGAAGGTGGTCATCCTTGGCGGCGGCCCCAACCGCATCGGGCAGGGGATCGAGTTCGACTATTGCTGCTGTCATGCCTGCTACGCGCTGACCGGGGCGGGCTATGAGACCATCATGATCAACTGCAACCCCGAAACGGTCTCGACCGATTACGACACGTCGGACCGGCTCTATTTCGAGCCGCTGACCTTTGAACACGTGATGGAGATCCTGCGGGTCGAGCAGGACAACGGCACCCTGCACGGGGTCATCGTGCAGTTTGGCGGGCAGACACCGCTCAAGCTCGCCGATGCGCTGCACGACGCCGGGATCCCCATTCTGGGCACCACGCCCGACGCCATCGACCTGGCCGAGGACCGCGAGCGGTTTCAGGAATTGGTCAACCGGCTGGGGCTCAGGCAGCCAACCAATGGCATCGCCCACACCGACACCGAAGCCCTTGAAATTGCTGAAACCATCGGCTTTCCGCTGGTGATCCGCCCCTCCTACGTGCTGGGTGGCCGCGCCATGGAGATCGTGCGCGACATGGAGCATCTCAACCGCTACATCCGCGAGGCGGTGGTGGTGTCGGGAGACAGCCCGGTGCTGCTGGACAGCTACCTGTCAGGCGCGGTCGAGGTCGATGTCGATGCGCTCAGCGACGGCAAGACGGTGCATGTCGCGGGCATCATGCAGCATATCGAGGAGGCGGGTGTCCATTCGGGCGACAGCGCCTGCTGCCTGCCGCCCCACAGCCTGCCGGCCGACATCCTCGACGGCATCCGCGAGCAGACCGTGGCGCTGGCGCTGGCGCTGGGTGTGATCGGGCTGATGAACGTGCAGTTTGCGGTCAAGGACGGCGAGATCTACCTGATCGAGGTCAATCCGCGCGCCTCGCGCACCGTGCCTTTCGTGGCCAAGGCCACCGACTCGGCCATCGCGTCCATCGCCGCGCGGCTGATGGCGGGCGAGCCGATGTCGAACTTCCCGATGCGTGCGCCTTATGAGAATGTCAGCTACGACACGCCCCTGCCCTATGCCGATCCGATGACGCTGGTCGATCCGAACATGCCATGGTTCTCGGTCAAGGAGGCGGTGATGCCCTTTGCCCGCTTCCCCGGCGTCGATACCATCCTTGGCCCCGAGATGCGCTCGACCGGCGAGGTGATGGGCTGGGACCGCACCTTCGCCCGCGCCTTCCTCAAGGCGCAGATGGGCGCGGGCACCCACCTGCCGACCGAAGGCAACGTCTTCGTCTCGATCCGCGACGCCGACAAGACCCCCGACATGCTCGACGCCGCGCGCGGCCTGATCGAGATGGGCTTTTCCATCGTCGCCACGCGCGGCACCGCCGGCTGGCTGACCGGAAACGGCATTGCCGCCGAGGTGGTCAACAAGGTCTACGAGGGCGGCCTCACCATCGTCGACCGGCTCAAGGACGGGCATATCGCGCTGGTGTTCAACACCACCGAAGGCGCGCAAGCCGTTGAAGACAGCCGAGAAATCCGCGCCGTTGCGCTTTATGACAAGATCCCCTACTTCACCACCGCCGCCGCCAGCCAGGCCGCCGTCATGGCGATGAAGGCGCGCGAGGAAGGCGATATCGGGGTGCGCAGCCTGCAGGCCTGACGGCCTCCGCCTCACGTAGGGTCACTCTTGCCAAAACACCGCCCTTGGCGGACCTTCGGGCTTCGGCAAGGGGGACGAACATGCGCAGCGCGGCCATCACCGGAACCGGGGTTTTCACGCCTTCGGCCAGCATCTCCAATGACGAGCTGGTCGCCGCGTTCAACGCCCATGCCGACCGTTTCAACGAAGAACACGCCGCCGAAATCGCCGCCGGCACGGTCGAGGCCAAGACCCATTCTTCGGCCGATTTCATCCTTGCCGCCTCGGGGATCGAGCGGCGTTTCGTGATGGACCGTGACGGCGTGCTGGACCCGGCGCGCATGTTTCCGCACCTGCCCGCCCGCGCCGATGACGAGCCTTCGATCATGGCCGAGATGGGGGTGAATGCCGCGCGGCAGGCGCTCGAGCAGGCGGGACGCGAGGCATCCGAAGTTGGCGCGGTGCTCTGCGCCGCCTCCAACCACGAACGCGCCTATCCGGCCATCGCGGTCGAGATCCAGAGCCTCTTGGGCTGTGGCGGCTTTGCCTTCGACATGAACGTCGCCTGTTCCTCGGCCACATTCGGCATCCAGACCGCTGCCGACATGATCCGCGCCGGCTCGGTCCGCTCGGTTCTGGTCATCAACCCCGAGATCTGTTCGGCGCATCTGGAATGGCGTGACCGCGACTGCCATTTCATCTTTGGCGACGTGGCCACCGCCACCCTGATCGAGCTGGACGAGGGCCTGACGCGGCCGCATTACAAGATCCGCTCGACCCGGCTGGCCACCCAGTTTTCCAACAATATCCGTAACAACAACGGCTTTTTGCGCCGCACGCGCGACCAGATGGAAGACCGGCGCGACATGCAGTTCATGCAGAACGGCCGCCGGGTGTTCAAGGAGGTCCTGCCGCTGGTCTCGGCCCATATCGCCGATCACATGGCCGAAGAAGGCATCGCGGCGGGCGATCTGCGGCGGCTCTGGCTGCATCAGGCCAACAAGACCATGAACGACTATATCGGCCGCAAGGTGCTGGGCCGCGACCCCGAACCGGGCGAGCAGCCCAACATCCTGCAGGACTACGCCAATACCTCGTCTGCCGGCTCGATCATCGCCTTCGCCAAGCACAGCGCCGATCTGGCGAAGGGCGATCTGGGGCTGATCTGTTCCTTCGGGGCGGGCTACTCGGTCGGCTCGGTGATCGTCGAGCGCGGCTGAGGCCCCTTGCGCGGCCCCGCGGGGGCGGGGATAACTCGGGCATGGCCAAGCTTTATTTCAACTACTCGACCATGAATGCCGGCAAGTCGACCGTGCTGTTGCAGGCGTCGCACAACTATGTCGAGCGCGGCATGCAGACCTATCTGCTGACCGCGCAGTTCGACAACCGCGCCGGGCAGGGCCGGATCGCCAGCCGCATCGGCATCGGCGAGGCGGCCGATACGTTTGCCAAGGGCGAGGACCTGTTCGCCAAGATCGAGGCGCGGCTGCAGGCCGGCCCCTGCGCCTGCGTCTTCATCGACGAGGCGCAGTTTCTGGAGCCCGCGCAGGTCTGGCAACTGGCCCGCGCCGTGGACGATCTGGGCATCCCGATCATGTGTTTTGGCCTGCGGGTCGATTTTCTGGGCGAGCTGTTCCCCGGCTCGGCGGCGCTGCTGGCGCTGGCCGACGAGATGCGCGAGGTTCGGACCATCTGTCATTGCGGCAAGAAGGCCACCATGGTGGTGCGCAAGGGGCCGGACGGACAGGTGCTGACCGCGGGCGACCAGGTCTCGATCGGCGGCAATGACCGCTACGTGTCGCTCTGCCGGAAACACTGGCGCGAGGCGGTCGGGGACCGGCCACGGGCGGATCCGGGGGGCTGAGAGCGCTAAACGTGACGGTGTGGCGCAGGCCGGGCGCTTGTTTGGCGGCCATCCGGCGCTTAAAGACGGGCCAGGGAGGAGTGCATACCATGGGATACCGCGAAATCTACGAGGGCTGGAAATCTAACCCCGAAGGCTTCTGGATGCAGGCCGCCGAGGCCATAGACTGGGTCAAGCCGCCCTCGAGGGCGCTCTGGTCTGACCGGGCGCCGCTCTACGAATGGTTTGTCGATGCGCAGGTCAACACCTGCTGGAACGCGGTTGACCGCCATGTCGAGGCCGGGCGCGGCCAGCAGGCGGCCATCATCCATGACAGCCCGATCAGCGGCACCAGGCAGACCATCACCTACGCCCAGTTGCGCGACCGGGTGGCGAGCCTTGCCGGGGCGCTCAGTGCCCGAGGCGTGACCAAGGGCGACCGGGTCATCATCTACATGCCTATGGTGCCCGAGGCGGTCGAGGCCATGCTGGCCTGCGCACGGCTTGGCGCCATCCATTCGGTGGTGTTCGGCGGCTTTGCCGCCCATGAGCTGGCGGTGCGCATCGACGACGCCAGGCCCAAGGCGATTCTCGCCGCCTCCTGCGGGCTAGAGCCCGGCCGGGTGGTGCATTACAAGCCGCTGCTGGACGGCGCCATCGCGCAGGCCAGTCACAAGCCCGATTTCTGCGTCATCTTCCAGCGCGAACAGGAAGTGGCCGAGCTGACCCCGGGCCGCGATCTGGATTGGTACGGCTTTCAGGCCGGCACCAAACCCGCCGATTGCGTGCCGGTCGAGGGCAATCATCCCGCCTATATCCTCTACACCTCCGGCACCACCGGGGCGCCCAAGGGCGTTGTGCGCCCGACCGCCGGGCATCTGGTGGCGCTGAACTGGACCATGAAGAACTTCTACAACGTCGATCCGGGCGACGTGTTCTGGGCGGCCTCCGACGTGGGCTGGGTCGTGGGCCACAGCTATATCTGCTATGCGCCGCTGATCCACGGCAACACCACCATCGTGTTCGAGGGCAAGCCGATCGGCACCCCCGATGCCGGCACCTTCTGGCGGGTGATCGAAGAGCACAAGGTGCGCAGCTTCTTCACCGCCCCCACCGCGTTCCGCGCCATCAAGCGCGAAGATCCGACCGGCGCGCTGATCAGGAACTACGATATCAGCCACCTGCGCGCGCTCTATCTGGCCGGCGAGCGGGCGGACCCCGACACCATCGAATGGGCGCAGCGGGTGATGAAGGTTCCGGTCTATGACCACTGGTGGCAGACCGAGACCGGCTATCCCATCGCCGGCAACCCGGCGGGCATCGAGGCCATGCCGGTCAAGATCGGCTCGCCCACCGTGGCCATGCCGGGCTATGACGTGCAGATCCTCGACGAGGGCGGCCGTCCGGTTGCCGACGGCGAGTTGGGGGCCATCGCCATCAAGCTGCCGCTGCCTCCGGGCACGCTGCCGACGCTGTGGAACGCCGAGGACCGCTTCCGCAAATCCTACCTGACCACCTTCCCCGGCTATTACGAGACCGGCGATGCCGGGATGAAGGACAAGGACGGCTATCTCTACATCATGGCGCGCACCGATGATGTCATCAACGTCGCGGGCCACCGGCTTTCGACCGGCGGCATGGAGGAGGTGCTGGCCGGGCACCCCGACGTGGCCGAATGCGCGGTGATCGGGGTGGCGGATGAGTTGAAAGGCCAGCTTCCGCTGGGCTTTTTGTGCCTGAACAAGGGCTGCGAGCGCCCGCATGACGAGATCGTCGCGGAATGCGTCAGGCTGGTGCGCGACAGGATCGGCCCGGTGGCGGCGTTCAAGCTGGCCGCCGTGGTGGACCGCCTGCCCAAGACCCGCTCGGGCAAGATCCTGCGCGCCACCATGGCCAGGATCGCCGACGGGCAGGAGTTCAAGATGCCCGCCACCATCGACGACCCGGCGATTCTGGACGAGATCCGCGAGTCGCTCAAGCCGCTGGGCTACGCGGGAGGCTGAACCGGCATCCGGTCAGACGAACTGTTCGCGGATCAGCCGCTCATCGAGCCCGTGGCCGGGATCGAACAGGATGCGATGCCGCATGGCCGGCTCTGACCGGATCACCACCCGCGCCACGTCGCGCACTGATTTGCCGTCGGCATCGGCCATCACCGGGCGCTTGTCCGGCTCGGTCACGTCAAACTGCACCACCGCCGTGCTGGGCAACAGCGCGCCGCGCCAGCGGCGGGGGCGGAAAGCCGCCATCGCCGTCAGCGCCAGCACATCCGAGCCGATGGGCAGGATCGGCCCGTGGGCCGAGTAGTTGTATGCGGTCGAGCCGGCGGGCGTGGCCACCAGCGCGCCGTCGCAGACCAGTTCCTCCATCCGCACCTTGCCATCGACCGTGATGCGCAGCTTGGCCGCCTGCGGCCCGGCGCGCAGCAGGCTGACCTCGTTGATGGCCAGCGCCTCATGGACCTCGCCCGTCACGGTGGTGGCGGTGCTGGCGAGCGGGTGGATTTCCTCCTCGGCGGCGGCCGCCAGCCGCTCGGGCAGGTCCTCCTCATGATAGGTGTTCATCAGGAAGCCGACGGTGCCACGGTTCATGCCATAGACCGGCAGATCCAGCTTCTGGGTCGCGTGCAGGGTTTGCAGCATGAAACCGTCGCCGCCCAGC
>CAUJIU010000152.1 GCA_963205075.1 Pseudomonadota bacterium | reverse complement strand
AGCGTCCAGGGGGTTGTTGTCCAGATGACAACCGATGCACGTTCGATTTCTTGCCGCCTTTCGAAGTTCTTTTCTGCGGACGACCCCGCATCCAATCCACGAAAAGTGGCAGTGTATCGTTGCCTAACCACCGAAAATTTCACCCAGACCTGATGGCTGGTATGGTCGTGATACTCGATCTCGGCCTCGGCCAGCGCGGTCTGCTCGACCGGCGACCACATCACCGGCTTTGAGCCCTGATAGAGGGTGCCGTTCATCAGGAACTTCATGAACTCCTCGGCGATCACCCGCTCGGCGTGGAAATCCATGGTCAGATAGGGCCGGTCCCAGGCGCCGGTCACGCCCAGCCGCTTGAACTCCTCGCGCTGGATATCGACCCAGCCTTCGGCAAAGCGGCGGCATTCCTGGCGGAAGGCCACGTCCGAGACATCATCCTTGTTGAGACCTTTGGCGCGGTACTGCTCCTCGATCTTCCATTCGATCGGCAGGCCGTGGCAATCCCAGCCGGGGATGTAGCGGGCGTCCTTGCCCATCATCTGCTGGCTGCGCACCACCATGTCCTTGAGCACCTTGTTGAGCGCATGGCCGATATGGAGGTTGCCGTTGGCATAGGGAGGGCCGTCATGCAGCACAAAGCTGTCACGGCCCGTCTTTTCGCGGTTGCGGTCATAGACCCCGATCCGGGCCCAGCGGGCCAGCCAGTCCGGCTCGCGCTGCGGCAGGCCGGCGCGCATCGGGAAATCGGTCTTGGGAAGGTTGAGGCTGTCTTTGTAGTCAGGCGTATCGGCGCACATCGGTTGCGTCCTTGAAATTGAATGAAAATCGGTCGGAAAGCGTGGTGCGAGGGCTCAGACACCTTGGCCCGGCGGCTCTGGCTTTCAGAGCGCCGGGGACGTAATTCGACGGCCGATGTGAAGTAGTCCGGTCATGGCCCGGCTTATAGGACGCAGGTCAGGCCGGGTAAAGTGCCTCGCGCGGTCAGGCGCAGTCGTCAAAACCGTAGCCGAAGCGCGCGATGTCATCGGCGCACAGCGCGGCGAGGCGGGCGGCGCTTTCGGCGGTGTAATAGCCCCGCCAGTCGCGGTGGCGCTGCGACGGGTTGTGCCGCTCCAGCGCCAGCCGGAACCCGAGGTGATCCCACAAGGGCCCGGCATCGGCGTCCAGTTGTTCGATGCGCAGGAAATGCCCGTGCGCGCGGCCCGCGCCATCGGTCAGGTAGGAGGCATAGGGGTTGCCGGCAAGGCTGGCGCCGGTATGCGGATGCGCCAGAAAATCGCTGAAGGACAAGGACTTGGCCAGTTGCACCGCCGGGTGATCAAAGCCCACGGTCAACAGCCAGTGATAATAGCTCACCATCCGGTCCCAGGGGTTGCGCACCAGCGTGAAGACGAACATCCGCTCGAACGCGGCGCGGTCGACCACGCCTTCGATATCGGCGAGGGTGGAGTGCTTCCACAGCCGCCCCGCCGGGGTCAGCCCCCGCAACCGCGCCTTGCGGCGCCGGGCCTTGGGGGTATCGCCGATCAGGAGATCGTCCTTCATGGCGCGCGCTTCCAGCGCGGCGGCCATCGAGGTGCCCCCGGTCTTGGGAATATGCACGAAGACATAGCCCCGGCCCGGCGAGATGATCATCGCCGCCTCCGCTCAGACTTCCGCCCGCCCGCCGGCCTGCCGCGGCGCGTCGGAGCGCAAGGCAATCACCACGCCGGCCAGAATGATCATGCCCAGACCGACAAGTTGCCACGGGCCCGGCACCTCGCCCCACAGAACCACGGCCCAGATCGTCGCAAAGACCAGCAGCAGGTTTTCGATCACCGCCACATAGGTGGCCTCGGCCATCTGATAGGCCCGGATCACCAGACCGACCCCCAGCAGCGACCCCAATCCCTGCATCAGGATCACCGTCAGGTAGATGCCCGACGGGGTCACCCAGCCGCGGGTGATGAAACCGTCCGCGCCCTCGGCCACCGGCTGCGGAAACATCCACAACACCGCGACCCCGATCGCGCCCCACACGATCATGGCACCGAAGAAGCCGCCCAGAAGCGTCAGGGTGGTCTCGCCCTTGCACCAGCGCTGCGTGGCGATATTGCCCATCGCATAGGCCGCGCCCGAGGCCACCGGCACGAAAGTCAGCGCAGTGATGCCACCATCGGCCAGGTCAAGCGCCAGCAACGCCCCGCCAAAACCGACCAGGATCGCCAGGAACCGGTAGCGGCCAATCCGCTCGCCAAACAGCAGGACCGAGAACGCCACGACGAACAGTGGTGCAGTGAACAGGCCGGCCGCGGCCTGAGCGATGGGCATCAGGCTCAGGCAGCCAAAGTAGATCACCATGGAAACCGAACTGAACAGGCTGCGGACCAGCACGTTCTTCCAGCGCAGCGGGCGCAGTCTGGAGCCGGTCAGCAGCGCCACGACGGCCAGAACCGCCAGCGCCGCAATCGCCCGCAGGAAGTGAAACTGCCACAACCCGCCGTCGGCGGCCGCCAGCCGGATGAAATTGTCGATGAACCCGAAAATCGCCATCGCCGAAATGGCAAAGACCGCCGCAACCGCCGTATGGTTGGTCGTTTTGTTCATTGTTCCGCCCCTTTCGCCGGTCCAATCTCTGTCTAGCGGCCCAAACCGCGCAAGTAATGCCCGAATACGACAGTTCAGACGCAATGGGTGCCAGTGATGGGTTGGATGCAGGACGAAACCGGTCTGGATAAGTGCCCGGCCAACTACGTGCCCTTGACCCCGCTTTCGCATCTGGCGCGCGCCGCGGCGGTGTTTGCCGACCGCGAGGCGCTGGTCTACGGCCCGATCCGGCGCAGCTACCGCGACTACCACCGCCGCGTGACCCAGCTCGCCTCGGCGCTGGCCGGGGCCGGGGTGCGACCCGGCGATGTGGTCGCCACGCTCCTGCCCAACATCCCGGCCCAGGCCGAGGCGACCTTTGCGGTGCCGGCCTGCGGCGGGGTGCTCAACACCATCAATACCCGCCTCGATGTCGATACGGTCAGCTATATCCTTGACCACGGGCAGGCGCGGGTGGTGATCGCCGACAGCCAGTTCCTGTCGCTCGCCATTCAGGCCATCGAGGCGATGACCGGCCCCGCGCCGCTGCTGATCGAGGTGCCGGACCCGGTCGCGGGCGTGCCGGCGGGTGGCGCCGATACCCTTGATTACGAAGACTTTCTGGCCGGTGGCGACCCCGGCTTTGCCTGGATCCTGCCGCAGGACGAGTGGGAGAGCCTGGCGCTCAACTACACTTCCGGCACCACCGGCCGCCCCAAGGGCGTGGTCTGCCACCATCGCGGCGCCTATCTGATGACGATGGGCACCCCGATTTCGTGGCGGATGACGCTGTTTCCGCGCTATCTGACCATCGTGCCGCTGTTTCACTGCAACGGCTGGAACCATACCTGGATGATCCCGGCGCTTGGCGGCACGCTGATCTGCTGCCGCGACATCACCGCGCGCGCCATCTACAGTGCCATCGCCGACGAGGGCGCGACCCATTTCGGCGGCGCGCCGATCGTGCTCAACATGCTGATCAACGCCAAGGCCGAGGACCGCCGCCCCTTCGGTCACATCGTCGAGGTGTTTACCGCCGGCGCCCCGCCGGCCGCGGCCACGCTCGCGGCCATCGGCAAGCTCGGCTTCAACGTCACGCAGGTCTATGGCCTGACCGAGACCTATGGCCATGTCACCGAATGCACCTGGGATGCGGCCTGGGACAGCCTGCCACCCGACGAGCAGGCGACCATCAAGGCACGCCAGGGCGTGGCCTTCCCGATGATGGAAGCCGCCACCGTGGTCGATGCCAACATGCAACAGGTGCCGATGGATGGCGTCACGCAGGGCGAGATCGTGATCCGCGGCAACTCGGTGATGAAGGGATACCTCAAGAACCCCGCCGCCACCGCCAAGGCCTTTGCCGGCGGCTGGTTCCATTCCGAAGACCTCGCGGTGCAGCATCCCGACGGCTACATGCAGATCTCGGACCGCGCCAAGGACATCATCATTTCGGGCGGCGAGAACATCTCGTCGGTCGAGGTCGAGGGGGCGCTGATGCACCATCCGGCGGTCAATCTCTGCGCCGTGGTGGCCATGCCCGACGACAAATGGGGCGAGGTGCCCTGCGCCTTTGTCGAACTGAAAGAGGGCGCCAGCGCCGATGAAGCGGCGCTGATCGCCCATGTCCGCAGCCGGCTTGCCGGTTTCAAGACCCCCAAGAAGGTGGTGTTCCAGGAATTGCCCAAGACTTCTACCGGCAAGATCCAGAAATTCGAACTGCGGGCGCTGGCGCGGCGGATGTGATCGGGCTACACAGCCGGCCGATGTGCAGCTATCATTGCCGCAAAACACAGCGGGCACATGACGGCACTCACCCAATATCAACGCCTTGAAAGCTCTGGCCTTTGGCGCAGCGCCGGCTCCGCGCAGCGGCGGGAGGTGGTGGTGGCCTTCGGTGACGCCACGCTGGTGATTGCCGACAGCGCCGGGCGGGCGCTGACCCATTGGTCGCTGCCGGCGTTGATACGGCTCAATCCCGGCGAGATACCGGCCCGGTTCAGCCCCGACGAGGACGGCACCGAGACGCTCGAGATCGAGGATGAGCTGATGATCGGCGCCATCGAGAAGATCCGCGTGTCGATCGAACGGCGGCGGCCCCGGCCGGGGCGGCTGCGCAACTGGATCATCGGCGCGGTGATCCTGGCCATGGCGGGGCTCGGCGTCTTCTGGATGCCCGACGCGCTGATCCGCCAGACCCTGCGCGCCGTGCCGCAGGCCAAGCGGATCGAGATCGGGGCGACGCTGCTGGGCCATATCCAGCGCCTGACCGGCCCGGCCTGCCGCAGCGCGGCGGGGCTGGCCGCGCTTGACCGCCTGAGCGCACGGGTGCTGGGCCCCGACCGGCGCTACCAGATCGTCGTGGTGCCGGACGGGCTGCCGCAGGCGCTGGCGCTGCCCGGCGGGATCTTCATCCTTGAACGCTCGCAAATCCTCGACGCGGACGACCCGGCGGTGACGGCCGGCTATCTGCTGGCCGCCGTGGCCCGGCTGGGCGGCTCCGATCCGCTGCAGGACATCCTGACCCAGTCGGGGCTGACCGCGACGATGCGGTTGCTGGCCACCGGCGACCTGCCCGAGGCGGCCTTGCAGACCCATGCCGCCGACATGCTCAGCGTCAGCGCTGAGAGGCCGGACGACGAGGCGTTGCTGGCGGCTTTCGCGGCGGCCGAGATTCCGTCCGGCCCCTATGCCTGGGCGCTCGACGTGACCGGCGAGTCGACGCTGGGGCTGATCGAGGCCGATCCGATGGCGGGCCGCCAGGGCGCGCCCATCCTGTCGGACCGGGACTGGGTGGCGCTTCAGGGGATTTGCGGCTGATCCCGTGTCACCTCAGCGGCGGGTAAAGGCATCCGCAAAGCCACCGGCCTGCGCCATCTGCAAGGCCCCGGCCAGCGCCGAGGCGGTCTCGAACGGACCGGCCAGCACCACCTGGTATTGCACGCCGCCACGGGTCACGGTGCCCATGCGCGCCGGCAGCCCGAGGCCGATAAGCACCTGCGCGGCGCGGTCGGCATTGGCCGCCTGCGCGAAGGTGCCGACCTGCACATAGCGATCCACGGTCGCGGCGGGCTGGGCGGCCGGTTGCGGCGCCACCGAACTGGTCGAGACATAGGCATTGGTCGCCGGTGCAGCGGCAGCAGCCCCGGTCAGCCCGCGGTTGGGGTTGAGGCGGCCATCATCCCAGTGACCTTCATAGCCCGGCGGTGGCGCCGGCGCGCGCGGTGCGGTGGCGGGCGGATTG
>CAUJIU010000151.1 GCA_963205075.1 Pseudomonadota bacterium | reverse complement strand
GCATGACCCGCGACAGTCTGCTGGACCAGCACCGGGCCATCAACACCGCGCTTCAGGCGCGCGACCCGGCGGGCGCGCGCGCGGCGGTCGGGTGGCACATGGACTTCATCGAGATCGCGCTGCGCGACCACCAGAAAGCGGAGCGAAACGAAGACATCGCCCGCAAGCGGCTCGATCACGAACAGGGGCGCGGCAAGCGCTGAAACGAAAACGGCCCCGGAACGGATGTTCCGGGGCCGCCGTGTCTGGGTCTGAACGCCGGATCAGTGCAGCTTGGTCTCGACCGAGCCGATGGCTTCCTCGATCAGCGCATTGGCGCGCTCGGCGGTCATCTTGCCGGCGATCAGGTCGCGCGAGGCGCCGATGGCGACGGCAATCGCCTGGTCACGCACTTCGCGGATTGCCGCGGCTTCGGCCGAGGCGATCTGGTCATGCGCTGCGGCAAGGCGGCGGGCGACGGACTGGCGGATATCATCCTTGGCCTGCTCGGCGGCGCGGCCGGCCTCCTCCTTGGCGGAGGCGACGATGCGATCGGCCTGTTCGCTTACTTCCCGCTGCTTGCGCTCGTAGGAGGCCAGAAGGCTCTGGGCCTCCTCGCGCAGCGCACGGGCCTCATCGAGATCGGCGCGGATGGCCGCGGCGCGCTGGTCGAGCATCTTGGTGATCATCGACGGGACGCCGAAATACAGCAAGATGCCGACAAACAGGACAAAGGCCAAAAGCACGATGAAGTTGGTATTGTGCAGCGAGATGAACGGGCCGGTCGCCGCCAGCGCCGGCGAGGCGAGAAGGCCCAGAATTGCAATCAGAGCATAGCGCATCGGATCAGCCTTTCAGGTGGGCCGCGACGGCGGCGTTGATGTCGGCGGTCTCGGCCTCGGTGCCCATGGTGGAGATCAGGACCTTGACCGTGTTGCGCGCAACCTGGGTCACGCTCTTGACCGCATCCTTGCGGATCTCGGCGATGGCTGCTTCGCTCTCGGCGGTCTGCGCGGCGATCTCGGCGTCGGCACGGGCCAGCTCGGCATCGAGGCCCTGCTGGATCTCGGCCTTGGCGGCGGCGACGATCCGCGCGGCCTCGGACCGCGCGTCGGCCAGCGCCTTGTCATAGGCGGCCTCGGCCTCGACAGCGCGCTGCTTGAATTCTTCGGCGGCGGCGAGGTCATGGGTGATGGTGCCGGCACGCTCGGACAGGACCGAGGCGATGCGCGGCAGGGCGATCCGGCTCAGCACCAGATAGATCAGCACAAGCGTGACGAACAGCCAGAAGATCTGGTTCGGGAAGGTCGAAAAATCCAGCTGCGGCATTCCTGCGCCCGCAGCCTCGGCTCCGTGCCCGACCGCTTCGGCGACATGTTCCGCGCCAGCTGCTACTTCAGTTGTTCCGTCTGCCATCTCGACTCTCCGACGCCCGCGGCTGCGGGCCCTGAAAACTCACCGGATGCGCGGGCGAAACCGCGCATCCGGCCGTAAGGAATGCTGCGCGCGATCAGACCGCGAACATCAGCAGCAGAGCAACGAGGAACGAGAAGATCCCCAGGGCTTCTGCGAAGGCCAGACCGATGAAGAGGGTGGCGGTCTGCGAAGCGGCGGCCGACGGGTTGCGCAGGGCGCCCGACAGGAAGTTGCCGGCGACATGGCCGACACCGATGGCGGCGGCGCCGGAACCGATGGCGGCGAGGCCGGCACCGACGAATTGACCCAGTTGTGCGATATTGCCTTCCATGAACTTGTCTCCTTACGATGGAATTGCAGTGATGAGGAATTCTGGCCCTAGTGTTGCGGGTGCAGAGCGTCCTTGAGATAGACGCAGGTCAGAATGGTGAACACGTAGGCCTGAATGGCTGCAACCAGCACTTCAAGCCCGTAGATTGCGGTAATGGCCAGGATCGAGACCGGGCTGATGGCCGCGATGGCCGCGAAGCCGGCAAAGACCTTGATGACCGCGTGACCGGCCATGATGTTGCCGGCAAGACGGATCGAGTGGCTGACCGGACGGACGAAGTAGGAAATCAGCTCGATCACCGCGATGATCGGGCGCAGCACCAGCGGCGCGGAAGTCATCCAGAACAGCCCGAGGAACGAGGGGCCGTTGAGGATGAAGCCCAGAAGCGTCACCGACAGGAAGACGCCGACACCCAGAACCGCCGTCACCGCGACGTGGCTTGTGGTGGCGAAGGACATCGGGATCAGGCCCAGCAGGTTGGCCGTCAGGATGAACAGGAAAATCGTCATGATGTAGGGGAAGTAGCGCAGCCCGTCCTTGCCGGTCACGTCTTCGACCATCTTGTGGGTGAAGCCGTAGAAGATCTCGCCGATGGACTGTGTCCGGGTCGGGACCACGGCGCGACCGCGCGAGCCAAGGACGAAGACCGCCACGATGCACAGCAGCGCCAGCCCCATCCACAGGGTCACGTTGGTGGGCGTGTACCAGTGGATCACGCCGTCGCCGCCAAACAGCGGCTTGACTATGAACTGGTCCAAGGGGTGAAAGACCAGCCCGGATTCCTCGCCATGTGTCTCAGTCGCCACGTGTCTTGTCCCCAGCTTCGCCAGCCGCTTCGGCCAGCTGTTTCGTCTGTATTTCCCGTGCCGATTGCAGCATGGTTTTCACCCCTGCCGCCAGACCCAGGAACGTGAACAGCACCAGAAAGATGGGCAGGGTGCCGATCAGCGTGTCCAGCCCGTATCCGATACCGAAACCGATCAGCAGACCGGCCACGAGTTCTATCACCATCCGCCATGCAAGCTGTGCCTGCGAGTAGTGTTCTTCCGAGTGGTTCTTGGCCTCTGGCGTCCCTCTGGCCTTGGCGATCTTCTCCTCCAGCGCCTTCAGGCGGGCGGCGTCGTCGCGCGGCGAAACAGGGTCGGTCAAGGCAAAGGCCCCTTCGGACAGTTGCGGCCTTGCTATGCGGGCGAAGGAAATGAGTCAAGTCGCACATGACTGCGTCCAACCTGTTGGGAAAGCACGATAAAACCCTCACGTTCCCTGCGGCTGCAAGGCGCCGTCGGGTGTTTTGCGGTCTTTTCCGCCCGAATGCCTCATTCAACCGATCGGTTGACTTTCCATCCCGGCCCGGATTGATCTCGGCCATGACCGATCCGCTCGACTCCGTCTTTGCCGCCCTTGCCGACCCGACCCGTCGGGCGATCCTGTCCATGCTGCTGGAAGACGACATGGCCGTCACCGATGTGGCCGCGCCCTTCGCGCAGAGCCTTGCCGCGATTTCCAAGCACCTGCAGGTGCTGACCGCCGTGGGCCTGATAAGTCAGGAAAAGCGCGGCCGCGTCAAATGGTGCAAGCTGGAGCCGGACGCGCTGCGCGAGGCCTCGGTCTGGATGCAGGGCTTCGGGCAGATGGGCGGGCTCGACCTCGACGCCTTCGAGCGGTTTCTGGAGCAGGAACTGGGTGAAGCCGATCCGGCCTAGTCGCGCAGCAGCAGCCAGAGCGCCAGGCAGGTCAGCAAGACCCCGATCAGCACCATCGGCGGCGCCAGCGCGCCGGTCAGCGCGAACTGCCAGAGCGTGACCCAGGCCGGTGTCAGGTAGGTATAGGCCATGACCTTGGATGACGGCAGCCTGAGCGCCGCGAATTGCAGCAGCACGAAGGTGGCGGCGGTGGCGAAAATGGCTGTGTAGAGGATCGTCACCCAGACGATGGCCGGCAGCCCGCCCCAGCCGGTGGCGACGATGTCGCGCCAGCCCCAGAGCGCCAGCACCAGCCCGCCGGCCACGATGGTCCAGAGGGTAAAGACCACCGGATTCTCGCCGCGATTGAGCCGCCGCACCATCGGCGTGTAGATCGCATGGGCAAGGCAGCCCCAGAAGAAGATGCCCTCGCCGCGCCCGATATCGAAGGCCAGCAGCGCCGCCAGATCGGCGCGGAAGATGACCCACAGCGCGCCAACGGCGCCAATCGCCAGCGCGCCCAGGATGCGGCCCGTGGGCTTCTGCCCGACCAGAATCCAGCCGAACCCCGCCGCCATCAGGGGCGTGAGCGTGAACACCGCCGACGTGCCCACGGCAGGCGCGGTCTTGAGCCCCTCGAACATCATCACCAGGTAGAAGGCGAACAGCACGCCCAGCACCCCGTATCGCCAGGGCGCGCGCAGCGAGGCAGCGGGGATGCCGGTGGTGGCCAGCGCGATGCCGGCGATCACCGCGCCGGCAATGACAAAGCGCACCACGTTCAGCGCCGCCGGCGCGATCTCGTTGGCGGCCAGCGCGCCCAGCGAGAACGATCCCGCCACCAGAGCCGAGAAGGCCAGCATCGCCAGATGACCGGCGCGGGAGTGTGGTGTCATCGGGTCCACTCTTTGGCGGCGGCCTTGAGATGGGCCAGAAAGGACTGGACCTTGGCGCTGCGGTGCAGGTCGACATGGGTGACGATCCAGGCCTCGACCTGCCATTCGCTGCGCGGCGGCATGATCTCGACCAGGTCGGGGTGGTTTTCAGCGACCACGTCGACAATGAAGCCGATCCCGATGCCTTGCCGGACCGCCGCGCTCAGCGACAATTCGTCGGTCGAGCGAAAGATGATGCGATCCAGCGGCACCATGCCGCGCAGCCAGCGGTTGAAGGGCGCGCGCGTCTCCTGGCTGTCATTGGCCACGAACCAGTGGTTGGCCAGATCGGCCTCGTCTGCGGGCAGGCCGTGCCGCTCGATATAGGACCGCGCCGCCATCAGCCGCACCGAGCGGGTCAGGAAGGGTTGCACCACGTTGTCAGGCTGGTCGGGCGCGGCCCCGGCACGGATCGCGACATGCGCCTCGCCATATTCCAGCCGAAAGAGCCGCACGCCGGTCAGGTAGCGCACGATCAGGCCGGGGTTCTGCGCCTGAAAGCTGCCCAGCACCGGCACGAGCAGCGGCGCAAAACTCGCCAGCGACGTCACGACCAGCTCGCCGGTGATGCCCTCGCCGGTGCCGCGCAGGCGGCTGGCCAGCTGGGTGAACTGGTCGTCGGTCGCCTGTGCCACGCGCAACAGGTCGTCGCCGGCCTCGGTGGTGGTGTAGCCGCGCGCATGGCGCTGGAACAGCTTGACGCCCAGCCGCCCCTCCAGCGCGTCGATGTGGCGGATCACCGTCGCGTGGTGGACGCCCAGCATCTCGGCCGCGCCGCTGACCGTGCCGATACGGGCGACCTGATAGGCGGTCCTGATCTCGTCCCAGTCGTCCATGGTGTGACCTGTGCGCTGACAAACATATACTGTTGGTTTTTGGGTATGACGTTCGTATTTGCAAGGGGCTATGTCGGCGCCAGAGCAAATGGAGTGCCAACATGACCAAGACCATCCTGCATATCGACGCCTCGGCCCGCACCGACGGGTCCGTCAGCCGCGCCGCCTCGGCGGCCATCGTTGCAAACTCGGGCGCCACCAGGGTGATCCGCCGCGATCTGGCCGCCGGCGCGCTGCCGCAGGTGGATGCCCACTGGGTCACCGCCCGCATGATGGCGCTCAATGAGCATACCGCGGCCGACACCGCCAAGATGGCGCTGTCCGACGCGCTGATCGCCGAGATCGAGGCCGCCGATACCATCGTCATCGGCCTGCCGATCTACAATTTCGGCTTGCCGGCCGCGCTCAAGGCCTGGCTCGACCTGATCGCCCGGCCCGGCGTGACGTTCCGTTACACCGCGAGCGGGCCGCAGGGTCTGCTGTCGGGCAAGAAGGTGATCGTCGCCGTCGCTTCGGGCGGCACTCCCATCGGCGCGCCGATGGACTTTGCCACCCCGCATCTGAACTTCGTGCTCGGCTTTGTCGGGCTGAGCGATGTCAGCTTCGTCTGGGCCCCCGATGTGACCCAGACCGCAGAACGCGAAGCGGCCTGACCCGCGCCGCCACCTTTCAAGGAGAAGCCTATGTCCCCCGGTATCACCGCCTATGCGGGCCCCGCGATCCGTGTCCTGCTCAGCCTCGCCTTCGTTGCGGCGGGCCTGTCCAAGCTCGCCGGTGTCGAAATGATGGTGCAGACCTTCGACAAGGTCGGTTTCGGCCAATGGTTCCGGTATCTCACCGGCCTGATCGAGGTTGGCGGCGCCATCGCCCTCTGGCTGCCCGGCTACCGCCTCTACGCGGCGGGGTTGCTGTTGTGCACCATGGCCGGGGCCGTGGTGGCGCATCTGGTGGTGCTTGGGCCATCCGCTGTGCCCGCGACCGTGCTGGGCCTGCTGCTGGCCGCGACCATGTGGATCGAGCGCAACCGCGCCGCCTGATCCGGCCCCCGCGCGCGCGCGCCCCGGGGCCCATGCCACCGGGGCGCGCGCGCTTGTTGACTCGGGCGCAGACAGCCTGTAATCCGCCGCCAGCATCCGGAAGCTTGAGCCTTCCGGTCCCTGCCATTTGTGGGGATCGCCGTCCGCCAGCGCGTCGCGCCCGTGGGCGCACAAGCCGTTTGGGGCAACCCCCGGTTTGAGTTCTGAGCGGCCGCTGCTTAGGTAACGGTCAGGTGGTAACGGGTCGAAAGGACCGAGGGCATGTTTGAAAATCTCTCCGAACGCCTGTCTGGCGTCTTCGAGCGGCTGACCAAGCAGGGCGCCCTGTCCGAGGATGACGTCAAGACCGCGCTGCGCGAAGTGCGGGTGGCGCTGCTGGAGGCCGACGTTTCGCTGCCCGTGGCGCGCGATTTCGTCAGCGCCGTGCAGGCCAAGGCGACCGGGCAATCGGTCACGCGGTCAGTGACGCCGGGCCAGCAGGTGGTCAAGATCGTCCATGACGAGCTGATCCGGGTGCTGACCGGGTCGGACGACCCCGGCGCGCTCAAGATCGACAACCCGCCCGCGCCGATCCTGATGGTCGGCCTTCAGGGCTCGGGCAAGACCACCACCACCGCCAAGCTCGCCAAACGGCTCAAGGAGCGGGACGGCAAGCGGGTGCTGATGGCCTCGCTCGACGTCAACCGCCCGGCGGCGATGGAACAGCTGGCCATTCTGGGCGCCCAGATCGGGGTCGATACCCTGCCGATCGTGCGCGGCGAAGACCCGGTGGCAATAGCCCGGCGCGCCAAGACCCAGGCCGCGCTTGGCGGTTATGACGTCTACATGCTCGACACTGCCGGGCGCCTGCATATCGACGCCGAACTGATCGCCCAGGCCGCCGCCGTGCGCGACGTGGTCAAGCCGCGCGAGACGCTGCTGGTGGTCGATGGCCTGACCGGGCAGGACGCGGTCAACGTGGCGCAGGAATTCGACGCCAAGATCGGTGTCAGCGGCGTGGTCCTGACCCGGATGGACGGCGACGGGCGCGGCGGCGCGGCGCTGTCGATGCGCGCGGTCACCGGCAAGCCGATCCGCTTTGTCGGCCTTGGCGAGAAGATGGACGCCATCGAGACTTTCGAGCCCTCGCGCATCGCCGGGCGCATTCTCGGCATGGGCGACATCGTGGCGCTGGTCGAGAAGGCGCAGGAGACCTTCGAGGCCGAACAGGCCGAACGGATGATGCGGCGGTTCCAGAAGGGTCTGTTCAACATGAACGACCTGCGCATGCAGCTTGAGCAGATGCTCAAGATGGGCGGCATGGACGGGCTGATGGGAATGCTGCCCGGCATGGGCAAGGCGCAAAAGCAGATGGCCGAAGCCGGGATGGACGATTCGATCCTGCGCCGCCAGATCGCGATGATCAATTCGATGACCAAGAAGGAACGGGCCAATCCCGACCTGTTGCAGGCCAGCCGCAAGAAGCGGATCGCCGCCGGCTCTGGGCTTGAGGTCTCGGACCTCAACCGGCTGCTCAAGCAGCACCGGCAGATGGCCGACATGATGAAGAAGATGGGCAAGATGGGCAAAGGCGGCATGCTCAAGCAGGCCATGCGCGGCATGATGGGCGGCAAGGGCGGCCTGCCCGACATGAACGACCCCAAGGCGATGGAACAGGCCGCCAAGGCCATGGGCGGCCTGCCGGGGCTGGGCGGTCCGGGCGGGATGCAGCTGCCGCCGGGCCTGTCGGGATTTGGCAAGAAGAAATGACCCTGACCGTCACCATACCGTCGCTGGAAACGGATCGGCTGATCCTGCGCGCCCCCAGCATGGCCGATTGCCGGCCGTTCATGGCCTTTCTCGGCTCTGACCGGTCGCGCTTTGTCGGCGGGCCGGTGGCCGAGCGGGTGGCGTTGCGGGCGTTCGGGCATGCCGTGGGCCTCTGGGTCCTGCGTGGCTACAGCATGCACATCATGACGCTGAAAGGCAGCGACCAGCCCATCGGCTGGGTCGGCCCGTGGTATCCGCTGGTCTGGACCGAGCCGGAACTGTCCTGGTCGCTGTGGGACGCGGCGCATGAAGGCAAGGGCTACATCACCGAGGCGATGCGCGCGCTGCTGCCGACGGTCTGGGACCTGATCGGCACCGACACCGCGGTGTCGGTGATCGACACCGGCAACGTCGGCTCGCGCCGGGTGGCCGAAGCGCTTGGCGCCGCACCCGATGCCGATGCCACCGATGCGGCCAACCGCGAAGGCTCGCCCTTCTACGAGGCCGACAGCCCCGCCATCGTCTATCGTCACCGGAGGCCGGGTTGATGTCGGTCCCGGTCATCGCCACCCCACGCCTGACGCTGGGCGGCTTTACCATGCCGCATTTCGAAGCGTTCGATGCGTTTTGCGCCACCGAACGCAGCGCCTATCTGGGCGGCCCCAGCACGGACCGCCGGGATTCCTGGGGCAGCTGCATGATCCATCTGGGCCACTGGCAGGCGCGGGGCTATGGCGCCTTCTTCGCCACCGAAACCGCCACCGGACGCCCGGCGGGGCGGTTCAGCCTCTGGCATCCGGTCTGGCTCGACGAGCCGGAGCTGAGCTGGCTGGTTTATGACGGCTTTGAAGGCAAGGGCCTGGCGGCCGAGGGCGCGGCGGCGGTGCGCAACTGGGCGGCCGGGCACGGGCTTGGACCGCTTGTCAGCCTGATCGCGCCCGACAATGCCCGCTCGATCGCCCTGGCCGAGCGGCTGGGGGCCCGGGCCGAGGGGACGCATACCTATGACCATGGCGGCGTGGTGCTGAAATACCGGCACCCGCCGGGCGAGGTGGCCGCATGATCGCGCCCGTCCGCACCGTCCGCCTGACCCTGCGCCAGCCGCAGGAGACTGATCTTGCCGCCATGATCGCCTTTGGCCAGAGCCCGCGCTCTGCCTTCATCGGCGGGCCGCTCGACGAGGTCGAGTGCCGCGACCATTACGAGGGCAATGCCGATCTCTGGGCCGAGCGTGGCCACGGCTTCTGGTCGGTCGACGAGACCGCAACCGGCCGGATGGTCGGGCGGGTCGGCGTGATCTCGTTCGTCGGCTGGCCCGAGCCGGAACTGGCCTGGCATCTCTATGATGGCTTCGAGGGCAAGGGCTACGGGCTGGAAGCCGCGGCGGCGGCGCGGGCGCATTTCCATGCCCATGTTTCGCCCAAGCCGCTGATGAGCATGGTCAGCCCCGACAACCCCCGCTCCATTGCGCTTGCCCTGCGCCTTGGCGCCAGACCCGAGCGCGACTTCGACCTCGATGGCTTGCCGGTCGTCATCTACCGCCATCCCGGCCCGGAGCTGCCGGCATGACCGCGCCCATCACCACGGAGCGCCTGGTCCTGCGCCGCCCGGAACCGAAGGACTGGCCGGCGTTTCATGACTTCATGATGTCCGACCGCGCGGCCGCCTTCGGCAGCCACTTGAACCTCGCGCGGGCCTTCCGGGCCTTTGCCGCAGAGCTTGGGCATTGGCAGATCTTCGGGCTGGGCATGTGGGCGGTGACCCGCAAGGGTGACGATACCTGTCTCGGGCTGGTCGGACCCTGGACGCCGCCCGACTGGCCGGAAAAGGAGATCGGCTGGATGATCCTGTCTGCCGAGGCCGAGGGCACCGGCATCGCCGCCGAGGCAGCGCGCGCCGCCATAGCCCACGTGTATGGCGCGCTGGGCTGGGACACCGCCGTCAGCTACATCGCGCCCGGCAACCTGCGTTCGATCCGGCTGGCCGAAAAGCTGGGCGCGGTGCTCGACCCCGAGGCGCCGCAACCTGAACGCGCCGATATCCGCCTCGTGTACCGCCACCGCAAACCAAAGGACCTGTCATGACTACGTTTCCCTGGGAATCCCGTCCGGTCGGCCAGGCCGCCGTCGCGGTCGAGCGTATCGGCCAGTCCCTGCCCAAGATCGCCACCGCCCGCACCACCATGCGCGGCCCCTACATTGAAGACTTCCAGATCTACGCCGATATCGTCACCTCGGACCGTGGCAGATATGTCAGCGGCCAGCGCACCCGCGAGGGCGCCTGGGACGATTTCCTGCAGCTGACCGCCAGCTGGATCCTGCGCGGGGCCGGGCTCTGGACGGTCGAGCATCAGGACGACAAGCACGTGCTGGGCTTTGTCCTGCTTGGCCATGAAACCGGTGATCCCGAGCCCGAGCTCAGCTTCTTCTTTACCGCCGAGGCCGAGGGCCACGGCTATGCCTTCGAGGCTGCCCGCTCGGCCCGCAACAACGCCTGGAACGCGCTGAGCTGGGACTCGCTGGTCAGCTATATCGAGCCCGGCAATACCCGCGCCATCGCGCTGGTGGAAAAGCTGGGCGCGTTTCATGACCCCAGCGCCGATCACGACGGCACGCTGGCCTATCGTCACCCCCGTCCGGAGGTGCCCGAGCTATGAGCCAGAATGCGGCCCAGCGCGCGGCAGCGCTCCTGAAGGAGCATCGCGAATCCATCGACCGGCTGGATGCCATCCTGGTGTTCACGCTGGCCGAGCGCTTCAAGCACACGCAGGCCGTGGGCCGGCTCAAGGCCGAACACGCGCTGCCCCCGTCCGATCCGGTCCGCGAAGCGGCCCAGATCGCGCGGCTCACCGATCTTGCGACCGAGGCCGATCTGGACCCCGCGTTTGCCAAGAAATTCCTGGCCTTCATCATCCAGGAAGTCATCAAGCACCACGAGAAACACCAATCCTGAGGCGGCATCACGCCGCCTGATCCAAGCCATTCAAAGGAGAAACCAAATGGCCATGAAAATTCGTCTCGCCCGTGGCGGTTCCAAGAAGCGCCCCCATTACGCGATCGTTGCCGCTGACAGCCGCATGCCGCGCGATGGACGCTTCATTGAAAAGCTCGGCACCTACAGCCCGCTGCTGCCCAAGGATTCCGAGGACCGCGTGAAGATGGACCTCGAGCGGATCAAGCATTGGCTGGGCCAGGGCGCCCAGCCCACCGACCGCATCGCCCGCATGCTGGAGGCCGCCGGCGTGCTGCCCAAGAAGGTGCGCGCCAATGCCAAGAAGGGCGAGCCGGGCAAGGCCGCCAAGGACCGCGCCGAAAAGCGCGCCGCCCGCGCCGCCGCTCCGGCCGAGGAAGCCGCCGCCGAGGAAGCTTCTGCCGAGTAAGGCACTTGCCTGCTGCGCCCGGATCGTTACGGTCCGGGCGCAGACCCCTGACGAGACCCCATGCTCTGGCTGTTGAGAAAGACGCTGATCCCCGCGCTGGCCGTGCTTCTGGGCATGTGGCTGCAATCCGGGTTCAGCCGCGACGCCTGCCTTGACGCCGGTGGCCAATGGCTGAGGGGCGTCTGCCACGGAGCCCGACCTTGAGCAAATCCCCAGGACCTGACCGCAAGGACCGCATCGCCGTCGGCGCACTGGCCGGGGCCTTTGGCGTTCACGGCGAGGTGCGGCTCAAATCCTATTGCGCCGATCCGATGGCGATAGCCGATTACGGCCCGCTCCATACCGAGGATGGCACCAGCTACAGCCAGATCGTCTTTACCGGCCAGGCCCCCAATGCGCTGATCGCCCGCGTTCAGGGCATCATCTCCAAGGAACAGGCCGACGCGCTCAAGGGCCAGTTGCTCTATGCCGACCGCGACCGGCTGCCGCCGCTGGAGGACGAGGAATACTATTACTCCGACCTGATCGGGCTGGCGGTGCAGGACACGGGCGGCAACGCGCTGGGCACGGTCCGCGCGGTGCACAATCACGGGGCGGGCGACCTGATCGAGGTGATCGGATCGGGCAAATCGGCCACGATCCTGTTGCCATTCACCCGCGCCGTGGTGCCGACGGTCGATCTCGCCGCGCGGCGCATCGTCGTGGACCCGCCCGAAGGGCTGCTCTGAGCCGGGTGCAAGCTGACATGGCCGATCAACCGCAACGCATCATCCTGCATCCGGGCTTTCACAAGACCGGGACCAGTTCGATGCAGCATCTCTTGTGGCTGAACCGGGCGCTGCTGGCCCCGCATGCGCTGGTGCTGCTGTTGCGGCAACTGCGGCCGGTCGCCAAGCTCTGCGCGGCCTATTCGCGCAACCAGAACCCGCTGGCGCTGATCGACCTGGCAGACGAGCTGACCCGCGTGTTCGACGAGGCGCCCGATCCGGAGGGGCGTGATATCCTGCTGAGTTGCGAGGGCCTGTCGGGCCATCTGCCGGGCTGGCCCGGCGTCAGCAGCTACGATGCGGCGCCGCTGACCATCAGCTATGTCGCTGGTTTTCTGGCCGAGCGGTTTCCGCGGGCCGAGACCACGATCCTGCTGACCACGCGCGATGCCGAAGGCTGGCTCTGGTCGGCGTGGCGGCACCATCTGCGCGGCCAGCGCCTGACCCGCGACTGGACATGGTTCCGCGCCCGCTATGCCGCCGCCGCCGATCTTGACGCGGTGGCGCTTGCCGTGGCCGAGGCCGCGGAGGGGGCAGCGGTGCTGTCGATCGGTCTCGACCGGGCGGTGACCCATTCGCTGGGGCCGGGCGGCGTGCTGATCGACCAGCTGCGGCTGCCCGCCGAGGTCCGCCGCCAGATCGTGACCGTCAAGCCTGGCAATCGCGGCCCCGACGCCGAACTGGCGGCGGAATTCCTGGCGCTCAACCGCTCCGATCTCAGCGACGATGCGGTGCGCGCCCGCAAGGACGAGCTGGCCGACCTGGCCGAAATCGGCGGATGGCGGCGCTGAGCCGTTTCCTTGGCTGCCGGTTTGGCGTATTGCGCGCCCATGAGTGACGAGAACCTCGAGCACAAGCCCAAATCCATTGGCCGCAAGACCATCCGGCCGGCCTTGCAGCCGCGCGAGCTGATGACCCAGACGCCGGATCTGGCCCATGCCTGGCTGGCGCAGGTGATCACGCTGCTGCCGCAGGCCTTTCCCGGGGTGCTGGGCGAAAGCCTGACCGGCAAGGCGCTTCAGGACGGGCTCTGGCAGTTGCGGACCTATGACCTGCGCGAGTTTGGCGAGGGCAGGCACCGCAACGTCGATGATACGCCCGCGGGCGGCGGCGCGGGCATGGTGCTGCGCGCCGATGTGGTGGGCAGGGCCATCGCCGCGGCGCGGGCCGGGGCACGCGGCACCATGCCGCTGATCTACCTGTCGCCGCGCGGCGCGCCCTTCACGCAGGCCATGGCCCGCTCGCTGGCCGGCTGCGACGGGGTGACCCTGCTGGCCGGGCGGTTCGAGGGCGTGGACCAGCGGGTGCTGGACCATTACGGCATCGAGGAAGTCAGCCTTGGCGATTTCGTCCTGACCGGCGGCGAGATCCCCGCCCAGGCGCTGATCGACGCCACGGTGCGTCTGTTGCCGGGCGTGCTGGGCAATGCGCAGTCGACCGAGGATGAAAGCCATTCCGCCGGTCTGCTGGAACATCCCCAATACACCCGCCCGGCGGTCTGGGAGGGGCAGGAGATCCCGCCCGTGCTGATGTCCGGCCATCATGGCGACATCGCCAGATGGCGCCGCCAGCAGGCCGAGGCGCTGACCCGCGCCCGGCGGCCCGATATGTGGCAACGTTACAGGCCCGACTAGCCGGCCCGCCGCCGTTTTCACTTGAAACCCGGGCCGGTCTCTGATCTATCGCGCCCGTCCGGGGGTTCAGGCGAATCCATCGGGCCTGTATGCGTTTGGGCAATGGCTTTGCTTTCTTCGGCACCCGGCCGCCCGCTGCTGCAGCAACAAATGAATGTCGACCTGATCTCTGGCGGGCACTGCGGTGGACCCGGAAGAAGACCGAGAGCTCTGAGGGCGCGAGAAATTTGCGGGAAAACCGCAAGCAGAGATAGGAGCGCATCAGATGGACCTGATCGCACAGCTGGAGGCGGAGCAAGTTGCCGCCCTCGGGAAGGAAATTCCCGATTTCAAGCCCGGCGACACCATTCGCGTCGGCTTCAAGGTGACCGAAGGTACCCGCACCCGGGTGCAGAACTACGAAGGCGTCTGCATCAGCCGCAAGCATGGCTCGGGCATTGCCGGTTCGTTCACCGTTCGCAAGATTTCGTTTGGCGAAGGCGTCGAGCGGGTGTTCCCGCTGCACTCGACCAACATCGACTCGATCACCGTGGTTCGCCGCGGCCGGGTCCGTCGCGCCAAGCTGTACTACCTGCGCGCGCGTCGTGGCAAATCGGCGCGGATCGCCGAGGTCGCCAACTACAAAGCCAAAGAATAAGGAGACGAGAGATGAAAGACGGTATTCACCCCGACTACCACCTCATCGACGTCAAGATGACCGATGGCACCGTGGTGCAGATGAAATCGACCTGGGGCAAGGAAGGCGACCAGATGTCGCTCGACATCGACCCCCTGTCCCACCCGGCCTGGACCGGCGGCGCTTCGCGTCTGCTCGATACCGGCGGCCGCGTGACCAAGTTCAAGAACAAGTACGCCGGTCTGACTCTCTGAGCCAGAGCGCCGGAAAGCCGGAAACTCCGCCCTGCAAGGGTCGGCGTTTGTGGTGATCGCAAGACCCCCATCGCGCCTGCCGGGAGCACCCCCGGCAGGCGTTTGATCTTGGATGATCCGGGTCGACATGCGAGGCGGAACCTGCCGCCAGCGCCATAGGGCCGCGACAGGAAACACGCCGGGCGCCGGACTCCGGGCCAGGGCAATCGGCCCTCAGGGCAGGCTGAGACGAAAGCCGTTCATCGCCCGCCGCGCCAGATCGTCGGGAACGCCGGCCCGCTGCGCGTAGCTGTGCCATTGCGCGACGATATCGCGGATTTCGGTCAGCAATCTTTGGGCGGGTGTGCCGCCGATGTCGGCGAAAGCCGCCAGCGCCAGCAGGTCCTGATCGGAAAAACCGCTGGTTTTCCCATTGATCGACATCTGGTGTTGCGAGGTCCACGACCCGGCCGGATTGTAGGCATAGACCACATCGAAGGCCGGCGAGAGGGTCCACTTGCCCGACCGGTCCATCAGGTAGGCGATGTTCTTGGTGTGGTCGTCCTGATTGCGGATCGTCACGTTGAAAAAGGCGCGCCGAACCTGCTGTTCCAGATCCTTGCGCGGCAGTCTCAGCAGGCGCGCGGTCTCGATGGCCTGTTCGTAGGCATAGGCGCGCGGCAGGTTGAAGTCGAAATGGCGCATCGCGCAGAGCGACTGCATGTGGACCTTTTGCCCGCCTTCGGTGCGGTCAAATCGCCGGGTCATGAAATGCGCCCGCCCGCCTTCCTCGTGCAGGCGGCATTCGGACATGTCGATCCCGGCATCCCTCGCCATCAGGTAGCAGGAATATTCGAGCCGTCCGAACCCCATCGGGTCGGCCATTTCCTTGTCGCTGTTGCCGGCAACCCCGTCGAACTTCATCAGCCAGTGTTCAAAGCCGTCTTTCGTGTCCACCTGGCCGGATCGGAATTCGCCGGTCGCCGGGTTCCAGGCCAGCACGGCCTTGGCGCGCGCGCCGCCGGCCGACGTGCCCACGCGCAGGATATCGCGCAGCGCCGCCTCGTCCTCCTCGGTTCCTTGCAGCGCGCCGTGCAGTCCCTGCCGCGCATCGACAACCTGCTGCGCCAGATCGACCAGCGCCGGGATCGACAGCGTATCGCCCTTTGCCGCCCTGAACCTGGCCTCTGGCTGGTATTCCAGCGCGCCGATGCCCCGGGTCCCGGTGTAGCACAGCCGCTCGACCGGATTCATCGATCCGCGCGGGCGGCCCATCCGCGCCAGCCAGGCGTCAATCACGGCGTTGCCGAACTTGTCGGGCAGGCTGTCGGCAAGCAGGCCGGGCAGGCCCCTGAATGACTCCCGTGACAGCGCGGGAAAGCGAAAGATCCCCGGACCTGCCGGCATGGTCAGCGGCGCAACCTCGATACCGGCCGACTGAAAGGCAGGAGCGTACTCAAAAAGCGCCAGATCCTGTCCGGCGTCCCATGTGACCGCGCCGATGTTGCGCCCCCAGAGGCGCACGCTGGCGGTGGTCATCGGGCGCCCTCGTCATCGCCCCAGGTCCAGGTGTCACCTGCCGCGCCCGCTGGCCGGGATGCCACCCGCTTCCGTTCCGCCAGGGGCGGACCGCCCCCGAGGCGGGCCATCGGGCTGGCGCTGATGTCCGGCACCAGCACATCCAGGTTCTCGATCAGCCCGAGCGCCAGCAAGGCGCGCAGCAAGGTTTCGGTCGAGGTGTTGTTGCCCTCCAGCAGCCGCTGCAAGGTGGGGCGCGACACGCCCATCTCCTCGGCCATGTCGGCCGTCTTCATCTTGCGGGACAGGCGCCACATGTTGAGGCGGCGCCCCAGATCCTGCGCGATCCGGTCGATGGGGAGGTTGGCGTAGTCGCTACCATGCAACATAGTGTTTACATTGTCTCGGGCATCTGGGTTTAATGTAACTCTTGTATTGCATATAAAGGCTACAGACAAGCAGTTGAGTAATGCAATACAGATTTGTCATCAGATACCAATCATGGCGCTAATGTCAATTATATATCGCATAGTGAATCGCTGGCCACAACAAGCCACCGTGAACGCCGCCGGTTTCGCAAGCCGGTGCCGTCGCCGCCCGACGGGGCGAGGATTCCGTTTGTGCGACAGGCAGAGGCGTGGCAGGCTCCGGCTCTTTCTCAGGAGCGCCGCCATGCAGTTTCCGCAGTTCATCCAGTCTTTCCCGAGCCTCGACACGCCCTTTCCCAAGGACGTGGTGTCAACCCATGCGATCCGGTCGGACCGGGGGCTGGTGGTGTTCTTCAGGTTTCACAAGGACTTTGACCTGCCGCCGCATTCGCATCTGGCGCAATGGGGAACGGTGGTCGCGGGCGAGCTGGTCTTCACCATCGGTGACGAGACCCGCCGCTACGGGCCGGGGGACAGCTACTCGATCCCGCCGGGCGTGGTGCACAGTGCCCGCATCGCTGCGGGCACCTGTGCGATAGATGTGTTCGAAGAGCCCGACCGTTACGGGCTGATCGGCTGACGCGCTCAGGCGGCGTGCTGCTTGGGACTGCGGCGGCGGCGCTGCTGTTGCGGACGGCCCGTATTGGCGGGCGCTCCGCCACCGGGCTTGCCGCCACGGCGCGGGCCGCCACGGCCGCGCGACTTGGACTCGCCGGCCACCGGCTCCCACGGCGTGCCGGAGGCAACCGGGATCTGCGCCTTCATGGCCTTCTCGATGTCGCGCAATTCGCTCATCTCGTCGGGCGCACAAAATGCAATCGCCTTGCCTTCGGCCCCGGCGCGCGCGGTGCGGCCGATGCGATGGACATAGTTTTCGGCGACGTTGGGCAGCTCGTAGTTGTAGACGTGCCGCACATCGGGAATGTCGAGCCCGCGCGCCGCCACGTCCGTGGCCACAAGCACCCGCACCCGGCCGGCACGGAAATCCGAGATGGCGCGGTCGCGCTGGCCCTGGCTCTTGTTGCCGTGGATCGAGGTGACCGAGAAGCCGGCATTGTCCAGCTGGCGCGACAGTTTCTCCATGCCGTGCTTGGTGCGGCCAAAGACCAGCGCCAATTCGTCCCGATGCGCGTCCAGCAGTTCGACCAGCAGGTCGGTCTTGACCGCCTTGGCCACGAAATGCACCGACTGCGCGATCTTTTCCACCGGCTTGCCCGGCGCGTTGACCTGCACGCGCACGGCGTCGGTCAGGTAGGTCTCGGCCAGTTCCGCCATCTGCTTGGGCATGGTCGCCGAAAACAGCATGGTCTGGCGCTCGGCCGGCAGGCTCGAGGCGATGCGGCGCAGCGCATGGATGAAGCCGAGGTCAAGCATCTGGTCGGCCTCGTCGAGCACCAGGAAGCGGGTCTCGTTCAGCTTGACCGCGCCGCGATCCATCAGGTCGATCAGGCGGCCGGGCGTGGCCACCAGCACAGCGGTGCCGCGCTCCAGCCGGCGGATCTGGCCGGTGATGCCGGCGCCGCCCACGACCAGAACGGTCTTGAGATGGGTGCCGTCCGAAAAGGCCGCGAGCGTGTCGCAGATCTGCTTGGCCAGCTCGCGGGTCGGCGCCAGGATCAGCGCGCGCGCGGTCTTGGGCGAGGGCTTGCCGCCCTCCTTCATCAGCATGTCCAGCATCGGCAGGCCAAAGGCTGCCGTCTTGCCCGAGCCGGTCTGGGCAAGGCCCATCACGTCGCGGCCATTCATGGCATGCGGGATGGCCTGGCTCTGGATCGGGGTCGGGTCGGTGATGCCTTGCTCGGCGAGTTTCGCCACAAGGCGGGGCGCGAGGCCCAGCATATCAAAATCCATAATTCTCTCTGTTCCGGGACCCGGGATCGGGTCCGCAATAATAGGTTCCACCCGACCTCATCGGTCGGGGTCGTCAGGGGTAGCGCGAGAAACTCGCCGTTGGGCCGTATTGCCCAGAAGCCGCTCTGGCGCGGCCCCCCCGCGTGAAGTTGGGAACCTATTGGATCTGATGCACCTTGCGCCGGGTCCGTTGGACCAGCGACGCTCTGCTCACGCGGCAGGTTGCATCGTCGGGCCCCGTTTGCGCTGCATCTGCAGCATTGTCAAGGGCCGTGAAGTTTTGGCGCCTGTGGCATCGGCTTGGCTTCCCCTTGCCCGGCACACAACATATAGTGTGACCACGCAGAGTGGGGGCCGAAACGTGGCACATATCATCGTTGTCGGGAACGAAAAGGGCGGTGCCGGCAAATCCACCGTGTCAATGCATGTGGCAACCGCCCTGTCGCGGATGGGTCACAAGGTCGGGCTGCTGGACCTGGACCTGCGGCAAAAGACCGTCGCCCGCTACATCCGCAACCGGCTGCAGTTCATGGCCGACGAGGGGCTTTCGCTGCCGACGCCCAGCTA
>CAUJIU010000150.1 GCA_963205075.1 Pseudomonadota bacterium | reverse complement strand
ATCCCGCGCTGGTCGCTGCGGCCAAGGCCGCGATGGATGACTACGGCTATGGCATGGCCTCGGTGCGGTTCATCTGCGGAACGCAGGACTTGCACCGCGCGCTGGAGCGGCGTCTTGCGGAGTTCCTTGGCACCGACGATTCGATCCTGTTTGCCGCCTGTTTCGACGCCAACGGCGCGCTGTTCGAGCCGCTTCTGGGCCCCGAAGACGCGGTGATCTCGGACGCGCTCAACCACGCCTCGATCATCGACGGCATCAGGCTCTGCAAGGCGCGCCGCTACCGTTTCGCCAATTCCGACATGGACGATCTGGAGGCCCAATTGAAGGCCGCCCGGGCCGATGGCGCGCGGCACATCATGATTGCCACCGACGGGGTGTTCAGCATGGACGGCTATCTGGCCAACCTGCCGGCCATCCGCGCGCTGGCCGACCGCTACGGCGCCATCCTGATGGTCGATGACTGCCACGCGACCGGCTTCATGGGGCCCAAGGGCGCCGGCACGCCCGCGCATTTCGGCATCACCGCCGATATCCTGACCGGCACGCTGGGCAAGGCTTTGGGCGGGGCGCTTGGCGGCTACATCGCCGGGCCGCAACCGGTGATCGACCTGCTGCGCCAGCGCGCGCGGCCCTACCTGTTTTCCAACGCCCTGCCGCCGGCGGTAGTGGCGGCGGGCCTTGCCGCGCTCGATCTGGTCGAGGCGGGCGACGATCTGCGCAAGCAGTTGTTCGACAACGCGAAATACTGGCGCGCGGGGTTGACTGATCTGGGCTTTGACCTGCTGGAGGGCGAGCATCCGATCATTCCGGTCATGCTCTATGATGCCAAACTGGCGCAGGCGATGGCGAACCAGCTCTTTGATCTGGGGGTCTATGTGTCGGGTTTCTTCTTCCCGGTGGTGCCCAAGGGCCGCGCCCGCATCCGCACCCAGATGAACGCCGCCCTGACCCGTGCCGATCTTGACGAGGCGCTGGCGGCATTCGGCACGGCCGGACGCGCCACCGGGGTGCTGGGATGACCACCGATATCGTCGCGATCTACGATGCCCATGCTCGGGGTCTGACCCGCCGGCTCGACTCGGTCCCCACCGAGGTGCTGCTTGCCGCGCTGGCCGACCTGATCCCCCCGCCGCCGGTGCGCGTGCTGGATGTGGGCGCGGGCAGCGGGCGCGATGCGGCCTGGTTTGCCGCGCGTGGCGACACCGTCACCGCCGCCGAGCCTGCCGCCGCCTTTCATCCGATCATCGCCGCCCGCGCGCCCGATGTCGCGATCGTGGATGCGCGTCTGCCGGACCTTGACGGCATCGCCGGTGTGTTCGACCTCGTGCTGGTCAATGCCGTGGTCCAGCATCTGGACGCGGACCAGCGCGGCGTGGCGGCCCGGCGGCTGGCGGCGCTGACCGCTCCGCGGGGAAGGCTGATCCTGTCGCTGCGGCAGGGTCCGGGGGCCGAGGGCAAGCCGCTGTTCGCGCTCGACCCCGAGGATGAGATCGCGCGGCTGGGCGCTGCGGGCTTTGCGCTGGTTCGCCGGATCGACACGCCCGCTTCGCGCGCCGAGGAGATTGCCGAGGGTATCGGCTGGGTCTGGCTCGTCATGGACAGGAACCGCTAGGATGACCAATCAGATGAAGGCGCTGGAGAAATCGAAACCCGAGGTCGGGCTGTGGATGACCCGCGCGCCGGTGCCCGAGATCGGGCCCGATGACGTGCTGATCAAGGTCAACAAGACCGGCATCTGCGGCACCGATATCCATATCTGGAACTGGGACGAATGGGCCGCGCGCACCGTGCCGGTGCCGCTGATAACGGGCCATGAATTCGCAGGCCAGATCGTCGAGATCGGGCGCAATGTCGAAGGGCTGGAGATCGGCCAGCGCTGCTCGGGCGAGGGGCACCTGATCGGCAAGAGCAGCCGCCAGAGCCGGGCCGGCAAATTCCACCTCGACCCGGCGACGCGCGGCATCGGGGTGAATGAACAGGGCGCGTTTGCCGAATACCTGCGCCTGCCCGCCTTCAACGTGGTGCCGCTGCCCGATGCCATCGACGACGAGATCGGGGCGATTCTCGATCCGCTGGGCAACGCGGTTCATACCGCGCTCAGCTTCGATCTGGTGGGCGAGGACGTGCTGATCACCGGGGCAGGGCCCATCGGCATCATGGCCGCCGCGGTTGTCCGCCATGTGGGCGCGCGGCATGTGGTGATCACCGACATCAACCAGGACCGGCTCGATCTCGCCGCCCGCGTGGCCGATGTGGTGACGGTGAATGTCGGCACCCAGGACCTCAGGGAGGTCAAGGCCGGGCTGAAGATGAAGGAAGGCTTCGACGTGGGGCTCGAGATGTCGGGCAACCAGCGGGCGCTCGACCAGATGGTCGAGAACCTGGTGATGGGCGGCCGCATCGCGCTGCTGGGCATCCCGCCCGGCAAGTCGCCGGTGGACTGGAGCCGCATCGTCTTCAAGGCCATCACCATCAAGGGCGTCTATGGCCGCGAGATCTTCGAGACCTGGTACAAGATGATCGCCATGCTGGAAAACGGCCTCGACGTGCGGTCGGTCATTACCCACCGCTTCAAGGTCGACGACTTCCGCGAGGGGTTTGAGACCATGCGCGGCGGCTCATCGGGCAAGGTCGTGCTGGACTGGACCTGACCCGTCGCCGGGATTGGTATTGCGGAGGGCCGGAGTGGACTGGTTTTGGTGCGGTTTCCGCGCCAAGCGGTCCGATTGCCACTGGACGGGCCAGGCGGCTTGCGGCACCGCTTGGCTGCCCAGACAGGAACGCCCCATGACCGACCCCGACACCACCAACCCGACCCGGCTGTTCGCGGCCGGTATCCTCAGCTTCGTGCTGATCGGGCTGCTGCCGGCGCTCTATGGCGTTTCGCTGCCCCATTACACCCGCGCCTTCGCGCTGGCCGAGGCCGAGGCCGGATGGCTCCTGAGCGCGCATGGATTTGGGGCGCTGGCCATCGTGCTGGTGGGCATTGCCGGACCGCGCTGGCTGAACTGGCGGCTGTCGCTGAGCCTGATCGGCGGCGGCGCGGCGCTGGTGGCGTTCGAGCCTGCCTGGTCGCTGGTGCTGGCCGGGGCCGTGGCCATGGGCATGGGCTTTGGCCTGATGACCGCCATCGTCAACCGGCGCTTCCTGCAAGAGTTCGGCAGCCGGGGGCCGGCCATGGTCGGGCTGGTCAATTCGGTCTACGGCATCGGCGCGGTGACCTCACCCATCCTCTTTGTCTGGGCCGGAGGCTCGCCGCGCGCGGTGTTCGTGCTGGTGGCGGTGCTGGCGCTGGCGCTGATCGCGGTGGTGCAGCCGAGCGGGCGGGGCCTGTCCGGTCAGGCGGGGGCCAGGCTGCTGTCGCTGCGGCAGTCGCCGGCGCTGATCTTCCTGTTCTTCGCGGTGCTGCTGGAAGTGGCGATGTTCGGGCTTGGCCCGTCGGCGCTGATCGAACTGGGCACCCAAGAGCTGGCGGCCGCCAAGCTGACTTCGGGCTTTTTCGTGCTGTTTCTGGGCGGGCGGCTGTCGCTTTACTGGCTCAGCCGCTGGTTTGGTCCGGGCTGGCTGTTCCTGGCCAGCCTCGCGGGCACGGTCGGGCTGTGCGTTCTGGCGGCCGGCGGCGTTGCGGGCCCGGGCTTCGTGCTGGCGGGTTTCCCGGTGGGCACGCTCTTTCCCACGGCCTATGTCTGGGGCGCCAACCGGCTGGGCCCGGACCCGCGCCTGTCCTCGGCGATGATTGCCGCCTGCCAGCTCGCGGCGGCCATCGGGCCGCTGATCCTCGGGCTGGTGCTGGCGCAGACCGGGATCGGGGCGCTGTTCTGGATCGTTGCCGCGCTGGCATTGGGCACCGGCCTCTGGGCTCTGGGCATGCTGCTGCGCCTGCGCGACCCGGTGCGGCTTGGACGCCAGCCGGGATGACCTGAGGCGGTCGGGCCACGCTTGCCGCCCGAACGCGCGCCGCAGCCTCTGCGGACTTGACCGGCGGCAGACTTGCCGCACACTCGGCACGGGTTGCAAGGGGTGTGGGTCGGGTGGTCTGGCTGTTGATCCTGCAAGGTGTGGTGTTTCTGGTCTGGGCGGTGCTGGCCTTCGCCACCCTGTTCCAGCTGCGCAAGCGCGCCGCTGACCGGACCGGGCACATGTTTCCCGGCCCCATCGCCTTCATCACCGAGATGCAGTTTTGGCTGGCAGACCCGGAGCATGCGCGGCTGCGATGGGCGCTGCTGCTGATGACCGTGCTGCTGCTGGCCCTGTCGGTGCTGTTCGCTGTCGTGGGCATCTGAGCCGGGCATCTGACCTGCGGGCTTGCCCGCCACCGCCGGCTCTGAAATGACTGGTCCATGCTGCTGGCCGTCACCGATCTGCACAAGAGCTTTCCCGGCGCCGATGCTCCGGTCCGGGTGCTGCGCGGCGTGAGCCTGCAGCTGGAGGCCGGCCAGACCATGGCGCTGACCGGCGAATCGGGCAGCGGCAAGAGCACGCTGCTGCACCTGATCGGCGGGCTCGATCGCCCCGATGCGGGCCAGATCGTGCTGGATGGCCTCCATGTCGAAACCTTGTCTGACCGGGGCCGCGCGGCGCTGCGGCGCGACCGGGTCGGGGTTGTCTTCCAGCAGTTCAACCTGATCCCCTCGCACAGCGTCGGGGCCAACATCGCCTTTCAGGCCCGCCTTGCCGGACGCCACGATGCCGACTGGTGCGCCGCGCTGGCCCGCAGGCTGGGGCTCGAGGCGCATCTGGCGGCCTATCCCGAACAGTTGTCGGGCGGCCAGCAACAGCGGGTGGCCATCGCCCGCACCCTTGCCGCAAGGCCGGCGCTGGTGCTGGCCGACGAGCCGACCGGCAACCTTGACGAGACCACCGCCGAGGCGGTGCTGGATGCGATGCTGTCACTGGTTACCGAGACAGGGGCGGCTTTGCTGGTGGTCACCCATTCGGCACAGGTGGCCGGGCGGATGCAGCGCCGGGCCGTGCTCAGGGGCGGGGTCATCGCATGATCGGGGCCGCGCTTGGCGCGCTGATGTCGTTCTGGCGCGCCAGGCCCCTGCAACTGTTCACGCTGCTGGCCGGTCTGGCGCTGGCGACGGCGCTCTGGTCCGGGGTGCAGGCCATCAACGCCGAGGCGCGCGCCAGCTATGCCGCAGCCTCTGCCACGCTGGGCGGCGACAGCCTTGAGCGGATCGTGGACCGCGCTGGCGGGACGCTGGCGCAGGCCGACTACATCGCGCTGCGGCGCGGCGGCTGGCTGGTCAGCCCGGTGGTCGAGGGGCGGCTGAACGGCGTGCGGCTGGCCGGGATCGACCCGCTGACCGCGCCGCAAGGCCCGACCGAAGCAGGCGCGGGCGACCTGTGGGGCTTCATCGGCGGGCGGGGCCAGATCATCGGACGCGCGGATACTCTGAGGAATTTGCCGCAAGAGGGGCCTGAACTGGTCGAGCAGCATAGCATGGCGCCGGGTCTGGCCATTGCCGATATCGGTCAGGCGCAGCGGCTTCTGGGTCTGGAGGGGCGTATCTCCTACCTTGTGGTGCTGCCCGGCCAGCCGTTGCGGCAGGTGCCGCTGGCCGAAATCGCTCCGGGACTTGAGCTGACGGCGGCGAGGCCCGCCACCGATCTGGCGCGGCTGACCGACAGCTTTCATCTCAACCTCACCGCCTTCGGGCTGCTGGCCTTTGCCGTGGGCATCTTCATCGTGCATGGCGCGGTCGGGCTGGCATTCGAGCAGCGGCGCGCCCTGGTGCGGACGCTGCGGGCCCTCGGGCTGCCGCTGGGGGCGCTGATCGGCCTGCTGGCGGGCGAGTTGCTGGTGCTGTCGCTATTGGCGGGCGGGATGGGCGTGGCGCTCGGCTACCTGATCGCCGCGGCGCTGCTGCCGGATGTGGCGGCGACCTTGCGCGGCCTTTACGGCGCCGACCTGACCGGGCAGTTGCAGATCCGCCCGGTCTGGTGGCTGTCGGGTCTGGGCATGGCGGTCGGGGGCGCGGCGCTGGCCTCGGCCGGGGCGCTCTGGCGGCTGGCGCGGCTGCCGTTCCTTGCCGGCGGCCAGCGCCGCGCCTGGGCGCTGGCGGGCCAGCGGGCGCTGCGGCGCCAGTTCGCGCTGGCCATCGGACTGCTGGGGCTGGCGGCTATCCTCGCGCTGCGGGGAAGCGGGCTATTGGCGGGCTTCGGCCTGTTGGCGGCGCTGATGCTTGGTGCGGCGCTGCTGTTGCCGGTGGTGCTGGGCTGGCTCTTGCGAGGGTGCGAGCGTCTGGCAAGCGCGCCGGTCGCGCAATGGTTCTGGGCCGACAGCCGCCAGCAACTGCCCGGCCTCTCGCTGGCGCTGATGGCCCTGATGCTGGCCATGGCCGCCAATACCGGTGTCTCGACCATGGTGTCGTCGTTCCGCCTGACATTCGCCGGGTTTCTCGACCAGCGGCTGATGGCCGAGCTTTATGTCGATGCCGCAACCCCGGCCGAGGCCGACCGGGTGCGCGACTATGTCACCCCCCGCGTCGATGCCGTGCTGCCGCTGATGGCGGCCCAGACCATGCTTGCCGGTGGCCCTGGCGAGTTGCGCGGGATGGTCGACCATGCCAGCTTTCGCGACAACTGGCAGTTTCTGGCCGCATTGCCCGATGCGTGGGACCGCCTGCATTCGGGCCGGGGCGTGATGGTCAGCGAACAGCTGGCGCGCCGTGCGGACCTGTGGCTTGGCGATGTGCTGGGCGTGGAAGGGACCGCGCTGCCGGTGGTGGCGGTGGTGGGCGATTACGGCAATCCGGTCGGGCAGGCCATTGTCACCGCAAGCCTGTTTGCCAGCCTGCACCCCGAAGCGCCGCCGCACCGCCTTGCCCTGCGCCTGCCGCCCGGGGAGGTGCCGGGGCTGGTTGACGCGCTGGTGCGCGACCTTGGCATCAGCCGCGACCGGCTGACCGATCAGGCCGCGCTCAAGGCCTATTCCATGGGCGTGTTCGAGCGCACCTTCGCCGTCACCGGCGCGCTCAACCTGCTGACGCTGGCGGTGGCGGGCTTTGCCATGCTGATGAGCCTCTTGACGCTGGCCGCGCTGCGCCTGCCGCAACTGGCGCCGGTCTGGGCGCTGGGCCTCACGCGCGCCAGGCTGGGCCGGCTGGAGTTGCTGCGCGCGGTGCTGCTGGCCGGTCTGGTGACGCTGCTGGCGGTGCCGCTGGGGCTGGCCCTGGCCTGGGTGCTGCTGGCGGTCGTCAATGTCGAGGCGTTCGGCTGGCGGCTGCCGATGCATCTGTTCCCGGCCGACTATGCGTGGCTGGCGGGGCTGGCGCTGGTGGCCGCCGCGCTGGCCGCGTGGTGGCCGGCGCGCCGTCTGGCGCGAACCCGGCCCGCCGATCTGCTCAGGGTCTTTGCCAATGAACGCTAGGGGGCTGGCCCTGATCCTGTGGCTGTTGCCGATGGCCGCCTGGCCGCAGGGCTTTGCCGGGTTGGGCAGCCAGACCGAGGGCTTTGCCCGGCCGGTCCGGGGGCACCGGCTGGAGTTTCCCGCCGATCACGGCCCGCATCCCGATTTCCGCATCGAGTGGTGGTATCTGACCGCCAACCTGCGCGGCCCGGACGGTGCGCCCTTTGGCGCCCAGTGGACGCTGTTTCGCAGCGCGCTGGCGCCGGGCGGGCAGGATCCGCAAGGCTGGGACAGCCCGCAGCAATGGATGGGCAACGCGGCGGTCACCGGCACGGACTGGCACCATTTCTCGGAACGGCTGGCACGCGGTGGCGTGGGTCAGGCAGGGGTTGTGGCGGAGCCGTTCCGGGCGTTTGTGGATGACTGGGTCTTCGAGCAGAACGGCCAGACATTCGACCTGCGCGCCAGCGGCAGCGATTTCGCCTATGACCTGCATCTGGCCGGCACCGGCCCCGTCGTGCTGCACGGCGAGGCGGGCTATTCGGTCAAGTCGGGGGCGGGGCAGGCCTCGTATTACTACTCCATGCCGGGCCTGGAGGTCAGCGGCACGCTATGGCTGCGCGACGGGCCGGTGGCGGTGACGGGCACGGCCTGGTTCGACCACGAATGGTCCTCGCAGCCCTTGGCGGCGGATCAGACCGGCTGGGACTGGTTTTCGCTCAGTTTCGACTCGGGCGACAGGCTGATGGCCTTCTGGCTGCGCGGGGCCGAGCGCTTTGGCTCCGCCACCTGGATCGGGCCGGACGGGCAGGCAACGCCGCTGACCGATGCAGAGATCGCCGCGCGCCCGCTGGCCTGGCATCAGGTGGCGGGCCGCGATGTTCCGACCCGGTGGCAGGTCGACGTGCCGTCGCGCGGGCTGGATGTGACGGTGCAGGCGCTCAACCCCGATGCCTGGATGGGCGGGCGCTTTCCCTACTGGGAAGGGCCGGTCACGGTGACGGGCAGCCGGAACGGGCAGGGATATCTGGAGATGACGGGCCATGAGTGAGGCAGATGAGCTTGGCGACATGCTGGCGCGGGCCTGGCGCATCCTGTGCCGCAGCGCCGGGCCGGGCAGCGACGCGGCGCTGATGGCCATGGCCACCCTCAGCCCCGATGGCTGGCCCGAAGTCAGGATGGTGGTCCTGCGCGAGGCCGAACCGGGCGCGGGGCAGGTGGCGACCTATATCGACCTGCACTCCTCCAAGGTCGAAAGCCTGCGCAAGTCGGGCCGGGTGGCGTTCACGACCTGGCACCCGGACGAGCGGACGCAGATCCGCATGGCCGGCAATGCGGGGCTGATCCACGGCCCCGAAACCGCCGCGCGCTGGGCGGCGCTGACCGGGGCCGCACGGCTGAACTACGGGCAGGCGCCGCGCCCCGGCGCGCCGATCGCGGCCGCAGATGCCTATGCCAAGACCGCGGACCCGGACAGCTTCGCCGTCCTGACCTGCCGCATCGAGACCATGGACGTGGTCGATCTGGCCCATCCGCATCGCCGCGCGCTCTATTCACGCTCCGGCGACTGGGCCGGACAGTGGCTGGCACCCTGACCGCGCCCGGTCTAACTAGGGGCATGCTTGCGCCGCCCCTGCCCCTGACCCGCGACCTCGTCCTGTTGGGCGGCGGTCACACCCATGCGCTGTTCCTGCGGATGTGGGGCATGTCACCGCTGCCCGGCGTGCGGGTCACGGTGATCAATCCCGGCCCGACATCGGCCTATTCCGGGATGCTGCCGGGCTTTGTCGCCGGGCATTACCTGCGCGAGGACCTGGCGCTCGATCTGGTGAAACTGGCCCGCTTCGCCGGGGCGCGGCTGGTGCTGGGCGCGGCTGGTGGCATCGACCGTGAGGCGCGGACGGTAGCGGTTCCGGGGCGGCCGCCGGTCAGCTATGACCTGCTGTCGGTCGACATCGGCATCACTTCGGACATGCCGGACCTGCCCGGCTTCGCCGAACATGGCGTTCCGGCCAAGCCGCTGGGCCCCTTTGCCATGCGCTGGGAGGCATTCCGCGCCAAGGCGCAGGCCCCGAAAGTCGCGGTCATCGGCGCCGGCGCGGCGGGGGCGGAACTGTCCATGGCCATGGCCCATGCCTTGCGCGGGCGCGGCGCGCAGGTGACGCTGATCGACCGCGACGCGGCGCTGGCGGATTTTGGCGGCGGCGCAAGGCGCAGGCTGCTGGCGGCGCTGGCGCGCACCGGGGTCACGGTCCGGGACCATGCGCCCATCGAGCGGGTCAGCGCACTGGGCGTGCATCTGCGGGGCGGCCAGCTGATTGCCGCCGACATGGTCTTTGGGGCCGCCGGGGCAAGGCCGCAGGACTGGCTGGCGCAGACCGGGCTCAAGCTGACCGAGGGCTTCATCGATGTGGACCAGACCCTGCGCAGCAGCGATCCGGCCATCTTTGCCACCGGCGACTGCGCCCATCTCGCTCACGCTCCCCGGCCCAAGGCGGGGGTCTACGCCGTCCGGCAGGCCCCGATACTGGCCGCGAACCTGCGCGCGGTTCTGGCCGGAAACGGCAGGCTCAAGGCCTACTGGCCGCAGCGCGATTACCTCAGGCTCTTGTCGCTGGGCGGCAGGTCGGCGCTGGGGCTGCGCTCGGGCCTGCGGGCCGAGGGGCGGCTGATCTGGGCGTGGAAGGACCGGATAGACCGGAAATTCATGGCCAAATTCAAGCATTTGCCGCAGATGGCGCTGCCCGCCCTGCCGCGCGAACACGCTCAGGGCGTGGCCGAGGCGCTGGGCGACAAGCCGATGTGCGGCGGCTGCGGCGCCAAGGTGGGGCGGGGGGCGCTGCGCGACGTGCTGGCCGCCATGGACCAGCCGCCGCGCCCCCACGTGACCCAAGGCCCCGGCGACGATGCGGCAGTGTTGCTGACGGGCGGTCAGCGGCAGGTGATGACCACCGACCATCTGCGGGCGATGATGGCCGATCCGGTGCTGATGACCCGGATCGCCGCCGTGCATGCGCTGGGCGATGTCTGGGCGATGGGCGCGGCGCCGCAGGCCGCCACCACAAGCATCATCCTGCCGCGCATGACGCCCGAACTTCAGCGCCGGACGCTGGCCGAGGTGATGGCGGCGGCCACCGAGGTGATGAACGCTGCCGGTGCGGCAATCGTCGGCGGCCACACCTCGCTGGGCGACGAGTTCACCATCGGCTTCACGGTGACGGGGCTCTGCGAGGCCGCGCCCGTCACCCTTGGCGGCGCGCGGCCCGGCGACGTGCTGATCCTGACCAAGCCCGTCGGCTCGGGCGTGGTGATGGCCGCCGAGATGGCGGGTCTGGCCGATGGCGCCGATGTGGCGGCGGTCTGGGCGATGATGGCGCAGCCGCAGGGCGCGGCGGCGCGGGTCCTGTCGGTCGCCCATGCCATGACCGATGTGACCGGCTTTGGTCTCGCGGGACATCTGGCCGGGATCTGCGAGGCCTCGGGCACCAGCGCCGAGTTGCGTCTGGACGACCTGCCGCTGATGCCGGGAGCCGAGGCGCTGGCCGGGGCGGGCATGCGCTCGACGCTCTTTGCCGACAATCGCGCGGGCGCGGGGCTGGTTCTTGGTGCAGCCGGCGCGCGGGGAGACCTGCTGTTTGATCCGCAAACCGCCGGCGGGCTCCTGGCGGCGGTTCCGGCCAAGGCGGCGGCGGGGCTGGTGGCGCAGCTGGTCAAGGCGGGCTACCGGGCGGCGATCATCGGGCGGATCACCGAAGGCGCCGGCCCGATCAGAGCGATCTGACGATGTCCGCGACCCGGTCCGCCGCGCGGTCCAGATCCGCAGGGCCGAGCGCGGGCAGCTCCACCGACCCGACCGTCACCGGCGCATGGGCGGCGCGTGACTTGGCATAGGACGGGTCATAGTGATCCTGCATCAGCCGGGCGGCCAGCTGCTCGATTTCGCCCGCATCCAGCAGCGCCAGCCATTGCCCCACCGTTTCCGCCCCCCGATGCGCCTTGAGCGGCGCCAGCCGCGCGGCCAGCCGCTCGGGGTCGGCGATGATATCGGCGTAAGTCTGCGTCAGGTAGGCCGCGCGGGCGGCGAGCGGGGCGCTGACCTCGATCCGGGGCGCGGCGCGCATCGGGGCCCAGAGCGCGGGCGGAATGTTGCGCTGGCCGATCTTGTTGCTTTCCGCCTCCAGCACCACCGGTCTGGCGGGGTCGAGGCGCATCAGCGCCGTGGCCAGCGCGGTCTCGAAGGCGCGTTGCGAGGGCTGGTCTGATGCCATCTCGCCCAGAAGCGAGCCGCGGTGCCGGGCCAGGCCCTCAAGGTCGATCACCTGCACCCCGCGCGCCGGCAATCGGCTCAGGATATCGGTCTTGGCGGTGCCGGTGTAGCCGTCAAGCAGGATGACCTTGTGCGGCAGGGTATCGTCATAGAGCGCCCTGTGCACCAGGCGGCGAAAGGTCTGGTAGCCGCCCGCGATCACCTCGGCGCGCCAGCCGACCTGCTGGAGGATCATGGTGAAGCTTCCGGACCTCTGCCCGCCGCGCCAGCAATAGACCAGCGGGCGCCAGCTGCCGTCATTCTCGGCCAGCGGTCCGGCGATATGCGCGGCCGCATTGCGCGCCACCAGCGCCGCACCGATCCGCCGGGCATTGAAGGCGCTGACCTGCTTGTAGACCGTGCCCACCTCGGCGCGTTCCTGATCCGACAGCACCGGCAGGTTGATGGCGCCCGGGATGTGGTCCTCGGCGTATTCCGAGGGCGAACGCACATCGATCACGGTGTCGAAACCGTGGTCCAGCAGGGCGGCAAGGCTGTCGAAGGCGATCGGCATGGCAGCCCTTTAGCCGATGCGGCGCGCGGGCAGAAGGGGCAAGCGCCGGAGCCTCAGTAATCCGGTGTCGGCCTGAGCCGGTGGCGGCCCGTCTCGGACAGCAGCCAGACCTTCGAACCCTCGATCAGCGCCGGGACCAGCGGCCGCCCGTAGCCCGCCCCGCCATCGAGGTTGAGCCGGTTGCCGTGATGGCGCGGCGCATGCAGGGCGGTGTGGCCGTGAACCACCAGCGCCCCGTGGTCGCGCGGATCGTCAAGCCAGCCATCGCGGATCCAGATCAGGTCATCTTCCTCCTGGTCTTCCGGGGCGACGCCGGGGCGCAGGCCGGCATGAACGAACAGCAGGTTCTCGTGCCGGTGCCAGAGCGGGCGGGACTCGATGAAGTCGAGATGGGTTTCAGGCACCGAGGCGCGGGCGCGGTCGAGCACGTCCGGGGCATGGGCATCGACCCCGTAGGAGGCCAGCGTCGCCGGGCCGCCCAGATCGGCATGCAGCCAGCCCTTGCCCGACAGGATCCGCCCGTCATGCTGGTTGCCCGAGCGGACAAAGCGCGAGAACATGCGGTCGTGATTGCCGCGCAGCACCACCCAGGGGCGGCCGCGCTCGATCCCGTCGATCAGCAGGTCGATGACCCGGCGGGTATCGGGGCCACGGTCGGGATAGTCGCCCAGAAACACGATCGGGGCATCGTCGCCGCCATCGGCGCGGATCAGCGCCAGCGCCGCGCGCAGGGCCTCGATCTGGCCGTGAATATCGCCGATTGCATAGATCATCCGTCGCCCCGGTTTGTTTCCGCGCGGCCATAGCAGTCCGGGCCGCAAAAGGACAGGGGCCGTCAGGCGGCGTCTGCCTCGGGGTCGGGGAGAAAGGTGTAGGAATGGGTATTGATGTCGCCGCTCCAGCGCCAGAGCGCCACGAAGCCCTCGGTTCCGGTGCGGAAGGCGTGGGGCATGAGCGAGGGGTGATGCACCATGGACCCGGCGCCGCGGATCCGCACATCGTCACCGGCAGTCCAGCGCGCCGATCCGGCGAGGATCACGTAGGTTTCATCGGCGTCGTGGTTGTGCAGGCCGTAATAGCTCTCGGGCGCCATGTAGACGAGGCCCAGCCGATAGTCGGGCGAGGGGATCGGGCCTTCGGGGCCCATCAGCGTCGAGACCGCGATCATCGCCGCCGCCGCGCCGGTCATCCGGTCCGCCACCGGATTCACCCCCCAGGGCACCAGATGCTGCGCGGCCAGCAGCGCCCGCGCGGCGCGGTGATCGGAGGTGGCGAGGCAGTCACGGATCTGCCGGTCGAAGGCGCAGGGCGGCTCGGGCCTGACGGGGAGCGCTGGCGGGGTGACGAGCAGCTGGCGGGCCGTCGCCGGACCTGCGGGCAGTGGCTCGCCCGCATAGATCGCGGCAAGCGCCGCGAGCAGGTTCTGGTAGGATTTGGGCGTGTGCATGGCGGCGCGTTGCTCCTCGATCTCGGGCCGAGGATTGGCGGCTCACGTTCCCGCCGCTCAACCATTCGCGACATCGGCGGGCCGGGAATCGAAACGGGGCCACCTGAAGGCGGCCCCGTCTGTGCTTTCGGCAGTCAGCTTGCCGTCACTCGACGTCGAACACCAGCGGCTTGACCTGGCTGAACAGACCCGTCGCCACCAGCTTGTCGATCACCGCGGCCGGCACCGGATCGTCGACATAGAGGATGGCGATGGCCTCGCCGCCGGCCCTGGCGCGCCCGAGGGTGAAGTTGGCGATGTTGACACCGTGCTGCCCCATGGTCTGGCCCAAAGTGCCGATGATGCCGGGAACGTCCTCGTTGGTGGTGTAGACCATGTTGCGCCCGATCTCGGCATCGACATTGATGCCCTTGATCTGGATGAAGCGCGGCTTGCCGTCCGAGAACACGGTGCCGGCAATCGAGCGCTCGCGCTTGTCGGTGACCACCGTGACCTTGATGTAGCCGTCGAAAGTGCCCGACTGGTCCTGCCGGGTGGTCGAGATCTGGATGCCGCGCTCCTTGGCGACGATCGGGGCCGAGACCATGTTCACATCCGGGTTGGCCAGTTTCATGATCCCGGCGATGACGCTGCAATTCAGCGCCGCAAGGTTCATCTTCGAAACCGAGCCGTCATAGAGCACATTGATGGCCTTGATCGGCTCGTCGGTCATCTGGCCGATGAAGTTGCCCAGATGCCCGGCCAGCTTGATCCACGGACCCATGATCTTTGCTTCCTCGGCGGTGATCGAGGGCATGTTGATGGCATTGGTGACCGCGCCGGTCAGCAGGTAGTCCGACATCTGCTCGGCCACCTGCAGCGCCACGTTCTCCTGCGCCTCGGTGGTGGCCGCGCCCAGATGCGGGGTGACGACCACGTTGGGCAGGTTGAACAGCGGCGAGGCGGTGGCGGGCTCGACGGCAAACACGTCGAAGGCCGCGCCGGCGACATGGCCGGATTTCAGCGCCTCGGCCAGCGCGTCTTCGTCCACCAGACCGCCACGGGCGCAGTTGATGATGCGCACGCCGGGCTTGAGGCGCGCGATATTCTCGCGGCTCAGGATGTTGCGGGTCTGGTCGGTCAGCGGCACGTGCAGGGTGATGAAATCGGCCCGCGCCAGCAGATCGTCGAGCTCGACCTTCTCGACGCCCATCTGGTCGGCACGTTCTTCCGACAGGAATGGGTCATAGGCGATCACCTTCATCTTGAGCCCGCGCGCGCGGTCGCAGACGATGCCACCGATATTGCCGGCGCCGATCACGCCCAGCGTCTTGCCGGTCAGTTCCACCCCCATGAAGCGGGACTTTTCCCACTTGCCGGCATGGGTCGAGGCCGAGGCCTCGGGGATCTGGCGGGCGACCGCCATCATCATGGCGACAGCATGTTCGGCGGTGGTGATCGAGTTGCCGAAGGGCGTGTTCATCACGATGATGCCCTTGCGCGAGGCGGCGGGGATATCGACATTGTCGACCCCGATCCCGGCCCGGCCGATCACCTTGAGGTTGGTCGCCGCCTCGATCAGCTTTTCGGTGGCCTTGGTGGCCGAGCGGATCGCCAGCCCGTCATACTTGCCGATGATGGCGGCCAGCGCGTCCTTGTCCTTGCCCAGCTTGGGCTGGAAATCCACCTCGATCCCGCGGTCGCGGAAGATCTGCACGGCGGCGTCGGACAATTCGTCTGAAATCAGAACCTTGGGGGCCATGTTGGGCTCCTGTTGCATTGGATTTGGGGAAGGTGCGGGCAGCCGTCGGGCCGCCCGCAGGGGATATCGTCAGGCAGCCTGCGCCGCGATCTCGGCCTCGAAGGCCCATTCGAGCCAGGGCAGCATCGCCTCGATGTCGCTGGTCTCGACCGTGGCGCCGCACCAGATGCGCAAGCCGGCGGGCGCGTCGCGATAGGCGCCGATGTCGAACGCGATCTTTTCGGATTCCAGCCGCTTTGCCACCGCCTTGGCGAAGGCGGCACCGTCCTTGATGCGCGCATCGGTGAACTTGAGGCAGACGCTGGTATTGGACCTTGTCGCGGGATCCTCGGCGAGGTTGTCGATCCAGGGCCGCGCGGCGCAGAAGTTCCAGATGGCGCGGGCATTGGCGTTGGCGCGGTGCATCAGCGCATCCAGCCCGCCGATCGAGCGGCCCCATTTCAGCGCCACGAGGTAATCCTCGACGCAGAGCATGGAGGGGGTGTTGATGGTCTCGCCCACGAAGATGCCCTCGATCAGCTTGCCGCCCGAAGTCAGGCGGAAGATCTTGGGCAGCGGCCAGGCGGGCTTGTAGCTTTCCAGCCGCTCGACCGCGCGCGGCGACAACACCAGCATTCCATGTGCCGCCTCGCCGCCCATGACCTTCTGCCAGGAGAAGGTCACGACATCGAGCTTGCGCCAGTCGAGGTCCTGCGCGAAGGCCGCCGAGGTGGCGTCGCAGATGGTCAGGCCCTGACGGTCGGCCGGGATCATCGAGGCATCGGGCAGGCGGACGCCCGAGGTGGTGCCGTTCCAGGTGAAAACCACGTCGCGGTCGTAATCGAGCGCCGACATGTCGACGATCCGGCCATAATCGGCGGTGTGGACACGAGCCTCGATCCTGAGTTGCTTGACCACGTCGGTGACCCAGCCCTGCCCGAAGCTTTCCCAGGCGACCATCTCGGCCGGGCGCTGGCCCAGAAGCGACCAGAGCGCCATCTCGACCGCGCCGGTATCGGAGGCGGGCACGATGCCGATGCGGTAGTCCTCGGGCACGCCGAGGATCTCGCGCGTCAGGTCGATGGCCTCTTTCAGCTTGGCCTTGCCAAGGCCGGCACGATGTGACCGGCCCAGCGGGGCGTCGGCAAGGGCGTTCAGGGTCCAATGGGGGGGTTTGGCGCAGGGGCCGGACGAGAACCGCGGATTGGCCGGCCGCGATGCCGGTTTGGTCAATGCCATTTCTGGTATCCTCACAGATATGCGCCCCTCGTTGGGGAGGGGTGTCCCACCGCGGCAGATACGGGGCCGCCCGGTCTTTCACAATGCGGAAAATGTCGCTAGACCGCCGCTCGACACAATTTCTGCGACAGCCTGCGACTACGATCGGAAACTTTCATGTTCTGCGTGACCCTGCTCACGGCACCCTCTGCTCCCAAACTCGATGCGCCGCTGGTCGAGGCGCTGCGCAACGCCTGGGGCGGCGGCGCGGCGCAATGGCTGGCGGTGGACGAGGCGGCGGAGTTTGTGGTGCCGCAGATGCCGTCCAACCGCTGGGAGACCTGGGCGGAGTTGCAGGCGCGCGGCGTCGATCTGGTGGTCCAGCCGGAGCGGGGCCGGCGCAAGAAGATGCTGCTGGCCGACATGGACTCGACCATGATCGCGCAGGAATGCATCGACGAGCTGGCTGACGAGGCGGGCGTGGGCGCGCGGGTCGCCGACATCACCGCGCGCGCGATGAACGGCGAACTGGATTTCGAGGCGGCGCTGGACGAGCGTGTCGGCCTGCTGGCCGGGCTGCCGGTCTCGGTCATCGACAAGGTCCTGGCCGAGCGGATCACCCTGATGCCGGGCGGTCAGGCTCTGGTGGCGACGATGAAGGCCAATGGCGGGCACGCCGCGCTGGTCTCGGGCGGGTTTACCGCCTTTACCTCGCAGGTCGCGGCCATGCTGGGCTTTGACGAAAACCGCGCCAACACGCTCCTGGCCGCCGATGGCAGGCTGACCGGCAAGGTCGCACGCCCGATCCTCGGCCGCGCCGCCAAGGTGCAGGCGCTGGAGGAGATCACCGCACGCCTGGGCCTGAGCGAGGCCGATGTGCTGGCCGTGGGCGACGGGTCCAACGATCTGGGGATGCTGGGCCGGGCCGGGACCGGCGTGGCGTTGCATGCCAAGCCTGCGGTGCAGGCTGAGTGCGAGGTGCGGATCAATCACGGCGACCTGACCGCGCTCCTCTATATTCAGGGCTATGCCCGCACCGATTTCGCGGTCTGAGCCATGGGACTGGAAATCGGCCTTGAGATTGTCGCCCTGCTCATGCTCGCGGCGTTTTTCGCCGGGATCGTCGATGCCATTGCCGGGGGCGGCGGGTTGATCACCGTGCCGCTGCTGATGCTGGCCGGGGCCTCGCCGGTGACTGCGCTGGCCACCAACAAGATCCAGGGGGCCTTCGGCGCGGCCGCCGCCACGCTGTCTTATGCCCGCGCCGGTCACGTGGACCTGCGGCGGCAGATCTGGCCGGCGCTGGTGGCCTTTGCCGCCTCGGTGCTGGGGGCGCTGATGGCCAGCCGCCTGCCGACGGACCTGATCCGCATGGGGCTGCCGGTCTTGCTGATCGGGATCGCGCTGTTCTTTGCCTTCAAGCCCGGCCTGAACGATATCGACCGGGCGCAGCGGCTGGGCCCCTTGGTCTTTGCCGCGACCATCGTGCCGCTGGTGGGGTTCTATGACGGGCTGGTCGGGCCGGGGGCGGGGTCGTTCTACATGATCGGCTTCGTGGCGCTGGCCGGGCATGGCGTGCTCAAGGCCACGGCCCATACCAAGCTCTTGAACTTTGCCTCCAATCTGGGCGGGATCATCACCTTCGCGCTGGTGGCCAGCCCGTGGTGGCTGGTGGGCCTGTGCATGGGTGCCGCGCAGATGGCCGGGGCGTTGGTGGGCGCACGGCTGGCGATGCGCATTGGCGCCCGCGTCATCAAGCCGGTGCTGGTGACGGCGGCCACCGCGCTGGCGCTCAAGCTGATCTGGGATATGGCCTGAGGCTCAGAGCAGGGCGGCGGCGGGCTTCATCTCGCCGCAGACCTGATCCATCCGGTTGGTGATGGGCGGGTTCATGCGCGCCTTGGCGGCCGGATGCGCGGGGTCGAGCACGCCCAGCCGCACCAGCAGCGCCGCCATCACGCATTCGCTGGCACGGGTGGCGCCATCGGCGATCTTGAGCGCCACGCCAATGCCCTGTTCCGGGATGATGGCCACGAAGACGCCCTCGGCGCCGGTCTTGATCGTGACGCGGCC
>CAUJIU010000149.1 GCA_963205075.1 Pseudomonadota bacterium | reverse complement strand
TGCTCCCCACGCTTTCGCACCTCAGCGTCAGTATCGAGCCAGTGAGCCGCCTTCGCCACTGGTGTTCCTCCGAATATCTACGAATTTCACCTCTACACTCGGAATTCCACTCACCTCTCTCGACCTCAAGACCAGGAGTTTAGAAGGCAGTTCCGAGGTTGAGCCCCGGGATTTCACCCCCTACTTTCTGGTCCGCCTACGTGCGCTTTACGCCCAGTAATTCCGAACAACGCTAGCCCCCTCCGTATTACCGCGGCTGCTGGCACGGAGTTAGCCGGGGCTTCTTCTGTGGGTACAGTCATTATCTTCCCCAGCGAAAGAGCTTTACGACCCTAAGGCCTTCATCACTCACGCGGCATGGCTAGATCAGGGTTTCCCCCATTGTCTAAGATTCCCCACTGCTGCCTCCCGTAGGAGTCTGGGCCGTGTCTCAGTCCCAGTGTTGCTGATCATCCTCTCAAACCAGCTATGGATCGTAGGCTTGGTAGGCCATTACCCCACCAACTACCTAATCCAACGCGGGCCGATCCTTCTCCGATAAATCTTTCCCCCAAAGGGCGTATACGGTATTACTCTCAGTTTCCCGAGGCTATTCCGTAGAGAAGGGTACGTTCCCACGCGTTACTAACCCGTCCGCCGCTCACCCGAAGGTGCGCTCGACTTGCATGTGTTAGGCCTGCCGCCAGCGTTCGTTCTGAGCCAGGATCAAACTCTCAAGTTGAAAGCAGTTTGCACTGCTATCCTTGACGTTCGAACCTCTGCACATCGTCCCTCCCGGCAAGGAAGGGACAGTCTTCTGTTTGTTGTGCTTCGGGTTTCAGAAGAAACCGAAAGCCGTCCAAACAGTGAAGCTGACACTCAATCATCGGCCGAAGCCTATGAGCGCGATATACAGACGTTGATCCATCGAATGAACCAAACCGCCCACATATCTCTTCAGATACTCGCGATTTCAAAGAGCGTAGAGACAAATTCAGCTGAGTGCGCCCGTTCTTCCTTGGCGCGCCCCGCCTCGATAGCCTCTGATTTTCTTCTGCGTCTCGTTGCCGTCAGGCCCGTCTGGCGCCCCGTCGTTCGCCTCAGCGCCGCCGGTGAAGGGGTGTTTAGAGTTAGGCGCTGAGGGCCGCAAGTGCTTTTTTCGAGAAAAGTGCATTTTTTCGGTCAGAGGCCGTTTTTCACGTATTTTCCGTTGGTTAGGGCAATTTACGTTCGCGAACCCTAGGTCAGTTAGCAACTTCGTTAGCCGCACTGCAGCATGGGCCGCCCCAGATTTGGTGTTTTCCGCAGGCTTGTCCACAAGCATGGCCGCAGATCGGGCGAGTCAGGGGCGGCTGCGGCCCGGATTCGCCGCGCGATTCCGCCAGACCGGCCGAGTCGGGGGCGGGATTCGGCCCGGCATCACCGGGCAACCGTGGTGTCAGGCGGCCGCCAGACGGCGATTCCAGCGGATTCGCGCCGCCAGCAGCCCCAGGACAATCGCCAGATAGACGAATGGCGCGATCTGGAAGCCCTTGACCAGCCACAGATAGTGAATCACCGCCAGAATCGCGGTCGGATAGGCCAGCCTGTGCAGCTTGCGCCATGTCTGCGCCCCAAGGCGGCGCACCGACAGGTTGTTGGAGGTGATCGCCAGCGGAATCAGCAGCGCGAAGGCTGACATTCCCACGGTCACGTAGGGCCGCTTGAGGATATCGGCCCAGACCCGGTCAAGAGATCGCACGTCCAGGAGCGTCCAGACCCCGAAATGCGCCACGATATAGAAGAAGCAGATCAGCCCGATGGCGCGGCGGAACCTGATCAGGTTGACGCCGGTCCATTTGCGCAGCGGGGTAACGGTCAGGCTGAGCACCAGGAATTTCAGCCCCAGCTCGCCATATTCGCGCTCCAGCCGGTTGATCGGCTCGACGCCCAGCTGGCCGGTGGCCGCCAGCCAGAACAGCCAGCCCCCCCAGAGCGCCGCCACCATATAAAGCGGCCAGGCCGGAACCCTGCGCAGGTAGCCGTTGATGATGCCAGCCAGGTCCATCAGCAGCAGCCCTCGCCGGCCTGAACCGGCGGGCAGGCCACCGATCCATAGGAACAGAACACGCAGCAATGGCCCGGCTTGGGCCGCAACACCGTTTGGCAGGATGCGCATGGGTGAAACCACATGCAGCTGTCCTGCGGCATGGTCAGCGTTTCGACATGCCCGCATTCGGGGCAGGTCAGGTCCGACTCGGTGATGATCGCTTTCTGCATCGCGCCGCTTCAGTAGTTCGCGCCCAGATCCATGCCGGCATAGAGTGCGCCGACATCCTCCTCGTAGCCATTGAACATCAGCGTGTCCTGCCGCGAAGAAAACAGCCCGCCGCCGATGCGCCGCTCGGTCGCCTGGCTCCAGCGCGGGTGATCCACATTCGGGTTCACGTTGCTGTAAAAGCCGTATTCGCGCGCGTTGGCCTTGTTCCAGCTTGTCGGCGGCTCATCGGCGGTGAGCGAGATCCGGACGATCGACTTGATCGACTTGAAGCCATATTTCCACGGCACCACCAGCCGGATCGGCGCACCGTTCTGGTTGGCGATGGGCCGGCCATAGATGCCGGTTGCCAGAATGGTCAGCGGATGGCGGGCCTCGTCCAGCCGCAACCCCTCGACATAGGGAAAGTCGAGCACGCGGCGCTGCACGCCGACCATGTTCTCGGGCTGCACCACGGTTTCAAAGGCAACGTAGCGCGCGCCGGACTGCACGCCGACCCGGTCAAGGATGTCCGCCAGCTCGATCCCGTTCCAGGGCACCACCATCGACCAGGCCTCGACACAGCGGAAGCGGTAGATCCGCTCCTCGACCGAAAGCCCCGATGTCAGGTCGGCAAGGCTGTACTCGCCCGGTTTGTCGACCAGCCCGTCAACGGTGATCGACCAGGGCGAGGTGACCAGCGCCCCGGCATTGCGGGCCGGGTCATCCTTGCCGGTGCCGAACTCATAGTAGTTGTTGTAACTGGTGATCTCTTCCCAGGTATTGGGCTCCAGGGTCTCGGCCAGCGCCGGCGCCGCGATCGAGCCCAGCCCCAGCGCCCCGCCGGCGGCGATGATCTGGCGGCGGTTCAGCCACAGGTGTTCGGGCGTCACGTCGTCCCGGGTCAGGTCGTTGGTCCAGCGGTGGGCCATGGCGGTCTCCTTGCGATCTGCGCTTTCAGGTAGTGTTCCTAGCGCAGATTGCCCGTTTCATGGGGTCACTTTGCCGCCATTTGCCTGTAACAGCCTCACGCCCGCTCACGGCGGCGTGAGACGGGTCCGGTCCATGGGCCAGGTGTCGGCCACCCGATAGCCCTGCGGCCAAGGGTCGTCGGGGTCGCAGAGCAACTGCTTGGTCTCGGTGATCCAGCCCCGGCCCGAGATCGACGGCACGATGGCAGGCAGGCCGCCCAGGGTCGTTTCGGCCTCGATACGGCACTCGAACCGGCTGCCGATGATCGACACGCCGTCGAACCTCTCGCCCAGGCCAAGTTCGCCGCGCGCATGCATCACCGCCATCCGCGCCGAACAGCCGGTGCCTGTGGGCGAGCGGTCGAGCTTGCCCGGCTCGATGGCCACCGTGTTGCGCCCGGTCCTGACGCCGGCCTCAAGCGTGACCGGGGCGGTAAACTGGCAGAAGGATATGTGGCGCCAATCGGGGTTGTCAGGATGGGCAAACCCGATCTGCTCGGTCGCGGCGCGGGTGATGCGGACCCCGGCCTCGGCCAGGTCGCGCGCCTCGTCGGGTTGCAGCGCAAAGCCAAGCGAGGCGGCATCGACCAGCGCGAAGCTGTCACCCCCAAACGCGGTATCGACCCGCACCGTGCCGATGCCTGCGACCTCGATGGCCGCATCCAGCCGCTGGGCATAGCTCGCCACGTTGGTAACCCGGACGGATACCGCCTTGCCGCCCTGACATGTCGCCACGATCTGCACCAGCCCGCCCGGCGCTTCGAGCATGAAGCGCGTCTCGGGCCCGGTCATCGGCACGATGCCGGTGTCCAGCAGCACGGTGGCCACGCAGATGGCGTTCGAGCCGGACATGGGCGGGGTATGCACCGGCTCCATGATGATCCAGCCCATCGCCGCGCGGGGATCCTTTGGCGGGACCAGCAGGTTGACATGCCGGAACACCCCGCCGCGCGGCTCGTTCAGCACGAAGTTGCGCAGGCTCTGGTCACGGGCAATCCAGCGCGACTGCTCCCAGATGGTCTCGCCGGGCGGCGGCGCGACGCCGCCAACGATCACGTCGCCCACCTCGCCCTCGGCATGGCAGCCGACGATGTGGATGGCGCGCGCGCTGCGCATCAGACCGACAGGACAGGCGCGCCCAGCGCCGACAGGATCGGCGTGATGCCGAGCCCCGGCGCGTCCGAGGCCCGCATCATCCCCTTGACCCGTTTGGGGGCGCCGGTGGCGATGTCCTTGGTGCCGTAGGAATTGAAATCGGTGGCTGAAAACCCGAATTCCTCGGGTGTCGACTGCGCCAGATGCGCGATGGTGGCGGTGACGATATCGCCGCCCCAGGTATCCTCGATGGTCATCGGAATACCGGCATCCATGCACAGATCGCGCAGGGCCCGCGCCTTGGTCAGCCCGCCCACCTTGGAGATCTTGAGGTTGATGACGTCCATCGCCCCGTCGGCAATGCCGCGCATCAGGTCGCGGGTATTGCCGATGTTCTCGTCCAGGATGAAGGGCAGCGCGGTGCGCCGCCGGGTGGTCAGGCATTCTTCGTAGGTCGGGCAGGGCTGCTCGATATAGACATCAATGTCGCGCACCGCGTTCACCACCCGGGCGGCCTCATGCATGGTCCAGCCGGTATTGGCGTCAGCAACCAGGATGTCGCCCGGCCGCATCTCGGCGGCGCAGAGCCGGATGCGGGCGATGTCGCTGTCCGCGTCGGCCCCGACCTTGAGCTGGAACTTGGTGTAACCTTCATCCCGATAGCCCGCCACATTGGCGGCCATGGCCGAAGGCTCGATCTGCGAGATGGCCCGGTAAAGCGCGATATCATCGCGCGCCTTGCCGCCCAGCAGCTGATAGACCGGCAGGCCGGTGGCCTTGCCCAGAATATCCCAGCAGGCCACGTCAATGGCGGCCTTGACGTAGGGATGCCCGCGCAGCACCGCGTCCATATGCCGGTTCAACTGCCCCAGGTCACGCGGATCCAGCCCGATGACCTTGGGCGCGATCTCGGCCAGACCGGACCGCACGCCCAGCGCATAGGCGGGCAGATAGGCCGAGCCCAGCGGGCAGCATTCACCCCAGCCGGTGATGCCCGCATCGGTCTGCACCTCGACCACCGTGGCGTCGAACACCTCGACAAAATTGCCGTTGGACCAGCTGTAGCGCCCCTCTTTCAGCGGCAGATCGACCTGGTAGGCGCGGATGGCGGTGATCTTCATGTCGGGCTCCTATCTGACCTGAAATCCATGCGCGAAAGGATCGCGGTCGTCGATGAAAATGGTGTTCAGGCCCGTCACCCGCGCCCAGCCGGCGATGGAGGGGATGATCGCCTCCCGCTCGCCCACCCTGGCGGCCGCCTCGACCCGGCCCCGGAACATCGAGCCGATGATGCTTTCATGCACGAATTCGTCACCCACCGTCAGCTTGCCCTTGGCCGCCCATTGCGCCATGCGCGCCGAGGTGCCGGTGCCGCAGGGCGAGCGGTCGATCGCCTTGTCGCCGTAGAACACCGCGTTGCGCGCGGTGGCGCCGGGCTGGGTCGGCTTGCCGGTCCACAGGATGTGGCTCAGGCCGCCGATCTCGGGCTTTTCGGGGTGGCGGAACTCGTATTTGCCATTCAGCGCCCGGCGCAAGAGCGGGCTCCAGCGCAACAGGTCAGAGGCCGAGACATCGGCCAGATCGGCAAAGCATTTCTGCGGATCGACGATGGCGTAGAAGTTGCCGCCATAGGCCACATCGACAACCACCTCGCCCAGACCTTCGACCTGCG
>CAUJIU010000148.1 GCA_963205075.1 Pseudomonadota bacterium | reverse complement strand
CGAATATCTCGTCCGCCGCGCAGGCCAGCCAGTAGCCGCCGGAGGCGGCCACATCCTCGACAAAGGCCAGCACCGGCACCTGCTTTTCCTCGGCCAGCCGGCGGATCCGCGCCGCGATCAGCGAGGACTGGACCGGCGAGCCGCCGGGCGAGTTGATCTCGAGCGCGACAGCCGCCGGCTTGCCGCGCGCGAATGCGCGTTCGATCAGCGGGCCGAGGCTGACATCGTCAAGCCCGCGCGTGGTGTTGGAGATCGACCCCTGCAACCGCAGGACGGCGACCATGGGCGGTTTCTTGATGAAGGGGATCCAGTTTCTCATGGACCCTACTTAGGGTGGCCCGCCCCTTGCGGCAAGCCACCCGGCGGGATCAGACCGCCACCACCGTCGCGGTCGCCGCCGCCATCGACAGCGCGCCGGTGCCGGGGTTGGCCAGCGGCGCGCGCACGGTGAAGCTGCCCGAGACGCTGCCGCTGGTCACCGCCACCAGGTCGCCCACCAGGAACGGCATCACCGAAACCCCGGCGAAGCGCACCTTGTGACCGGCGCCGGTATCGGCATAGGTCGAATAGCCGCCCGAGCGGTTGGAGAAGTTGGGCAGCCAGAACACCTTGGTGAACGCAGTGCCGGGGGTGAAGTTGTTGGTCACGTTGCCGCCCGAGCGATCGATGCCGCCGATGAACGAGGTTGAGCGATACCAGGTGTTGGTCTGGGAGGGCACCAGACCGCCGAAGAAGCTGTACTTGTAGGCGCTGCCGGAATGGGAATTGGCAATCGGGGTGCCCGCGGGCCAGATGCCCTGCCCGTCGGCCGGATTGCCCAGCGAGGCCGGGACCGGCTTTTTCAGCGTCACCACATGCGTGGTCTTGTTGACCCCGCCGAGGTCGAACATGTCCGGCTCGATCAGGCGGCTGTAGTCGTTGTAGAGATAGCCCGCCGCATTGCGATAGCCGAACACGATCAGCCCGCGCGAAAAGGTGGCTGAGGCGCTTTCGTTCCAGCCGGCGGAGTTGGTCAGGGTGACCGTGGTGTCACCGGGCTTCATGGGCGCGGCCAGCGTGGTGCGGCTGTCGGTGCCGCTGTGGCGGTAGCGGGCATGGTGCTGCACCAGGATGGGCAGCAGGTCCGCATCATAGCAGTTGAGCCCCATATACTGCATGTGCCGCTCGCCGGTGGCATAGCCCGACCAGTTGCCGGGGGTGGATTCCTGATGGACATAGGACATCAGCCGATAGACCTGGTTGGGGTCCACGGGCAGGAACTCGGTCATCTCGACCGCGCCGGGGTAATAGCCTGCACAGCTGAATGAGGCCGGCAGGGCCGGGGTCACGGTCGAATCATAGGCGAAGTTGGCCGGGAAATTGTAGTTGTTGCCCAGAAGCCCGGTGCCGTTGGTCACCAGGTCAGAGCCCTTGGAGGTGACATAGCCGGTCGTCACCAGCGAGCCGGCGCCGAATGCGGCCGGGGCCAGACCGCTGAGACCGGCCGGAAAGCTCACCTTGGCGGTGGCGGCGTCGATCTTCATGGCCTCCGAGAAAGCCGAGCCATTGGCGCTGACCTTGATGCGGAAATCGTTGTCGCCGGCCAGCCCCATCTCGGCCCGGCCCGACCAGTTGGACTGGAACAGCAGCGAGGCGGTATCGGACTGCGCCGCCTTGTTGATCTTGAGCTGATGGCCCGCGCCGGCGTTGTTCAGAAGCGTCGCCGGGGCCGAAACCGTCAGCCTGTTGGTGGTGTCGGCGGTGGCATTGACGCCGATCATCGGCATGGTCTGGGGCAGGCTCGATGCCGGAACCACCCAGGCCGCGCCGTCAAACACCCGCAGTTCGGCCTGATCCTCGACCCAGGCGGTCCACCCGGCCTGCGGCAGCAGAAAGCTCCAGCCGCCGTCGAGATAACAGGCAATCCGCTCCTCCTGCCCCAGCCAGGGGGCCAGCGCGCCGGCCGCGACCAGATACCTGTCGCCTTCGGCGCTGGTGCCGGGCGGGGCGGCAAGGTCCGCCGACTTGACCGAAAGCTGGGTCACAAGGTCGAGAAGCCGCAGCGACTCGTTGTGCGTGACGTGTTTCTGCGCCTGCGCGGGCAGCAGGTAGGGCAGACCCAAATGGGTCGACGCATCGGACATGGGGACACTCTCAGACAGGTTGCGGTGCCGGCAGAGTGCCTTGCGGAAGTAACGCCCGCGTTGGCCCGGCGCGCGCGGCCGCAACCATCCGTTAACCGATCAGGCCGTCGGCGTCGAAATGCTTTGGAAAGAAGGCCGCGACACAGGCATGGATGGCCCGCAGGCCCACCTCGCGCTCATAGGGCCGGCTCATGGTCATCATTTCCAGCCAGGCGCCTTCGAGCATCACCCGCAGCCCGCGCCCGATCAGGACCGGGTCCACCGGGTAGCCGCCTTCGGCCGTGATCTCGCGGCACAGTTGCTCCAGTGTCGAATTGTACAGGTCGTCATTGGCGCCGCAGTTTTCCTGATAGACCGGTCGCGCCTGCGCCTCGCCCCAGAACGAACACCAGGCCGACAGGCGGGTGGGGGTGCAGATCGACGGCTCGAAATCGGCGCGGATCATGGCGTCCAGACGTGCCGCCGGGCTGGCCGGGGCGCGGGCCAGCGCGGTCTCCCAGTTGCGGCGATATTCCTCGGCCAGATAGGCGAGGGTTTCGGCCAGCAGCCCTTCCTTGGAGGCGAAATGGAAGTTCACCAGCCCGTGGCTGAGACCGGCCTGACGGGCCACCTCGGTCAGCGTGGTGCGGGCATAGCCGTTGCGCGCCATCACCTCGATGGTCGACTCGATCAGTTGCACGCGCCGCGCCTCGCGGCTGAGCTTGCGCGGGGCCTTGGCGGCCGCGCCGCCACGGTCATCGTCCATATGCGCCACCTCCCTCCGGTGCTGCCGGATGCGGTCCTTGACCCGCCCGCCGATCCTATCGCGCGGGGCCATGCTCCGCACTCCCAAAAGACTGACTGACTATACAGTCAAAATCATATTGACAGCGCAGTCAATATCGTGGGACGCTTGGTCATCCCACTCTCCGGCCCGGTTCCGTGGCGCGCTGCGCGGCGGTTGGCGGGCCTATATCAGGATCTTATCATGCCCGCTCGCAAGCTCACCCGTTCCAATGCCCATTTCCAGAAAGCGCTCAAGCGGCTGCCGCTCGGCGTCGCCTCGACCTTCCGCTACTGGGGCGAGGACCGCACCATCTATGTCGATCACGGCAAGGGTGGCCGCTTCTGGGACATCGACGGCAACAACTACGTCGATTACCGGCTGGGCTACGGCCCGGCGATCCTGGGCTATGCCGATGACCGCGTGGATGCCGCCGCGCGGCGCGGCATGGAGGTGGGCGGGGTCTTTGCCCTGTCGACCGAGCGTGAGCTGATCGTGGCCGACCGCATCGCCAAGATGGTCCCCGGCGTCGATCTGGTGCGCTACTCCAACTCCGGCACCGAGGCGGTGATGGCGGCTTTGCGGCTGGCCCGCGCCCATACCGGGCGCGACAGCTACCTGCTGGTCGAGGGCGGCTATCACGGCCTGTTCGACGCGGCGATGTGGATCGCCAATGTCGAGGACTGGGAGCCGAACCAGAACCGCGATCCCGAAGTCATCGCCTATTCCAAGGGGGTGCCGCAGGACCTGCGCGCCCTGGCGCATCTGGTGCCGATGAACGACATGCAGCGGCTGGAAGACACCTTCCGCAAGCATGGCGACACCATGGCCGCCATGCTGATCGAGCCGATCCAGGGCAATTGCTGCGGCATCTCGGCCACGCCCGAATATGTCCGCCTCGCCCGCGATCTGTGCACCCGCTACGGGGTGCTGCTGATCATCGACGAGGTCAAGACCGGCTTCCGGGTGGCGCGCGGCGGCATCCAGTCGATCCTGGGCGTGGTGCCCGATATCTCGACCTTCGCCAAGGCCATGGGCAACGGCTATCCCATCGCCGCCATCGGCGGGCGCGAGGAAGTGATGCGCAGCTTCGCCTACGGCAAGGCGGCCCATGGCGGCACCTATACCGCCCATTCGGTCAGCATGGCCGCGACCGAGGAATGCCTGCGCATCCTTGACGAAACCGACGCGCTGGAAACCGTCGCGGCCTACGGGCAGAGCCTGATGGACGGCATCAGCGCCATCCTGAAAGAGCGCGACATCGTCCATTCCTTCACCGGGCATCCCTCGATGTTCGGGCTGTTCTTTGCCGAGAAAGCGCCCGACAACTACCGCGCCTGGAAGAAATCGGATTACAGCTTCTACGACGCGATGGCCGCACATCTGCACGATCTCGGCATCATCTGCGAGCCGGACTCGCGCGAGCCGTGGTTCATGTGCGAAGCGCATGACCGCTCCTGCCTTGACGATACGCTCAAGGCGGTCGAGAGGGCAGTGGACCTGACCATGCAAGATCTGGCGGCAGCCTGAGCATGGTGCTGGATGCACTCATCATCGGGGCCGGGCATAACGGGCTGGTGACTGCCAGCTACCTTGCCCGCGCCGGGATGAAGGTCGCGGTGCTGGAAAAGAACGACTGGATCGGCGGCGCGGCGGTCAGCCGCGAGCTGTATCCGGGCTTTACCTATTCCAACTGTTCCTATGTCTCGTCGCTGTTCCGGCCCGAGATCATGCGGGACCTCGAACTGTCGAGATACGGGCTGCAGATCCTGCCCTATGAGGGCGGCGCGGTGTTTACCCGCGATGGCGGCTATCTGGGCATGTTCCGCGACCATGACGCCAACCGGCGCGAATTCGCCCGCTTCAGCGCCCGCGACGCCGAGGCCTATGACCGCTATTCGCGCGATGTCATGCAGCATTGCCGGTTCATCCGGCCGCTCTTGATGCGCACCCCGCCCGATCCGGCGCGCTTCCGGCCGCGCGACCTTGCCGAACTGGCCTGGATCGGCCGCAAGGTCATGGACCTGCCCGAGGCGCAGATTGCCGGCATGATCCGGTTCTGGACCATGTCGATATCCGACTTTCTCGACGAATATTTCGAGAATCCGGTGATCAAGGGTTATCTGGCGGTCTCGGCCATCATCGGCACCGCGCTGGGGCCGATGTCTCCGGGCTCGGCCTATGTGCTGTTGCATCACTACATGGGCGATGTGGACGGCAATGTCGGCGCCTGGGGCTTTGCGCGCGGCGGCATGGGCGCGATCACGCGGGCCCTCACCCGGTCGCTGGAAGCCGCCGGCGGCGAGGTGCGCACCGGCAAGGCGGTCAAGCGGGTTCTGGTGCGGCAGGGCCGCGCCATCGGGGTCGAGACCGAGGATGGCGAGCAGATCCATGCGGCGCGGGTCATCTCCAACATGGATGCCAAGCGCACCTTCCTGCGCCATGTCGACGAGGCTGAACTGCCCGCGCAATTCGTCCGCCAGGTGCGGCGCTTCAAGACGCGCGGCTCGTCGGGCAAGCTGAACATCGCGCTTGATGCCGCGCCGAAATTCACCGCCCTGCCCGAAGGCGCCCCCAACCTGCGCGGCGACCTGCATTTCACCGATTCGGTCGAGCGGATGGAGCGCGCCTATGACGACTGGAAGTCGGGCCATTTCAGCCGCGACCCGTTTCAGGATGTGATGATCCCCACCATGATCGACCCGACCATGACCCCGCCGGGCAAGCATTTCATGTCCTGCTTCGTGCAATACGCGCCGCCGAAAATCGCCGGCAAGGACTGGACCGACGCCGACCGCGACGCCTTTGGCGCCACCTGCATCGACCAGATCGAGACCTATGCGCCGGGCTTCAAGTCGCTGATCCTGCATGCCGAGATCCGCACCCCGCGCGAGCTGGAGGCCGAGGTCGGCCTGACCGAGGGCAACATCTTTCAGGGCGAGCTGACCTTTGACCAGTTGCTGTTCAACCGCCCCGTGCCCGGCTACGCGCAATATCGCGCCCCGATCCGCGACCTGTGGATCAGCGGCTCGTCCACCCATCCGGGCGGCGGGGTCATGGGCGCGCCGGGGCGCAATGCGGCGGCCGAGATCCTGCGCGACGCGCGGATCGGCCATCAGATGAGTGACGCCTATGCAGTCATTTGACGTAGCCATCATCGGGGGCGGAACCAACGGGCTGGCCTGCGCCACCCGGCTGGCGCAGGCGGGCCGCAAGGTGGTGGTGATCGAGGCCGCGCCCGAGGTCGGCGGCGGGGCCGGCACGGTCGAATTCGCGCCCGGTTTCCGGGTCAGCGGGCTGGCGCATCTGCTGCACATGCTCGACCCGCGCGTCGCCAGGGGCATGGCGCTGGAGCGCCACGGGCTGAAGCTGGCGGCCTCCGATCTGGTGACGGCCGTTCCGGGGCCCGCGCCGCTGACCATGCGCGGCGTGTTCGGCAAGGTGCAGGGCCTCGACCCGGCGGACATGGAGGCCTGGCAGGAAATGCAGGCGCGGCTCACCCGTTTTGCCGGCAAGCTGGCGCCGTTCCGCGCCATGACCCCGCCGCGCATCGCGCGCAAGGCGGGCAACGACATGCTGGCGCTGGCACGTGCGGGCCTGTCGATCCGCGCGATGGGCAAGGATGAGTTCCGCGAGTTCATGCGCCTGTTCCTGATCAACATCGCCGATGTGCTGGAAGACGACCTGACCGATGACCGGCTGATGGGCCTCGTGGCGTTTGACACCACGCTCGGGGCATGGGCCGGGCCACGCTCGCCCAACTCGCTTCTGGGGCTGCTCAACCGCATCTCGGGCGGGGCAAGGCTGGCTCTGCCCGCGGGCGGAATGGGCTCGGTCGCCAGCGCCATGGCCGAGGCCGCGCATGCCGCAGGCGTGGTGATCCTGACCGGGCAGCGGGCCGCGGCGATCACCGTGGGCGGTGACCGCGCGGTGGGTGTGCGGCTGGACAGTTCCGAGGAGATTGCGGCGGGCCGGGTCATCTCGGCCATCTGCCCGCGCACGACCTTTGCCAGGCTGGTTGGCCCCGCCCATCTCGACACCGGTTTCCTGCGGCAGGCGCGCGGCATCCGTGCCCGGGGCGGCGCGGCCAAGTTGCATCTGGCCCTGTCGGGCGCGCCGGAATTCACCGGCGCCGACCTGCGCGCGCGCATCGTCATCGCGCCCTCGGTCGACGCGGTCGAAACCGCCTTCAACCCGGTGAAATACGGCGAAGTGCCCAAGTCCCCGGTGATGGAGATCGTGCTGCCCAGCGCGCATGAGCCGGGCATGGCCCCGGAGGGCCAGCACAGCCTGTCAGCCATCGTGCAATTCGCCCCCTACAACCCCGCCGACCCCGACGCCGCCCGCGCCGAGATGCTGGCCAACACGCTCGCGGTGCTGGAAAAGCACGCGCCCGGCATCGGCAAGCTGATCCTGCATGCCGAACTGCTGATGCCCTATGACATCGAGGCGCGCTACGGGATGAGCGGCGGCAGCTGGCATCACGGCGATCTGGCGGCAGAGCAGATGCTGTTCCTGCGCCCCTTCGCCGGGGTGGCGCAGTACCGCACGCCGCTTGCCGGCCTCTGGCTGGCCGGCGCGGGCAGCCATCCCGGCGGCGGCATTTCCGGCGCCCCGGGCTGGAACGCAGCCGGCGCGCTGCTGGCGGAGGGCGGGCAATGAGGGACAAGCGCCTCCACTACAAGACGCCGCTGTTGCAGACGCCGTTCCATCCCCGCACCTCGGCCGCCAACCTGCATGGCCACTGGGCGGCATGGGCCGGTTATCAGGGCGCCACCGATTTCGGCGATACCGAGATGGAATACACCGCCGTCCGCAACGCGGTGTCGGTCTATGACCTCTGCCCGATGGTCAAGTACGAGATCAGCGGCACGCAGGCGCAGGACTATCTCGACCGGCTGTTGGTGCGCAGCGTCGCCAGGCTGCCGGTGGGTGCCGTGCATTACACCGTCTGGTGCGATGACAATGGCAAGGTAATGGATGACGGCACCCTGTTCCGCCTTGGCGAGACCGAGTTCCTGCTCTGCTGTCAGGAACGCCACCTGCCCTGGCTGCTGGACAGCGCGATCGGCTACGATGTCGCCGTCAGGGAAGTGACCGAAGACATAGCCGCCCTGTCGCTTCAGGGGCCGTGCTCGGCGCAGACGCTGAAGGCCGCCGGATGGGATGTCAGCACGCTCAAGCCGTTCCGCATTGCCGAAGTTTCGTTTCAGGACAAACCTTTGCGCATTTCGCGCACCGGCTTTACCGGCGACCTGGGTTACGAGATCTGGGCCGACCCCAGGCAGGCGCTGGCGCTGTGGGATCACCTGATGCAGGCCGGCGCGCCCTGGGGCATCCGGCCCATCGGCTCGGACGCGCTCGACATGGTGCGCATCGAGGCGGGTTTCCTGATTGCCGGCGCCGATTTCGTCCCGGCCGAACAGGCGCTGCGCCCCGACCGCGTGCGCTCGCCGTTCGAGCTGGGGCTGGACTGGCTGATCGACTGGGAGAAGGGCCATTTCAACGGCCGCCGGGCGCTGTTGGCCGAGCGGGAGTCCGGCGCGTCCGAATGGGCGCTGGTCGGGCTCGATATCGCCGGCAATGTCAGCGCCGAGGGCGCGATCCTCTATCATGGCAAGGAACGGGAGGCGGGCGTGGTCACCGCCGCGCTCTGGTCGCCGACGCTCAAGCGCAACATCGCGCTGGCGCAGCTGCGCCGCTCTTACCTGGGGCCGAAATCGGAGGATCTCTGGGTCGAGATCTACGCCATGCGCGAGTTGAACTACGTCAAGCTGATGGTCCCGGCCCGCGTGACCCAGCGCCCGTTCTTTTCGCCCGCCCGCCGCCGCGCCACGCCGCCGGAGGACTTCTGATGAGCCATCACGCCCGCCCGGTCTCGCCGCTGCTGGACCACTGCCCGGCGACCCTGCCCCGGCGGGCCTATCTGGACCAGGCGTGGCATGAGGCCGAATTGCGGGCGATCTGGTCGCGCGAATGGGTCTGCGTCGGGCGGCAGGCGGATTTCCGGGCCGGCCAGATCCGGCGGGTGAGCGTGGCCGGCCAAAGCCTCATCCTGCTGTGGCACGACGATGGCTTGCGCGGCTATCACAATGTCTGCCGCCATCGCGGCTCCGAACTGTGTTCGGCCAAGGTGACGCCGCAGACCGGCAAGCTGATCCGCTGCCCCTATCACGCCTGGAGCTACGCGGCCGATGGCCGCCTGATCTCGACCGCCTTTGCGACACCAACAGCGGACTTCGCCAAGAGCGAGCATGGCCTGTTGCCGGTCGCGGTGCAGGTCTGGAACGGCTTCGTGTTCGCGAACCTCGCCGCCGATCCCGGACCGCTGGCGCCTGACACGGGCCTTGATGCGCTTGACCACTGGCCGATGGACCGGCTGGTCAGCGGCCATGTC
>CAUJIU010000147.1 GCA_963205075.1 Pseudomonadota bacterium | reverse complement strand
GCTGATCAATGTCAGCCAGGCGGCCCCGGTCGAGCCGCCGCCCGAGCCGATGCTGCGCGCCATCGCCGATGTGGTGATGACCAGGCCCGAGGCGCATCTCTACGGCCCGGTCCTTGGCCTGCCCGATCTGCGCGCCGAGGTCGCGGCGCGCTGGACGGCCGAATATGGCGGCCAGGTCAGCGCGCAGCAGGTGGCGATCACCTCGGGCTGCAACCAGGCTTTCACCGCCGCCATCGACGCGCTGTGCGGCGAGGACGACGAGGTGATCCTGCCGCTGCCCTATTACTTCAACCACCGCATGTGGCTGGACATGTCCGGCATCCGCATGGTGGGTCTGCATACCGGCCCCGGCCTGATCCCCGAGGCCGCCCGCGCCGCCGGGCTGATCACCGCGCGCACCCGCGCCATTGTGCTGGTAAGCCCCAACAATCCCGGCGGGGTCGAATATCCGGCCGCCACGGTTCGCGCCTTCTACGATCTGGCAAGAACGCACGGTATCGCCTTGATTCTGGACGAAACCTACCGCGATTTCGACAGCCGCAGCGGCGCGGCGCATGACCTGTTTTCCGAGCCCGACTGGGACCGCACCCTGATCCAGCTCTATTCCTTCTCCAAGGCCTACCGCCTGACCGGCCACCGGGTCGGCGCCATGACCGCCTCGCCCGAGCGGCTGGCCGAGGCCGAGAAATTCCTCGACACGGTGGCGATCTGCCCCAGCCAGATCGGCCAGCACGCCGCCCTCTGGGGGATGCGCTACCTCGGTCAATGGCTGGCCGGCGAGCGGGCCGAGATCCTTGACCGCCGCGCCGCAATCGAGGAAGGGTTTCCCCGCCTTGCCGCGCGGGGCTGGAAGCTCCTGGGCTGCGGCGCCTATTTCGCCTATGTCGAGCACCCTTTCGCCATCGACTCCGACGAGGTGGCGCGCCGGCTGGTGGCAACTGCCGGGGTTCTGGTGCTGCCCGGCACCATGTTCACGCCCGAAGGGTCGCCCGAGGGCAAGCGCCAGCTGCGCATCGCGTTTGCCAATATCGACAGGGCCGGGATCGGGGCGCTGTTTGACCGGCTTGAAGCGGTGCAACTCTGACCGACGCGCCTTGCGCAGCCCTGCCCATCCGCCTATTCAGATGCGACCATTTCCGCAGCGGGTTCGGGAAGTGGCGCGACGGGCAGCAATGAGGCGACGGACATGGCGAAGAAACGCGGCGGAAACTTTTTCGTCTGGGCGGTATTGGGCTTCATTGTCGTCGGGCTTCTGGGCTTCGGCCGCACCAGCCTTGGCGGCAGCGTCAGCTCGATCGGCACCGTGGGCGACATGCGCATCACCATGGAGTCCTATTCCCAGACGCTGAACCAGGACATCCGCGCCCTTGAGGCCCAGGTCGGCACCCGCCTGACCTTCGCGCAGATCTCGTCCTTCGGCATCGATCAGGCCGCGCTCAGCCGGCTGGTGGCCACCCGCACGCTCGACAACGAGGCGGCGCATCTGGGCATGTCGGTCGGCGATGCGCGCGTGCGCGAGGCGGTGCTGGGCATCCCGGCCTTCCAGGGACTCGACGGCAATTTCGACCGCGAGGCCTATCGCATCGCGCTCGACCGCGCCGGGATGGACGAGGGCGAGTTCGAAACGTCCCTGCGCGAAGAGATTTCCCGCACGGTGCTGCAGGCCGCGGTGGTGGCGGGCCTGTCGCAGCCCACGACCTATGCCGGGATCCTTGCCGCCTATGTGGGCGAGACCCGCACCGTCACCTGGGCGCCGGTGGCGTCCGATATCCTCGCCGGGCCGGTGGCCGAGGCCACGGATGCCGATCTTCAGGCCTATTACGAGGCCCATCCCGACGATTTCACCCTGCCCGAGACCAAGGCGATCTCCTTCGCCTGGCTCACCCCCGAAATGATCCAGGACCAGATCGAGATCGACGAAGGCGCCCTGCGCGACCTCTACCAGAGCCGGATTTCCGAGTTCCAGCTGCCCGAGCGGCGGCTGGTCGAGCGGCTGGTCTTCGGCGATCAGGCCCAGGCGGATGCGGCGATGGCCCGCGTCAGCGACGGCAGCGCCGATTTCGAGACGCTGGTGGCCGAGCGCGGCCTCGATCTGGCCGATACCGATCTGGGCGATGTGGTCCAGCAAGAGCTGGGCGCCGCCGGCCAGGCGATCTTTGCCGCCGGGGCCGGCGATGTGGTCGGGCCGCTGATGTCCAGTCTCGGCCCGGCGCTGTTCCGCGTCAACGCGGTCCTGCTCGCCAGGGAAACCCCCTTCGAGGAGGCCGTGCCCGAGCTGCGCGGCGAACTGGCCGCGGCGCGCGCCCGCCGGGTGATCGAGGATTCCGCCGATGGCATCACCGACCTGCTGGCCGGCGGCGCCTCGATCGCCGATCTGGTCACGCGCACCGACATGGTCGCAGGCCAGATCGACTGGACCGCGGACAGCACCGAGGGCATCGCCGCCTATGACACCTTCCGCGAGGCGGCAGCAGCCGCCCGGCCCGGCGACTACCCGTCATTGGTCACGCTGGCCGATGGCGGCATCTTCGCGCTCAGCGTCGACGAGATCCGCCCGCCGACCCTGCAACCGCTCGACGCGGTCCGCGACCGGGTGGTCGCCGGCTGGCAGGCCGCGCAGACGCAGGTGCTGATCCTTGCCGCCGCCGAGGACCTGCGGGCGCAGATCACGCCGGAAAGCGATTTCGCGGCCCTCGGCCTGACCGCCGATACCGAGGCCAACCTCACCCGCAGCGCCTTCCTGCCCGGCACGCCGGAGGGATTCGCCGCCACCGCATTCGCCATGCAGCCGGGCGAGGCACGGGTGCTGCCCTTGCCCGAGGGCGCGGTGATCCTGCGCATCGACGCGGTCCATGCCGCCGACCCGGCCAATGCCACCGTCGCGGCCAACCGCGCCGCCATCGCCGAACAGGCGGGGTCGGGCATCGCGCAGGACATCTTCACCATCTACAACCGCGCCCTGCAGGAGCGGACCACGGTCGAGCTGGATCAGGGCGCGATCAACGCGGTCCTCACCCAGTTCCAGTAGGCGGCACGATGGCTCTCAGCCCCAGCTTCGACAGCTTCGCCGCCGGCCATGCCGAGGGGCGCAACCAGGTGGTCTGGACCCGGCTCGCCGCCGATCTCGACACGCCGGTCTCGCTGATGCTCAAGCTGTCGGGCGCGGGCAAGCATGCCTTCATGCTGGAAAGCGTCACCGGCGGCGAGGTGCGCGGGCGCTATTCGATCATCGGCATGAACCCGGACCTGATCTGGGAATGCCACGGCCGCACCAGCCGCCTCAACCGCAGCGCCCGTTACGACGACGAGGCCTTCGCCGACGAACCGGGCGAGCCGCTGGCCAACCTGCGCGCGCTCCTGGCCGAAAGCCGCATCGACCTGCCCGATGGCCTTCCCGCCGCCTCGGCCGGGCTATTCGGCTATCTGGGCTATGACATGATCCGGCTGGTCGAGGACCTGCCCCATGTCAATCCCGACCCGATCGGCCTGCCTGATGCGGTGCTGTTGCGCCCCTCGCTGGTGGCGGTGCTGGACGGGGTCAAGGGCGACGTGATCCTCGTGGCCCCGGCCTGGGCGGGCGGCGGCCTGTCGGCGCGCGCCGCCTATGCGCAGGCGGCCGAACGGGTGATGGACGCCCAGCGCGCGCTTGACCGCCCCGTCCCCGGCGACAGCCGCGCGCTCTCGGACCCGCGCCCGCCGGCGCCGCCGGTGTCGAACTTCACCCATGCGGGCTACAAGCAGGCTGTCGAAAAGGCCAAGGACTACATCCGCGCCGGCGACATCTTCCAGGTGGTCCCCGCCCAGCGCTGGACGCAGGAATTCCGCGAGCCGCCCTTCGCGCTCTACCGCTCGCTGCGCCGCACCAACCCCTCGCCCTTCATGTTCTTCTTCAACTTCGGCGGCTTCCAGGTGATCGGCGCCAGCCCCGAGATCCTGGTGCGGGTCTTCGGCTCCGAAGTGACCATCCGCCCCATCGCCGGCACCCGCCCGCGCGGCGCCACTCCCGAACAGGACCGCGCCTACGAGGCCGACCTGCTGGCCGACAGGAAGGAACTGGCCGAGCACCTGATGCTGCTCGATCTGGGCCGCAACGATGTCGGCCGGGTGGCCCGCGTCGGCACCGTGCGCCCGACCGAGAAATTCACCATCGAGCGCTACAGCCATGTCAAGCACATCGTCTCCAACGTGGTGGGCGAGCTGGCCCCGGATCACGATGCGCTCTCGGCGCTCTTGGCGGGCCTGCCCGCCGGCACCGTCTCGGGCGCCCCCAAGGTGCGCGCCATGGAGATCATCGACGAGCTGGAGCCCGAAAAGCGCGGCGTCTATGGTGGCGGGGTCGGCTATTTCAGCGCCGGCGGCGACATGGACATGTGCATCGCGCTGCGTACCGCCGTGCTCCAGGACCAGAAGCTCTACATCCAGGCCGGCGGCGGCGTGGTCTATGACAGCGACCCCGAGGCCGAGTACCAGGAGACGGTGCACAAATCCAACGCCATCCGCCGCGCCGCCGAAGACGCGACCATGTTCCGGGCCGACAGCAACGGCTGAGCCGGCTCTTGCCCCTTCATTTTGGCACAAATACCTCCGCCGGAGGCTGCCCGCTTGCGGGCATCCCTACCCGCCCAGCCGCTCCAGCAGCGCCGAGAGCGGGGCGACCGCAACCTGCGTCGCGCGGTTGGCGGTGCCCCAGAGCACCAGCGCCGAAATGGTGTCCGGCCGCACCCGGCCCAGCATCACCACCTCGCCATCCTGGCGCGCGCGGAACGCCGCCTGATCCATGAATCGGCGGATGGCGCGGCTGTCCTGATCGAGATTGTCGAGGTCGCGGTAGACCACCGCATTGGGCACGTCCGCCTGCTCGGCGGCGCGCACCGCCAGATTGAGCCCTGATGACAGCGTCACGAAGCCGCGCCCGGTATCGGACAGGATCGACATCACCTGATCGGTCACCTGCCGGTCGGCCTGCAGCCCCGATTGCCCCAGATCGACCAGCGCCGTGGCCTGCGTCAGGCTGGCAAAGGCCGCAGCCATCGTCACCTCGGCATCCGCCGGCCGGGCCGCGAAGGGCAGCCGGGTCATGGCCGCGACCTCGATCCCGGCGGCGCGGTAATCGGCCATCAGCCCGGCGGCATCCGGCTGGCCGGCGTCGATCACCACGGTCACCGGCATGCCGGTCGAGACCACCGCCGCGACCGAGCCCGGCATCGAGCCGTCATCGACCAACAGCACCGCGATCAGCGGCAGGTCGGACGGATTGTCGAATGTGGCGGCAAAGCGCTCCAGAGCCGGGCGGTCATCTGCGGGCCCGGCGGCGGGTTCGGCGGCGGGCACAGCGGTATCCGCCAGGCTATCCGCCTCCGGCGTGGCGGCGGTCGCCGGGCGCCGGATGGTCACGTTGGCGCTGCCTCCCGGCAGGGTGGCGGAACTGCCCTGCAACTCGACCATCACCGGGGGCGGCGCGGCGGGTGCGTCGCCCGCTGGTACCTGGGCGGCGGGCGCGTCGCCCGCTGGTGCCTGGGCGGCAGGTGCGCCGCCCGGGGCCGTGACGGGTGCCGCATCCTCGGACGGGGGCGGTGCCAGCGCCGGGCCCTGATCGGGACCGGGCGCCGCATCGGGGGCAGAACCGGCGGCGGGTGCCTCGGCGGCCGGGGCGGGCGCGGTCAATTCGGGCGCCACCACGTCCTGCTGCGCGGGCGTGGCCGGATCGGTCGCCACCGCCGGCCCGGTCTCGGTTGCCGGGGGCTGCGGGGTCAGGGTCTGCGGATTGGGCAGCACCGGGCTGACATCCTCGGCCTGCGGCAGCGCGCCCTGCGGCGCACCGGGGCTGGAAATGGCCGCCTCGACCGATGCCGTTTCCGGCACCGGCGCGGCCACCTGTGCCGCCGGATCGAGCGGCGCGTCCGCGGTTGCTGCCGCGGCATCGGGCGGGGTCTGGGCCTCGGGATTGGCGCCGATGGGCGTGACCTCGGCAGGCGGCGCGGGCAATGGCGGCGCGGCACCATCCGATTGCGGCGCGGCGGCAACATCTTGCTGCGGCGTCTGCGGCGGCAGCCGGCCGGCAGGTTGTTCGCCCATCAGCGACAGGGTCGCGAGCACGACGGCGGAGATCAACGCCGCCAGCACGGCCCCTGAAACAAAGCTCCGCATCGCGAAATCGGCCTCCTGTCCGCCTGTCATTGGTCCGACGCCTTGACGCTGGCCCACGTCCCGGCCCATGAATGGGGCCGACTATACCGCCCCGGCACTGGCCAGCGGTAGCCCATTTTCCCATGCGGGACCATATCATGCTGCTCCTGATCGATAATTACGACAGTTTCACCTATAATCTGGTGCATTACCTCGGCGAACTCGGGGCCGAGGTGGTGGTGCGCCGCAACGACGCGCTGAACGTGCAGGAGGCCATGGCGCTCAGGCCTTCGGCCATCGTGCTCTCGCCCGGCCCCTGCGATCCGGCGCAGGCGGGGATCTGCCTGGCGCTGACCGCCGCCGCCGCCGAGACCCGCACCCCGCTGCTGGGCGTCTGCCTCGGGCATCAGGCCATCGGCGAGGCCTTCGGCGGCAAGGTGGTGCGCTGCCACGAGATCGTGCATGGCAAGATGGGGCAGATGCATCATGCGGGCAAAGGCGTGTTCGCCGGCCTGCCCAGCCCGTTTGCCGCCACGCGCTACCATTCGCTGGTGGTCGAGCGCGACAGCCTGCCCGACTGCCTCGAGATCACCGCCTGGCTCGAGGACGGCACCATCATGGGCCTGCGCCACAGGACCCTGCCGATCGAGGGGGTACAGTTCCATCCCGAAAGCATCGCCAGCGAGCATGGCCATGCGCTGCTGAAGAATTTCCTCGATGCCGTGCCGGTGCCGGCATGAGCGACGCGCTCAAGCCGCTGATCCATGCCGCCGCCGAAGGTCCGCTGACGCGGGCCCAGGCCGAGGCCGCTTTCGGGATCCTGTTCGAGGGCGACGCGACGCCGAGCCAGATCGGCGGGCTGTTGATGGCCCTGCGCACAAGGGGCGAGACGGTGGACGAATACGCCGCCGCGGCTGCCGTGATGCGCGCCAAATGCAACAAGGTGCGCGCGCCCGAGGGGGCGATGGACATCGTCGGCACCGGTGGCGATGGCAAGGGCACGCTCAACATCTCGACCGCATCGGCCTTCGTGGTGGCGGGAGCGGGCGTGCCGGTGGCCAAGCATGGCAACCGCAACCTGTCGTCGAAATCGGGTGCGGCCGATGCGCTGGGGCAGATGGGGGTCAACGTCATGGTCGGCCCGGCGGTGGTCGAACAGGCGCTGGCCGAGGCCGGGATCGGCTTCATGATGGCACCGATGCATCACCCGGCGATCAAGCATGTGATGCCGACCCGGGCCGAACTGGGCACGCGCACCATCTTCAACATCCTCGGGCCGCTGACCAACCCGGCCGGCGTCAGGCGCCAGCTGACCGGCGCCTTTTCCCGCGCCCTGATCCGGCCGATGGCCGAGACCCTGCAGACGCTGGGATCGGAAGCCGCCTGGCTGGTGCATGGCAGCGACGGCACCGACGAGCTGGCCATTTCCGGCGTCAGCTGGGTGGCGGCGCTGGCGGATGGCGAGATCTCGGAATTCGAGGTGCATCCCGAGGCGGCCGGGCTCGCGGTGCATCCGTTCGAGGCCATTCTCGGCGGCACTCCGCAAGAGAACGGCCAGGCCTTCCGCGCCCTGCTCGACGGCGCGGCGGGGGCCTATCGCGACGCGGTGCTGCTGAACTCGGCCGCCGCACTGCTGGTCGCGGGCAAGGTGACCGACCTGAAGGCGGGCGCGGCGCTGGCCGCGCAATCGATCGATTCCGGTGCGGCGCGGCGGGCGGTCGAGACCTTGGCGCGGATCACCTCTGCCGTCTGAGGCGGGACGGAAGACAGAGGGGGCTCTGCCCCCCGCCTGCGGCTCCCCCCGAGGTATTTGCGCCAAAATGAAGCGGGGGCGGACTGACCGGGGGCGCTTTTCAAGGGCGCGTCCGGCGGCTATGACGAGGCATGGATATTCTCGACAAGATCAAGGCCTACAAGCTTGAAGACGTGGCCGCCCGCAAGCTGGCGCGGCCCCTGGCGGAACTGGAGGGGCGCGCGCGCGCGGCCGGGGCGCTGCGCGGCTTTGCCGACAAGATCTCGGACGCGACCCGCGAGGGCTATGGGCTGATCGCCGAGATCAAGAAGGCCAGCCCGTCGCGCGGCCTGATTCGCGCCGATTTCGATCCGCCGGCGCTGGCCATGGCCTATGCCGAAGGCGGCGCGACCTGTCTTTCGGTGCTGACCGACGGGCCGTCCTTCCAGGGCGATGACGCCTTTCTGGTGGCGGCGCGCGCGGCGGTCGACCTGCCGGTGTTGCGCAAGGATTTCGTCTACGACCCCTATCAGGTGACCGAGGCGCGGGCGCTGGGGGCCGATTGCATCCTGCTGATCATGGCCAGCCTGTCGGACGCGCAGGCGGCGGAACTGGAAGCCCTGGCCTTCGACTGGGGCATGGATGTGCTGATCGAGGTGCATGACGCGCCGGAGCTGGAGCGGGCCGGCGCGCTGAAATCGCCGCTGATCGGCATCAACAACCGCAACCTGCGCACCTTCGAGGTGACGCTCGACACCACGCGGCAACTGGCGCGGCTTGTGCCCGAGGACCGGCTGATCGTGGCCGAAAGCGGCCTGTTCACGCCCGAGGATCTGGCGGATATGGCGCGTTACGGGGCGCGGGCCTTCCTGATCGGCGAAAGCCTGATGCGGCAGGACGATGTGGCCGCCGCCACCCGCGCGCTCCTGGCGCGGCCGCTGACGGCGGGGGGGCTGTGATGCCGGGCAAGGAACTGAGCCATTTCGACGCCGCCGGCAAGGCGCATATGGTCGATGTCTCGGGCAAGGCGGTCACCGACCGGGTGGCCGTGGCCGAGGGCCATGTGGTGATGTCGGCGCCGACGCTGGCGCATGTGCTGGCCGGCAGCGCCGCCAAGGGCGATGTGCTGGGCATAGCGCGGGTGGCCGGGATCATGGCGGCCAAGCGCACGGCCGAGCTGATCCCGCTCTGCCATCCCCTGCCGATCACCAATGTCACGCTCGATCTCAAGCCCGATCCGGACCTGCCCGGCGTGCGGCTGCAGGCGACGGTGCGCACCAGCGGCCAGACCGGGGTGGAGCTGGAGGCGCTGACGGCGGTCTCGGTGGCGGCGCTGACGGTCTATGACATGCTCAAGGCGGTGCAGAAGGACATGAGCATCGGCGGCATTCGCGTGACGCTGAAGGACGGCGGCAAGTCCGGCCGGTTCGAAGCCCGATGATCGCGGTCAGCGAGGCTCTGGCGCGTCTGTTTGCGCTGGTGACGCCGATGGCGTCCGAGCGGGTGCCGCTGGTCGAGGCCTTGGGCCGGGTGCTGGCCGAACCGGTCGCGGCGCGGCTGACCCAGCCGCCCTTTGCCGCCTCGGCCATGGACGGATACGCGCTGGCCGCTGCCGATGTGGCGCCGGGGGCGCGGTTTCGCGTGGTGGGCGAGGCGGCGGCGGGACATCCGCTGGCGCAGGTCATCGGCAAGGGCGAGGCGGCGCGGATCTCGACCGGGGCCGCCCTGCCCGCCGGATGCGACCGGGTGGTCATCCAGGAAGATGTGAGCCGCGAGGGCGATGTCATCGTTCTGGGCGAGACGCTCGATGACGCGCGCCATGTGCGGGCGGCGGGCGGGGACTTTCGCGAGGGCTGGCAGATGGCCGCGCCGCGCCTGCTGCGGCCGGCCGACCTGGCGCTGCTGGCGGCGATGAACATCGACGCGGTGCCGGTGGCGCGGCGCCCGGTGGTGGCGCTGATCGGCACCGGCGACGAGCTGGTGCAGCCGGGCGAGACCCCCGGCGCGGGCCAGATCATCGCCTCGAACAATTACGGGCTGCACGGGCTCTTGAGCATGGCCGGGGCACGGGTGCGGATGCTGCCGATCGCGCGCGACACGGTCGGCGCGCTGCAGCAGGCGCTGGAGCTGGCGCAGGGGGCGGACCTGATCGTCACCAGCGGCGGCGCCTCGGTCGGGGATCATGACCTGGTGGCGCAGGCCGCCGATCTGGGCGGGCTGGAGCGGTCGTTCTACAAGGTGGCGATGCGGCCGGGCAAGCCGCTGATGGCCGGGCGGCTGGGGGCGGCGATGCTGGTCGGGCTGCCGGGCAATCCGGTCTCGGCCATGGTCTGCGGGCAGATCTTTCTCTTGCCGGTGCTGCGGGCGATGCAGGGGCTGCCGCGCGCGGCCGCGCCGCGCCTGAGCCTGCCGCTCGGGGCGGCGGTGGCGGCCAACGGCCCGCGCGAGCATTACATGCGCGCCATGCGGCGGGACGGACGGGTCAGCGCCTTTGACGATCAGGACAGCGCCATGCTGAGTGTGCTGGCCGAAGCGGACTGCCTGCTGGTGCGCCCGCCCTCCGATCCGGAGCGCGCGGCGGGCGAGATGGTCGAGATCATCCCGATCTGAGGCAATTGTTGACACAAAACGGGAACATGCGTAGAACATAGGCTAAACGCCTGCCCGTTCATGGCTCGTCACAGGGATCGCGACATGTTGACCAAGAAACAACTCGACCTGCTGGAACTGATCCACAAGCGCGTGCAGCGCGACGGGGTGCCACCCTCGTTCGACGAGATGAAGGAGGCGCTGGACCTGCGGTCGAAATCCGGGATTCACCGGCTGATCACCGCGCTGGAAGAGCGCGGCTTCATCCGCCGGCTGGCGCATCGGGCCCGCGCGCTGGAAATCATCAAGCTGCCGGACTCCATGATGGGCGCCGCCGCCACGCGCCCCGGCTTTGCGCCACGGGTGATCGAGGGCAAGCGCCCCGCCGCACCCAATCCGCGCAATGCGCTGCCGGTCGAGGTGGCCGGGGCGCTTGAACTGCCGGTGATGGGGCGGATCGCCGCCGGTGTGCCGATTGCCGCCATTTCCGAGGTGTCGCACAACGTGGCGGTGCCGCAATCGATGATCGGCGCGGGCGAGCATTACGCGCTCGAGGTTCAGGGCGACTCGATGATCGAGGCCGGGATCAACGATGGCGATATCGTGGTGATCCGGCAGGCCGACACGGCCAGCAACGGCGATATCGTGGTGGCGCTGGTCGACGGCCACGAGGCGACGCTGAAAAAGTTCCGCCGCCAGAACGGCATGATCGCGCTCGAGGCCGCCAACCCGGCCTATGAGACACGGCTGCTGCGCGATGACCAGGTCAAGGTCCAGGGGCGGCTTGTCGGCCTGATCCGAACCTACTGAGCCATCCCCGCGCCGCCTCGCGGCGGGCGGCGGCGCTGTTCCACAGCCGCGGGCCGGCCCAGTCGGCGACGCTGAGCAGTTGCAACTGCCCGTCCCGCACCCAGCCGGCAATGGCGCCGCTCTGGCGCAGGGCGGCGAGGTCGATCACCGTGCAGGGGCGGCTTGAAGCCTCATCAGCGACATTGACAATCAAGAGGTCGGCGCCGCCGCAACCTTCGATCTCGCGCAGCATGGTCACTCCGGTCAGATGCAGGATGCGCTGGCCGCCGAGCGTGAGCGGCTGGGGCGGGAACCGCGCCGCCGTCTGTTCCCGGCTCTCGGTGCTGCCGTCGTTTTCCAGCCAGGCCGAGGCGGCGAAACCGTCGCCGCGGGGTTTGGACAGGGCGCGGCCCTGCCCTGTCATCACCCCGATCAGGCCGCCGCTATCGGAGATCAGCAGATCGGGCCGGGGGCTGACGGTCCAGAGCGCGAAGCTGAGAATGACGGGCACCAGCCCCGCCAGCCGCGCCCTGCCCTGCCAGAGCACCAGCCACAGCCCGCCCAGCGCCAGCATCGGCGTCACCAGCGGCATTGGTGAGATCACGTGGCTGACCGCGCCATCGAGCCCGGCCACGATGCGCGACACTTCGAGCGTCAGGCGCAGGCCGATATCCATTGCCCAGAGCGGCGCGGCCGCCAGGCCCAGTGGCGCGAGGACTGCGGCGATCACCGCCGCGGGCATCACCACCACCCCGAACAGCGGCACGCAGATCAGGTTGGCGATCAGCCCGTAATGGGCCACCATGTTGAAATGCGCCGCCGCGAAGGGCGCCGTGGCCATGCCGGCCAGCAGCGAGGTCAGCAGCACTCCGCCGACGGGCCGGAACCAGCGCGGCACGCGGTGGCGGGCCGGAAAGTCGCGCAGCGCGCCATAGCCGGCCACCAGCGCCGTGGTGGCGGCGAATGACATCTGGAAGCCGGGCTCGGTCAGCGATTCCGGGCGCAGCACCAGAATGATGACCCCCGCCAGCGCCACCGCCCTGAGCGTGATGGCGCGGCGGTCCACCAGCACCGCCAGATACATGACCGTGACCATCAGCAGCGCCCGTTCGGCCGGCACTTCGAGACCGGACAGGTAGAGATAGACCACGCCGGTAACGATGGCCGCGACCGCCGCCAGCTTCTTGACCGGCACCCGCATGGCCAGCGCCGGGATCAGCGACAGCCCGCTGCGCACCGCGGCAAAGACGAAGCCGGTCAGCATCCCCATATGCAGCCCCGAGATCGACAGGATGTGGTAGAGATTGGCCGCCCGCATGTCATCATTGGTCTGCTCGGATATGGCCGAGCGGTCCCCGACCATCAGCGCGGCAGCAACCGCGCCGGGCTGGCCCGCGATCTGGCGCTGGATGGCCGCCGACAGATGCGCGCGGGTGCGTCCGAACCAGACCATCAGGCTATGCTCGTCGGCGGGGGCCATCAGCAGCACCGGCTTGCGCGTATAGCCGACCGCGCCCAGCCGGTCGAACCAGGCCATGCGCTGAAAATCGAAGCTGCCGGGCTCGGCCGGGCCGGAGGGCGGCGACAGGTGCCCGGTGGTCGCCACCACCATGCCCGGCGTCGGCACCTGCAACCCGGCGGCATCGTGCAGCGAGATGCGCACCCGCTCCGGCGTGCGATTGGCGGGGAGGTCTTCCAGCGTCACCCGGTCCAGCGTCAGGCGCAAGGTGTCGCTCTGCGAGCGGTCCACGACCACCACCCGCCCCTCGATCGGTCCGTAATAGCGCCAGGTCAGCACCGGGGCCGCGACCGCGTTGGCCCGGTAGCCGATCAGGCAGAAGCCGAAGGCGACCATGGCCAGGGCAAGCAGCAGCGGCTGCAGGACCGGCCCGCCGGCCAGCGCCAGCAGGCACAGCGCCAGTCCGGCCGCCGCCGCAACCGCGTAATCGACCGGCGCCGGTTCATGGCCAAAGCCGAAATAGAGCCCGATGCCGATCGACAGGAACACCGGCACCCAGCCAAGCTGGTGCCCGCGCTGGCTCAGGATCGCCAGAGAGACCCGTTGCGCCAGCCGCACTTGTTCTTCACCCCCGTCCTGAGTATCCCTCGGCCACGTTAAGGATGCGCTGGTTAGCGAAAGGTTAATGCCGATGTCCGCCCAAGCCCAAGCCGCGCCGGTCGTGACCCGGTTTGCCCCCTCGCCCACCGGCGCGCTGCATATCGGCGGCGCGCGCACGGCGCTGTTCAACTGGCTGTTTGCGCGCGGGCGCGGCGGCAAGTTCCTCTTGCGGATCGAGGATACCGACCGCGCCCGATCCTTGCCGGAAAACACCGAGAAGATCCTCGACGGGCTGCGCTGGCTGGGCATCGACTGGGACGGCGAGCCGATCAGCCAGTTTGCCCGCGTCGCCCGCCATGCCGAGGTGGCGCGCGCCATGCTGGCCGATGGCCGGGCCTACAAGTGCTTTGCCACCACCGACGAGATCGAGGCCTTCCGCGAGGCGGCGCGCGCCCAGGGGCGCTCGACGCTTTACCGCTCGCCCTGGCGCGACGTGCCGGCAGCCGATCACCCCGACCTGCCCTATGCCATCCGCATCAAGGCCCCGCGCGACGGCCAGACCACCATCCGTGACGCGGTTCAGGGCGAGGTGACGCTGGGCAACGACCAGCTGGACGACATGGTGCTGCTGCGCTCGGACGGGACGCCGGTCTACATGCTGGCGGTGGTGGTCGATGACCATGACATGGGCGTCACCCACATCATCCGCGGCGATGACCACCTGACCAACGCCTTCCGCCAGAAGATGATCTACGAGGCGATGGGCTGGCCGATCCCGGTCATGGCCCATATCCCGCTGATCTTCGGACCCGACGGCAAGAAGCTGTCCAAGCGCCACGGCGCCACCGCGGCGGCCGAGTATCGCGCCATGGGCTATCCGGCCGCCGGGATGCGCAACTACCTGACCCGGCTGGGCTGGAGCCATGGCGACGCCGAGTTCTTTACCGATGCGCAGGCGCGGGACTGGTTTGACCTGGAGGGCATCGGCCGGGCCCCGGCGCGGCTCGATTTCAAGAAGCTGGTAAACATCTGCGGCCAGCACATGGCCGCCGCCAGCGATGCTGCGCTGCTGCAAGAAATCGAAAGCTACCTCGCGGCAACTGACGCCCCGGCACTGACGCCAGCGCAGCGCGACGCGATGTCACGGGGCATGTACTGCCTCAAGGAGCGCTCAAAGACATTTCCGGAACTTATTGAAAAGGCACACTTTCTGCTGACATCGCGCCCCATCCTTCCCGATGAGGGGTCGGCGGCGCAGATCGACGATGTATCCCGTGGTATACTGAGAGAATTGACGCCGCAGCTGCGAAATGCTAGCTGGGACCGCGAGACACTGGAGCGCGAGGTCGCGGCGGTGGCAGAGGCCAACGGCACCAAGCTGGGCAAGCTGGCAGGTCCGTTGCGCACGGCCCTGTCGGGGCGGTCCGTCTCTCCCAGTGTGTTCGATATGATGCTGATTCTCGGGCGGTCCGAAACCGTGGCGCGGCTTGAGGACATGTCAGAATGAAACCAATCCGTCACCATGTGGCAGTATGGTGCGCGCAATTCGATTGAACCTCCCCGGCCGGTTTGGGCCTGTCGGGAACGCAAAGGAATACGTGATGGCTGACGCGACCAAATCCGCAACCCTGACCTATGACGGAACCACCTACCAGCTGCCGGTGCTGACGCCCTCGGTCGGGCCGGAAGTCATTGATATCCGCAAGCTCTATGCGCAATCCGGCATGTTCACCTATGATCCGGGCTTTACCTCGACCGCCGCCTGCGACTCGACGATCACCTATATCGACGGTGAGGCGGGCCACCTGCTGCATCGCGGTTACCCGATCGAACAGCTCGCCATGCAGTCGCATTACCTCGAGGTGTGTTTTCTCTTGCTCTACGGCCACCTGCCGAAGGCGGACGAGCTGGAGATGTTCGAATCCACCATCACCCGCCACACCATGATCCACGAGCAGATGCACTATTTCTTCCGCGGATTCCGCCGTGACAGCCACCCGATGGCGACCATGGTCGGCGTGGTCGGCGCGATGTCGGCCTTCTACCACGACTCGACCGATGTGGGCGATGACCGCCAGCGCGAGGTGGCCAGCCACCGCCTGATCGCCAAGATGCCGACCATCGCCGCGATGGCCTACAAGTATTCGATCGGCCAGCCCTTCGTCTATCCGCGCAACGATCTCGACTATGCGTCCAACTTTCTGCACATGTGCTTTTCGGTCCCCGCCGAGCAGTATCAGGTCAACCCGATCCTGGCCCGCGCCATGGACCGGATCCTGACGCTGCATGCCGATCACGAGCAGAACGCCTCGACCTCGACGGTGCGGCTGGCCTCGTCCTCGGGCGCCAATCCGTTTGCCTGCATCGCCGCCGGCATCGCCTGCCTCTGGGGTCCGGCCCATGGCGGCGCCAACCAGGCCTGTCTGGAAATGCTGCGCGAGATCGGCACGGTCGACCGCATCCCCGAATTCATCGCGCGGGCCAAGGACAAGAACGACCCGTTCCGCCTGATGGGCTTTGGCCACCGCGTCTACAAGAACTTCGACCCGCGCGCCAAGGTGATGAAGCAAAGCGCCGACGAGGTGCTGGAGCTGCTGGGCGTGCACAACAACCCGACGCTGCAGGTCGCCAAGGAGCTGGAGCGCATCGCGCTCGAAGACCCCTATTTCATCGAGAAGAAGCTCTATCCCAACGTCGATTTCTATTCGGGCATCATCCTCGATGCCATGGGCTTCCCGACCTCGATGTTCACGCCGATCTTTGCCATGGCGCGCACCGTTGGCTGGATTTCCCAGTGGAAAGAACAGCTTGCCGATCCGCAGCTCAAGATCGGCCGCCCGCGCCAGCTGTATCTGGGCGACGTGGCGCGCGACTATGTCGATATCGAGAAGCGCTGAAACATCGGGCTGCCGCAAGGCGGCCCGTTTCGCTTGACGCGGCTGGTCACGGCGCGGCTGGTGCTGCGCCGGGCCCGCCCCGATGACCTGCCCGCCTTCCATCAGATCATGGGTGACCCGCGCGCCATGCGCCATTGGTCCACCCTGCCCCATGCGGACATGCAGACCACGCGCCAGTGGCTGGCCCCGATGCTGGACAGCCGGACCGACTTCGTGATCACCCATCAGGGCCGGGTGATCGGCAAGGCCGGGGCCTGGCGCCTGCCCGAGATCGGGCTGATCCTGCATCCCGACCATTGGGGCCAGGGACTGGGCACCGAGGCCATGCGGGCGGTGATCGACCACACCTTCGCCACCAGTGACCTTGCGGCCCTGACCGTCGATATCGACCCGCGCAATGCCGCCTCGCTGGCGCTGTTCCGGCGACTGGGATTCACCGAGACCGGCCGGGCCGCCAGGACCTTCAGGCTGGGCGACGACTGGGCCGACAGTGTCTACATGGCCTTGCCGCGACCGGCCTGAGTGGCTTGCCCGAGCGGCGGGCCCAAGCGGCGGGCCAAACACGCTGGCGCGACTCTGCCCGGAGGGCGTAGCATGCGGCATTGCCCCGATCCCCCGTCTTGAAGGAGTATCCTCGTGCCCGTTTCATCGCACTTCCGGACCAGAACAACCGCCGCAGCGCTTGCCGCCTTCGGCTTTGCCGCCGCCATCCCCGGCGCGGCGCAGGCCGCCGCCGAATACATCCCCTGCCCGCTGGCCCAGGTCCAGCGCGAGATCACCACCGCGCTGCCGCCGGGCTGGTGGAACACCCCGATCATCAGCACCCTCACCGAAGTGCAGGTCATCCCCATCGGCGGCCAGCCGGCGCTGATGTGCATCTATGGCGCCTCAGGCAGCATCCAGCGCGATGCGCCCGAAGGCGCGACATGCACCGCCGATGCGGGCGGCTTCGCCTGCATCAGCGCGCCGCCGCCACCGCCGGCGGGGCCGGTGACCTTCTCGACCGGCGGCATCGACGTGTCGCAGACCTACCAGTTCGACCTCGACCAGGGCCAGGTCGGCAATGCCGCGACCTCCGATATCTGGTTCCAGGCCGTCAGCCCGATCGAGATGTATCTGACGCCGCAAAACGGCGCGGCGCTGGCGGTGGGCGACCGCTCGAACCGGGGCTATGACGGTTGTTCGGCGGCCACGTTCACCACCGACAGGGTGCCGCTGATCTTCCTGCCCGTCGGCTCCTATGTCTGCGCCCGCACCAATGAGGGCCGGATCAGCCAGTTCCGGCTCAACAACGTGGTGATCAGCCTGCCGGTCGTGTTGTCGCTGGGCTACACGACCTGGCAGTAGCGCCGCCCCGGCTTGATCGCCGGGTCGGGCCGGACTAGAAGCGGCGCCACGGTCGGCAGTTCACCGAGGCGTCGCCAACCCTGCAAGGGGTCCGCTAAACCTGCATGACGATCCCGGCCATCGGTCTTTGACCCATGCCGTTCGACAAGGGCGACCATCGAACCCCCGGCTTTCGGGGGCAGGTATGCGGAAAGGACCCGCCATGGCCCGAACAGCCATTCCCCTTGTCATTGACGATGTCTCGGCCTTTGCCAGACGCCTGCGCAACGCGCTGGCCGCCGAGCCGGACCTGCCGGGCCATCTGGCCCTTCTCAACCACGTCGCCCGCGCCGCCGGGCACGCCAACTTCCAGGACCTGCGCGCCGGGCCACCGGCCCCGCCCGCGGCGCCAAGCGCGCCGAAGGCCAAGTCGCAGACCCTTGCCCGCGCCTTGCAGGTATTTGACGCGCAGGGACGCATGCGGCACTGGCCCAACCGCACCTCGGTTCAGGGGCTGTGCCTGTGGGCCTTCTGGGCGCGTTTGCCGCCCCGCAAAGGCCTGACCGAGGCCGAGGTCAACGAGATGCTGAAGGCGGGAAATCTCTTTGGCGATCACGTGCTGCTGCGCCGGTCGCTGATCGATCACCGGCTGGTGACGCGGGCGCAGGACGGCAGCCTCTACACCCGGATCGAGCAGTCACCGCCCGACGACGCTCTGCTGCTGATCCGGGCGGTGGGCTAGCGCCCGGCGAACTTCGCCGCGCGCTTTTGCAGGAAGGCCGCGACGCCTTCGCGGAAATCCTGCGTCTCGCCGCACAGGCCCTGCAACCGCGCCTCAAGCGCCAGTTGCCCGTCGAGGTCATTGGCAAACGAGGCGCGCAAGGCGGTCTTTAGGTGCCGGTAGGCCTGCGACGGGCCATTGGCCAGCTGCGCCGCGCGGCTCTGCCAATGGGCGGCAAAGCCTTCAGCCGGCGCGGTCTCGTAGATCATGCCCCAGTCGCGGGCCTGATCGGCGCTGATGCGGTCGGCAAACAGCGCCGCCCCCATCGCGCGGGCCAGCCCGACCTGGCGCGGCAGCATGTAGGTGCCGCCGGCATCGGGGATCAGCCCGATCCGGCTAAAGGCCTGGACAAAATAGGCGGCCTGACTGGCGATCACCACATCGGCGGCCAGCGCCAGATTGGCCCCGGCCCCGGCGGCCGGGCCGTTGACGGCGGCGATGGTGGGCACCGGGCAATCGGTGATGGCCTTGAGCATCGGCACGTATTCGTCGCGCAAGGTGGCCTCGATATCGAGATCGGCAAAGGACCGGGTATCCGACAGGTCCTGCCCCGAGCAGAAGGCCGGACCCGCGCCGGTCAGCACCACCGCGCGGGCGCTCTGTCCGGCGGCGCGGAAGGCCTCGCCAAGCTCCAGCCGCATCACCTTGTTGAGCGCGTTCATCACCTCGGGCCGGTTGAGAGTGATGACGGCAACCTCGCCCAGATGGGTGAGCGTGATGGTCTGGTAGTCCATGGGTTCGGCCCTCGGCTGCGTCTGCGCCGCCACAGTAGCGTGCCCGGCCACGGGGAAAACCCCGACCACGCGTCACTGACGGATGATTTCTTCCAGCCGCCTGGCCTCGGCCTCGGTCAGCGGCTCCGCCCGGGCCATGCCACGGCGCCGGATCGTCACCCAGCCCACGCCAAGGGCCGCCAGCAGCATGGCCGGCGCCGCCAGCCAGAGCACGATGTTGGCGCCCCGGGTCGTCGGGCGCAGCAGCACGAATTCGCCGTAGCGGGCAACCAGATAGTTGACCACCTGCGCGTCGCTGTCGCCTGCCACCAGCCGCTCGCGCAGTACCAGCCGCAATTCGCGCGCAAGATCGGCGTTGGATTCGTCGATGCTCTCGTTCTGGCAGATCGGGCAGCGCAAACCTTGCGAGATGTCGCGGGCGCGCGCCTCCAGCACCGGGTCGGCCAGCATCTCGTCCGGCTGGACCGCCAGCGCGGGGCCGGCCAGCAGCAGAAGGGCCAGCAGCAGCGCCCTCATGGTGCGACTGCCTTGCGAGTGGCCCCGGCGGCGACGCGCAAGCGGCGGTCGGTCAGCGACAAGAGCCCCCCCAGCGCCATCAGCATCGCCCCGCCCCAGACCCAGTTGGCGAAGGGCTTGATGTAGGTGCGCACCGCGTAGCCGCCCGCCGATTGCTCGTCACCGATCACCAGATAGATGTCGCGCCAGACGCCGTTGCGGATGGCGGCCTCGGTGGTGGGCATGCCGGCCACCGGGTAGAAGCGCTTTTCGGGATGCAAGAGCGCCACCTCGCGCCCGTCCCGCCAGACGGCCATTTCAGCCATGGTGGTCAGGTAATTCGGCCCCTCGCCGCGATCGACCGAGCGCAGCTCGATCTCCCAGCCGCCAACGGCGAAGCGGTCGCCGATCCGGGCCACGCGGATATCCTCCTGCTGCCAGGCGGTGACCGTGGCGATGCCCAGGATGGTGACGCCAAAGCCCAGATGCGCCAGCGCCTTGCCCCAATCGGCGCGCGGCAACCGGGTGAGCCGGGCTGCCCGCTCCGCCAGCCGCCCGCGCCCGGTGCGCAGCGCCAGATCCATCAGCGCGCCGGCCATCACCCATGACCCCAGCGCCAGCCCCACCGGCCCCAGCGCCGAGCGCCCGCTTTGCAAGGCAAAGCCCAGCCCCGCCAGCGCCACCGCCAGCACCGCGATGGCCCAGAGCGGCCGCATCACCCGTGGCAGCGCGCCGCGCTTCCATGCCAGCATGGCGCCGGGCGGCAGGATCACCGCCAGCGCCACCATGAAGGGGGTGAAGGCGGCGTTGAAGAAAGGTGGCCCGACCGACAGCACCCGCCCCAGCGCCAGCTCGGCATAGAGCGGCCAGAGCGTGCCGATGAACACCACGAAGGCCGCGACCGCCAGCAGGATGTTGTTGAGCACCAGCGCGCTTTC
>CAUJIU010000146.1 GCA_963205075.1 Pseudomonadota bacterium | reverse complement strand
CTCGACCCGCCCGTCCGGCCGCACCCGGTAGAGGCGGCCCAGCGAGGCGGTGATGTCCAGCGGCGCGCCATCGGGGGCGATGTTGTTCTGCATGGTTCCGACCCAGAGGCAGCCGTCCGGACCGACAACCCCTTCGTTGAGTCGCGTCAGCGGGTCATCGGGCTCGATCGTGGCGAGCGGGACGGGGGGCTGCCGGAAATCCCAGAGCATGACCTGCTTTGCCAGGCCCAGCACCACCCGGTCATCGCTGCACAGCCCGACCGAGGTCACGATCTGCGGCATGTCCCAGGCCCGCACCGGCTGGCCCGGCCGCAGCGAGTGCAGCTTTTTGGCAATGATATCAACCCATAAGAGCGTCTGGTTCCGCTCGTCCCAAACCGCGCTCTCACCGACGATATTGGCCGGTCTGGCAATGATCTCGACATCTGGCTGCATGGAGACTCCCTGTCCTGTGCGATGAACCCGGCCACCTGCCGGGCAAAGTGTATTTACTTTTAGCCTCAACCTGTCATACAGGATAGCAGAATCATGTAGGACTTGCCATCCATGCTGTATACCAACACTTCGTCGCAGGACGGCCCCGAGGGGCGGGTCTCGTCAACGATCGGGGCCATCACCCAGATGATGCGCAGCGCCGATCTTGGCCCCGGCGACCAGTTGCCGAGCGAGGCGACGCTGTCGCGCGATCTCAACGTGTCGCGCACCGTGATCCGCGAGGCTTTCCGCTCGCTGGCGGCGATGCGCCTGATCGAACTCAGTGTCGGCAAGCGGGCGACGGTGGCCGAGCTGGACTATGCGGCGCTGTCGCCGCTGATCGAGCATGGCGTGCGCACCGAGCAGATCTCGGTCCAGCAGGTCTATGACGTGCGCCGCACCATCGAGCAGCGGACCGCGGCGCTGGCGGCCCTGCGCCGCAGCGACGATCAGGGCCGCGAGATCCTGGCCCACGCGACCGCCATGAAAGTCCATGCCGATGCGCCCGAAAAGATCATGGAACACGATCTGGGCTTTCATCTGGCCATCGCCAAGGCGGCCCGCAATCCGGTCTTTACGCTGATCGTCGGCGCCTTTGAAGGGGTGACGCGGCAGACCTGGCCCATCGGCTGGCGCAGCCGCAAGGACCAGGCCGAACAGGCAATCATGCTCGACCTGCACGAGGCAATCGCCGGGGCAATCGTCGAGGGGCATCCGCAACGCGCCGCAGATCTGATGGCGAAACATTTCGACGAGAGCATCAGGGCACTGATCGTGGCCGGCATCTCCTAACAAGGCAAAAACATGAAGATAATTGCAATCGAGACCGTTCGCCTCGTCGAACGGCCCAACCTCCTGTGGGTGCATGTCGAGACCGACGAGGGCCTCACCGGCCTGGGCGAGACCTTCTTCATCGCGGCCACGGTCGAGACCTATGTGCACGAATACATCGCGCCGCGGGTCATCGGCCGTGACCCGTTGCAGATCGACCTGCTGGCCGCCGACCTCAACGGGTATCTCGGCTTTCGGTCGAGCGGGGTCGAGGTGCGGGGCAATGCGGCCTTCGACATCGCGCTGTGGGACCTGTTCGGCAAGGTCACGGGCCAGCCGATCGCCCAGCTTCTGGGCGGCTTCTCGCGCCAGGAGATCCGCACCTACAACACCTGCGCCGGTGTTGAATACATCAAGAAGTCCAGCGGGCAGAACTCGGCCAATTTTGGGCTGGGCGCCTCCGAGCAATACGACGATCTCAACGCCTTCCTCAACAATGCCGACGAGCTTGCCGCCTCGCTGCTCGAGGACGGCATCACCGCGATGAAGATCTGGCCCTTTGACCTGGCCGCCGAAAAGACCCGGGGCCAGTACATCTCGGCCGCCGACATGAAAGCCGCGCTGCGGCCGTTCGAAAAGATCCGCAACGCCGTCGGGGACAAGATCGACATCATGGTCGAGTTCCACTCGATGTGGCAGCTGCTGCCGGCCATGGAGATCGCGCGCGAGCTGGCCGAGTTCAAGACCTTCTGGCACGAAGACCCGATCAAGATGGACAGCCTGGGTGATCTGACCCGTTATGCCGCCGTCAGCCGCGCGCCCATCTGCGCCTCCGAGACGCTGGGCACCCGCTGGGCCTTTCGCGACCTCTTGGAAACCGGCGCGGCCGGCGTGGTGATGCTCGACATCGCCTGGTGCGGCGGCCTGTCGGAAGCCCGCAAGATCGCTGCCATGGCCGAGGCCTGGCACCTGCCCGTCGCCCCCCATGACTGCACCGGGCCGGTGGTGCTCGGCGCCTCGACCCATCTGTCGCTGAACGCGCCCAATGCGCTGGTCCAGGAAAGCGTGCGCGCCTTCTACAAGACCTGGTACCGCGATCTGGTGACCGCCCTGCCAGAGGTCCGCAACGGCATGATCACCGTCCCGCCCGGCCCGGGTCACGGCATGGAACTGCATCCCGAACTGGACCGCACCCACACGGTGCTGCGCCGCAGAAGCGACCGCTCGGACATCTGAACGACCACAACCTACTGGAGGAGTAGACAATGAAGAAGTACCTGACCGCTGCCGCCGTGGCAGCACTGCTGTCGTCCACGGCAATGGCGCAAGACGCGCCGATGAACATCGTTTTCACCCATCACTCGTCCGCCTCGAACCCGTTCTGGCAGGCCGTGAAGCGGGGATTTGACGATGCCTGCGCCAAGATCGCGGCCAATTGCCAGATGATCTTCACCCAGACCGAAGGCGCGATCGACCAGCAGGCGGCCAACATGCAGGCGGCCCTGGCCTCGAGCCCGGATGCGCTGCTGACCTCGATCGTCGACAACACCGCCTTTGACGACATCATCGCCGGCGCCGTCGATGCCGGCGTGATCGTGATGGCCGTCAACGTCGATGATACCGAAGGCGCGGCCGGCAATGCCCGCGCCGCGTTCATCGGGCAGGGGTTCATCCCGGCCGGCTACTCGCTGGGCCGCAAGATGTCGGAGTTCTTCCCCGCCGAAGGTCCGATCAAGGCCGTCGTCGGTATCTCGGCGCCCGGCCAGAACTGGTCCGAGCAGCGCGGCGCCGGGGTGATGCAGTTCCTTGAGGAGTTCAAGGCCGCCAACCCCGACCGCGAGGTCGAGATCGTCCGCCTCGACACCGGCACCGACGGCGCGATCGTGGCTGACCGCGTGGGCGCCTATCTTCTGGCCAACCCCGATACCACCGCCTATTTCGACACCGGCCTGTGGCATGCCTATGTCGCGCAGGTGCTGGCCGACCGGGGCGTGCCTCCGGGGCAGGTGCTGATGGGCGGTTTCGACATCGTCTCGGAAGTGCTGGCGCAGATGGAGGCCGGTTACATCCAGGTGCAGGTCGACCAGCAGCCCTACATGCAGGGCTTCCTGCCGGTGATGGAGGCCTATCTGGCGCATACTGTCGGCCTGTCGCCGGCCGATGTGGATACCGGCCAGGGTCTGGTCGTCCAGGCCGATGTGGCCGCGCTCAAGGATCTTGCGGCGCAGGGCCTGCGCTGATCCTGCGGCAGCAAGCGAGGCAGGCCGGAACGCTCCTGTTCCGGCCTGCCTGACACCTTGGAAAGGAACGGTCGAAACGCCATGAAACGACTACTGAAAATCTCGATGGAAAAACCGGAACTGGCGGCGGTCGTGTTTCTGATCGTGCTGACGATGGTTTTCCAGGCGCGCTCCAACGGAGTGTTCCTCAATCTCCAGAACCTGCAGGGAATGCTGGGCCTGTTGCCCGAGGTCGCGCTGGTCGCGGTCGGTGTAACCCTGCTGATGATCTGTGGTGAATTTGACCTCTCGGTCGGCTCGGTCTTCGCGCTGACGCCCATGGTGATGGGGGTGCTGCTGGCCGATGGCTGGTCCTTCGCGCTGGCCTTTCCGGCCGGGCTGGTGGCGGCCCTGCTGGCCGGTCTGGTCAATGGCGCCCTGACGGTGCGCTTCTCGATCCCCAGTTTCATCACCACTTTGGGCATGCTGTTCGTGGCCCGGTCGCTGACGGTGGTGATTTCGGGCGGCTTTCCTCCCATCATCGCCGCCGATGCCATGCCGCGCTGGCTGTTCACGGCGTTTGTGGGGCCGGGCGACCTGTTTCGCATGTCGTTCATCTGGTTCCTGCTGATCGCGGCGCTGATCGGCCTGATGCTGTCGCGCACCAATTTCGGCAACTGGGTGCGGGCGACGGGCGGCTTTCTGCCGGCAGCCCAGTCGATGGGCATCCCCACCGGGCGGGTCAAGATCGCCTGTTTCATGATCTGCTCGCTTCTGGCCGGATTTGCCGGGACCCTGCAGGTCATGCGCCTGGGCGCGCCGCTGCCCTCCATCGGCGAGGGGCTCGAACTGCAGGCGGTGGCCGCCGCGGTCATCGGTGGAACCGCGCTGACCGGCGGCGTCGGCACCATTCTGGGCGGCATCGTCGGTGCCATCCTGATCCGGGTGATCGACAACGGGCTGGTTCTCAGCCGGGTGGACGCCAACTGGTTCAAGATGGCGCTGGGCGCGCTGACCGTGTTTGCCGTCATCATGAACGCCTGGCTGCGCGCCAAGGCCAAGGGCATGAAAGTGGAGACGCAGAAATGACCGGCCCGATCATCAAAGTCCGCAATCTGCACAAGTGGTATTCCGGTGTGCATGCGCTCAAGGGCATCTCGCTCGACATCCATCCCAACGAGGCGCTGGGGCTGGTCGGTGACAACGGCGCCGGCAAGTCGACCCTGATCAACATCCTGTCGGGCACCCAGCGCCCCGACGAGGGCGAGATCACCTACGAGGGCCGCCAGGTGCATTTCAGGGGGCCGCGCGATGCGATGGAGGCGGGGATCGAGACGATCTACCAGTACAACTCCATGGTTCCCACCATGAGCATCGCGCGCAACATGTTCATCGGCCGCGAGCCGCTGAAGGCCTCGGTCTTTGGGCTCGGGATCATGGATCAGGCCAGGATGCGCGCCGACAGCGTGCAGGCCATCGCCGATGTCGATCTGCACCTGCGCTCGCCCGACGCGCTGGTGGGCGAGTTGTCGGGCGGCCAGCGTCAGGGCGTGGCGATCGCGCGGGCCATGCATTTCAAATCTAAGGTGATGATCCTTGACGAGCCCACCAACCACCTGGCGGTGAAGGAAACCCAGAAGGTGATCGGCTTCGTCAAATCGCTGAAGGATCTGGGCATTACCGGCGTGTTCGTCAGCCACAACATGCACCATGTCTTTGAATGCTGCGACCGCATCGTGGCGATGGCCCGTGGCGAGATCGTGCTTGACAGGCGGGTGAAGGATACCAGCCTCGAAGAAATCCTGACGGTTCTGTAAGGGGGAAAATGATGTCGATTGCAGGCAAGAAGGCACTTCTGACCGGCGGGCTTGGCTCGCTCGGGCGGGCCCAGGCCAAACGGCTCGCGGCGGACGGGGCCCGGGTGACGATCCTCGAGCACCCCGACATGGCTGACGGCGCCGCGCGCGCGGCGCAGTTGGGGGCAGGCTACATCGCCTGCGACCTCAATGACCTGGCGTCGGCTCAGGCGCTGGTCGAGGCCGAGGCCGCCAGCGCCGGCGGGTTCGACATTCTCATCAACAACGCGGCGCTGATCATCAACCGCCCCTACGAGGCGTTTTCCTTGCAGGAATACGAGGACCAGATCCGGGTCAATTCCTCGGCCGCCTTCGCCTTGTCGGTGGTCTGTGCCAAGGCGATGAAGGAGCGCCGCTGGGGCAAGATCATCAACTTCACCTCGATCACGCTGCGCGGCATGCTTGATGGCTATGTGCCCTATGTCGCATCCAAGGGGGCGATGCTGGGCCTGACCAAGTCGCTGGCCCGCGAACTGGGCCCGTTCGGGGTCTGCGTCAACGCGGTGGCGCCGGGCGCCATCGTCTCGGAAGCCGAGGAGCGGGTCTTTGGCCACAAGGCCGCAGAATACAGCCAGTGGGTGATCGACCATCAGTCGCTCAAGACCCGCATCCCGCCCGAGGCGGTGGCGGAGCTGGTATGCTTCCTCGCCTCACCCGCTTCTGACATGATCACCGGGCAGAATATCGGAATCGACGGAGGCTGGTAGGTGACGGACCTGCTCGAAATCAAGGATGCGCGGCACAGCGTCCTGGTCGCTCCGGCGCTGGGCGGTGGCATCGCCACGGCATTTGCCCTGCGCGACGGACAAGGGGTGCAATTGCTGCGCCGCTGGCCGGGGCCGGGCGGCGGGGTGCTGGATCTGGGCAGCAACGTGCTGGTCCCGTTTTCCAACCGCATTTCGGGCGGCGGCTTTGCGTTCCGGGGGCGCTTTCATGCGATAGCGCCCAACCTTGAGGGCGAGCGCTATCCCATCCATGGCGACGGCTTCCAGAGCGTCTGGGAGGTGGTCTCCCATGACGAGAGGTGCATCGAGATGCGCCATCAGGGCGCCATCGGACCCTTTCGTTATGCGGCACGACTGGTCTATCGGCTGGAGGGCGGCGGTCTCCGGTCGCATTTGAGCGTGACCAATCTGGGCGAGGCGCTGCCATTCGGCGGCGGCTTTCACCCCTGGTTTCCCCGCGGCGCTGGCACCCGGCTGCAATTCGCGGCCCGCGGCGTCTGGACCGAGACCGCCGACCATCTGCCCGACCGGCACCTGACCCTGCCCGAGGCGCCGGACCGGGATTTCCGGCAACCCCGGTCGTTGCCGCCGGACCTGATCAATGCCGCCTTTACCGGCTGGACCGGCCCGGCGCGGATCGAGCAGCCTGCGGACGGAATTGCCGTCAGCGTCACCGCATCGGCAAACCTCGACACTACCTTGGTCTACTCGCCCGGAGACGGCGCGGACTTCCTGTGCTTCGAGCCGATCAGCCACGCGGTCGATGCCCATAACCAGCCCGGTCAGCCGGGGCTGGTCGTGCTGGAGAAGGGGCAGATGCAAGAGATGTCCATGATCCTGTCCTGGGCCGCAATGGAAGGCAGCCACTGATGCGCGAATGCTGGCGCTGGTTCGGGCCACTGGACCGGATCACCCTGCCGCAGATCGCCCAGACCGGCGCGTCCGGCATCGTCACGGCATTGCATGACATACCTGCCGGCGAGGTCTGGCCGCGCGCGGCCATCGATGCGCGCCGGGCGCTGATCGATACTGCCGGGCTCGGCCTGCACTGGGCGGTGGTCGAAAGCCTGCCGGTGCACGACCGCATCAAGCGCGGCGAGGGCGATCTGGCGCCGCTTTTCGCCAATTATCGCACCAGCCTGGAAAATCTCGCCGCGGCGGGCATCGAAACGGTCTGCTACAATTTCATGACCGTCATCGACTGGGTCCGCACCGACCACGATCTGCCCATGCGCGGCGGCGCGCTGGCGCTTGGCTTCAGCACCGCAAGGATGGCCGCCTTCGAGCGCCACATGCTGGGCCGCGATATCGGAAGCGACTACCCGCCCGAGGCCATCGCGCAGGGCGATGCCTGGTTTGCCGCCAGCAGCCAGGCAGACCGTCAGGCCCTGCTGGGGCGGATCATGGCCGGGCTGCCGGGGTCATATGACCGCTTCTCGGTCGCGGGGTTGCGCGCGGAACTGGCCAGATACGAAGGCCAGACCAAGGATCGCCTGCGGTCCAATCTGGGCCGGTTCCTGGACGAGGTCATCCCCACCGCCGAGCGGCTCGGGATGCGGCTCTGCATCCATCCAGACGACCCGCCGCGTCCGGTCTTCGGTCTGGCGCGGATCGTCTCGACCGAGGAGGATCTGGACTGGATCATCAGCCGTGCCGACAGCCCGGCCAACGGTCTGACCTTCTGCTCGGGCGCGCTGGGCGCCAGCCGGGCCAACGACCTTGGCCGGATCGCGCGGCGTTTCGCGGCGAAGGTGCATTTCCTGCATCTGCGTTCGGTGGCCACCGCCGATGACGGCTCGTTTCACGAGGCCGCGCATCTGGAAGGCGAGGCCGATCTGCCGGACCTCGTCGCCATCTTCCTGCACGAAGAGGCGCGGCGGCGCGCCGAAGGCCGCTCCGATGCCGATCTGCCCTTTCGGCCCGATCATGGTCACGAAATGCTCTCCGACATCGGGGCCGGGGCCCATCCGGGCTATCCGCTGATCGGCCGCCTGCGCGGGCTGGCCGAACTGCGCGGGGTGATCGCCGCGACCCGTCTGGGCCAGGGCTGACAAGCCCCCCCGCTCAGGAAAACAGCATGCCGCCGTTGATGTCGATACTGGCGCCGGTGATGAAGGCCGAGTCCTCGCAAGCCAGGAACAGCACCAGGTTGGCGGCATCCTCGGGCACGCCCTGCCGCCTGACCGGGGCTGCGGCCTCAAAGCCGCGGCGCGCGGCATCGGCGGTGTGGATGTTGTGGAAATCGGTGTCGATCATGCCGGGGCAAAGCGCGTTGACCCGGATCCCGGGGCCCAGCTCCTTGGCCAGCCCGCGGGTCATGGTCATCACCGCGCCCTTGGAGGTGGCATAGGCCACCGCTCCGGGGCCGCCGCCGTCACGCCCCGCCTGGCTGGCGAGGTTGACGATGGCGCCCGAGGCCATATGCGGCAGGCAGGCCTTGATCATCAGGAAGATGCTGGTGAGGTTGAGGTCCATCACCGTCTGCCAGTGGGCAAGCGACATCTCGGCGATGGTCTTGCGCGCCACCAGCCCGCCGGCATTGTTCACCAGCACATCGACCGACCCGAAGGCCTCGACGGTGCGCGCGACCAGCGTGGCGACGTCGGCGGGCCTGCTCAGGTCACCCTGCACCGCGATGGCCCGGCCGCCTTGGGCCTTGATCTCGGCCACGGTGGCTTCGGCGCCCTTGCTGCTGGCATGGTAGCTGATGGCGACATTGGCGCCTTCGGAGGCCAGCTTGAGCGCGCAGGCGCGGCCGATATCGCGGCCGCCGCCGGTGACGATCGCAGTTTTTCCCTGTAGTTTCATGGTCTTTCCTTGTTCTTGTCCTGTGACCGGAGCCGTCAGAGGAAGTCTTGCCCGCCGTTGATCTGGATGATCTCTCCGGTCAGGAAGGCGGCCTTGTCACTGACCAGAAACTCGATGACCGAGGCAACTTCCTCGGGCTGGCCGAGCCGCTTCATCAGGATGTTGTTCTTCCACGAGGCAAAGACCTCGGGTTTGGTCGCCTTGATATTGGCGTGAAAATCGGTGTCGATGGTGCCGGGCGAGACCGCGTTGACCCGGATGTCATATTCGGCAAGGTCCTTGGCCAGCGCCCGCGTCAGCGTCGTTACTGCCGCCTTGGCGGTGCCGTAGATGCCCGCGCCCGGTCCGCCGGCATTCCAGCCCGCATTCGAGGTGAAGTTGATGATCGAGGCGCCCCTGGCGGCCCTGAGCAGCGGAATGGCCGCGCGGGTGACGAAAAACGCGCTGTCGAGGTTGAGCGCCATCACCTTGCGGTAGAACCCGGTCTCCATCTCCTCGAAGCGCGAGCGTCCGCCCAGCCCGCCGGCATTGTTGACCAGCACGTCGAGCTTGGGGAACTTGGCCTTGATCCGCTCGAAGCCCGCCAGGACGGCCGCCTCGTCGGTGACATCGAAGATGAACAGATCGGCGGGGATGCCCATCTCTTTCAGGGCGGCAACCGCCTGCCGGCCCTGATCTTCAAGAATGCCGTTCAGGACGATGTGATAGCCCTGCTTGCCCAGCGCCTTGGCGGTGGCCAGGCCAATGCCGGCAGTTCCGCCGGTGATCATCGCATGTTGTGTCATCGTGTCAGCTCCGTTGGGGCGTCAGAGAAAATCCTGGCGGCAGGGGGTGAAGATATCGAGCAGCACGCCTGCCTCCAGGCAGACCGCGCCATGCTCGATATCGGGTTGCTTGTAGGTCGAGTCACCGGCCACCAGCAGCTTCCTCGCGCCGCCGATCTCGAATTCGAACTTGCCGGAGAGCACGTAGGTGATCTGCTCGTGCGGGTGCCAGTGCAGGGCGCCGACCGCGCCTTTCTCGAAATGCACCTCGACGCACATCAGGTTGTCGCTATGGGCCGTGACCCGGCGGCGGATGCCGCCGCCCAGATCCTCGAGCGGGCGTTCGCTGCCGGGAAAGTAGTTGGTGATGCTCATGGCGGTCTCCTTGGCCCCCGGCCGCGGCCGGGGGGGGCGAGTTGGGGCGTCAGATGTCGGTTCCGGCCAGCTTCTTGACCACGACCTTGAAGGTGTTTTCCTCGGCATCGGTGAAGTAGAGGTCGGCGTCGTAGCCCTGGTCATCGATGAAGTGGAAGATGCGGCGCGGCCTGTCCCTGGGATAGGGCACCAGCAGGGTGACGATCCGGTGGCGCGGCGCCTTGGGATAGCGCGCGGTCAGGCAGGTGCTGACGGGCAGGCCCTCGATCTCCTTGGGGTCGACACCCTCGAAGCCGGCCTTCTGGCCGAGTTGCGGCGCCCCGGCCTCGGACCAGACCACCTCGCCGTAGAACCCCGCCTTGTCGCCGGTGCTGCGGAACGAGGACTTGCCGAGCGTGAAGGGCTGGTTGGCATGCAAGAGCCAGTCGATCGCGACCGGCCTGTCCGCGTCGATGGTATCGACGATGACAAAGAAACTGCCGTTGAAGAAATAGACCTCGCGCTCGGCGCGGGTGACCTCTGGCGACAGCTGCGCATAGGCCGGGGTCGCGTCGCCCTTGATGTAGATGTGATCGGCCCGTTCCTCGGCGGCAAGGATCTGGCCGGTCGACTTCATCTGCAGCGCCTTGTTGCGCCCGGCATACTGGCCCTTGCCATCGATCAGGATGGCGTTCTTGGAAAGGGTCTGCTTGCGCCAGGCCTGATGCATGGTGCTGTTGAAGGCCACGTAATGGCCCGACTGGATCGCCAGGTCCTCGCCATAGGCCGCAAGGCAGAAGGCGTTCTGGTCACCATGGCTGTGGCTGATCGAGCCGAAGGGGCTCGATTTGAACACGAACTGCACATGCTCCGCCGGCTCGGCCATGCGGTGCTGGATGGCGGCCCAGCCGATACCCCTGAACCAGCGCAGGCGGTCATCGTCGCCGGGCGGCGTGGCCTCGATCGTGGGCCAGTCGTGGCGGTAGACCAGATCGTCGAAATTGAAGTCCCACCAGCCCCAGTTGTAGAAGGCCATCCCGGTCCCCGGATTGGTGCGCTTGATCTCGTCGTGATACCATTGATAGGCGCCGTTGCCGGTCACGCCGGCGAACTGGCGCAGGTTGTAGCCGAGCTTGACCGCCGGCAGGTCGCCCATGGTCGAATCGTCGCCAAAGGTGGCGCGCCGGGTGTCGGGCGCCTTGGTGAACAGCGCCATGTCGCCGGTCTTCTGGAAGAAGGGGCGGCTGTAGAGGTTCAGCCCGGTATAGCTCCGCAGCAGGTTGGCGGCCTCGATCAGATAGGCCATGCCGGTCATCCAGTAATGCGGGCCCTCGGCCCAGCCGCCGTCAGCGTCGCCCCAGGGCGAGTAGACGGTGAACAGGAACTCGATCGAGTAATCCAGCCAGTCCCGTGCCTCGGGCTCCTCGTCCAGCAGCGCGATGCTGGCCGGGATCAGAACCGCCGAGACCGCGCGCACGGCGTGGCTGTCATAGGGAAAGGTCTGGATATTGGCGTTCTTGATGATGTGATCGGCGATCTCGCGGGTGCGCACCAGAAGCGCCGCGCGCACCGTGGCGCGTTCGTCCGGGCTGAGGCTGTCATGCAGCCAGTCATAGCCCCAGGCCAGCGCATCGGTGACGCGAAAGGCCCATTCGTCGGTATAGGCGCGCGAGGTGGTGCCGGCCGGATCCCAGGCGGCCGCGGCCAGCAGCCAGTCGCGGGCGCGCGCCACCATGGCGGCGTCCCCGGTCACCAGACCGCCGATGGCCAGGTGCCGGATGGCGTAAAGCAGCTCCTGGCACTCGATATAGGTCTGGCGCCAGATCGGGGCGACCCGCTTGTGATCGGGGTAGCCCGCGGGCTCGTCCATGATCGGGCGGTCCATCCATGGCAGGACGCTGTCCCGGTAGAAGGTGGTCCAACCGCAATGGTCTGGATCTTTGGCCAGCGCCTTGCGGAAGGCGGTAAGCTCCTTGGGCCCGAGCCAGAGCCGGGGATGGGCGCGGTCGGCGCCGGCGTAGCGGGATATGCGCCCGTCCAGCGGCGTGTCCGGAAGCCCCTTGCCCAGATCGAAGCTGCGGCTGGTGCTCCATACGGTGGCGGGGGCGGATTTCGCGGTGTCCCACACGGCATAGGACCAGTGGTAGCTGCCCGGTTCCAGCACGGTTTCGGGGGTGAAGAAATTGAGCGCGATATCGGTGAAGGTCTGGGTGGCATCCGCGGGATAGGCCGGATCGCGCGACAGGCGCAGCACATAGCGCGCCTCGTCCTCGACCACCGGCAACCAGGTGAAGCGGGGCGGGTTCTCGACCAGAACGTCGCCTTCGGCGGGCGCATAGCGGATGCTGAGACGCCCTGCGGCAGGTTCGTCGAGATAGGCGGCTTGGCTGGTCGAGGAAGATCGCATCACTGGTATCCCGGTGCCCTGGCGTGCAGGGGTTGAAAGGGGCCTCCGCCCGCCGATGGCTGGCGGGCGGAGGATGGTTCAGGCTCAGCCGCCGTACTGGCGGGCATAGGCCGAGTTCATGACCTCGATCACCTGCGAGTAGCCCATGGAGTCGAGCGTCGCGAGGTAGTCGGCCCAATCGGCATCGACATTGCCGGTGCCGAGGATCCAGGCCTGCTGGCGCTCCAGCATGTAGGTCTGGATCGACGGCCAGTACTTGTCATAGACCGTCTGTTCGTCCTGATTGAACGAGACGCCGAGGAAATCGGGGATCAGCAGGTCATTGGCATCATAAAGCTCGATGCCTTCGCGGGCCGCTTCCGAGGTCCACTGCCACTCGTAGCGGTAGTCCTGCCAGTAGCCGCGCGGCAGCTGGGCGCCGACCGCATACATCTGGCTGTTGACCGCCTGATCGCTGTTGAGGACTTCGGGCTTGTAGATCGGCTCGCCGTCCACCATGTCCCAGGTCTGGCCCTCGACGCCGAAATTCGACAACAGGCGGCCTTCCTCGGTGAACCAGAAGTCGAAATACTTGATGGTCTCGACGACATGGTCGTTCTGGTAGCTGATCGCCCATCCATCGGGCTTGATCGGGATGCGGCGGTGTTCTTCCATCCGCACGCCCGAGACCGAAGCCGGCGGCAGGAACGGGATGAAGTTGAAGCCTTCGACCGTGCCGGCCAGCGCGGCGTTGTAGCCCGAGGTCGAGGCGAACCAGTCATGGGTGGCGCCGCCGAGGTTTTCGGACAACAGGTAGTCACGCGCTGACGAACCACGGGTGAAGATCTCGGGGTCGATCAGACCTTCGGCATACCACTGGGCGATGTTGCTGATGCCGATCCGGTAGTTTTCCTGCGCATAGGGATGCACCACCTGGCCGTCGTCATTGACGTAGAAATCGTGATAGGTATCGGACCCCGACGAACGGCCGTCCCAGAGGGTGACCAGGCGGATGACCTCTTCCCACTGGCGGGCAAAGAAGGGGATCTCGTCCTTCAGGCCGTTGCCGTTGGGGTCCTGATCGCGGAAGGCGGTGAGGACGGCGTGATATTCCTCGACATTCTGCGGCTGCTCGAGGCCGAGCTTGTCCAGCCAGTCCTGGCGGATGTACCAGGCGCGGCCGAATTTGCCATCGGGCAGGTAGGGGATGTAATAATAGTTGCCGTCATAGGACGAGATCGCCTCCATCAGGCCGGGATGGCTGTCCCAGAAGGCCTGGATATGCGGGGCATGCTCGCGCACCAGATCGTTGAGCGGCACGAATGCGCCCTCGGGACCATACTGGTTGACGAAGTCCTTGATACGGCCGCCGCCGACGATATCGGGCAGATCGCCCTGCGCCAGCAGCAGGTTCTGCGCCTCGGCAAGGTCGGTGGTGTTCTTGCCCGCCGTCGCGTCGCGCAGGTAGATGTTGGTCATCTCGCGGGCGGCCTGTTCCACCGCGAAGCTCTCGTCGTAACCCTGCTGGCGGGCCCAGTGGAAATGGATCGTCAGGTCCAGCGGCTGATCGGAGATCAGCATCGGGCCCTCTGCCGCGACCGGCGCGCCGAGCGCCGTCGTGGACAGGATGGCCGCAGCCAGTGTCAGTTTACGCATGGTATCCTCCCTTTTGCGTTGACAGGTCATTCCTTCACTCCGCCCAGCAGGATGCCCTTGCTGAAATACTTCTGGAGAAAGGGGTAGATGAGCAGGATCGGAATGATCGAGCACACGATGATGGCGGCGCTGACGGTCTCGAACGAGTAGCTCGAGGTCAGCAGGGTGTTGGCGAATTCCTCGCTGTCGGACAGTTCGACGATGACATGGCGCAGGTAGACCTGAAGCGGCACCTTGTCGCGGTCCTGCAACAGGACCATGGCCCAGAAGAAGCCGTTCCAGCGCGAGACCACGCAGAAGAGCGCGACGGTGGCGATGGCCGGCTTGGAGAGCGGCATGTAGACCTTCCAGAGCACCTGGAATTCGTTGGCCCCGTCCATGCGCGCCGCTTCCTCGAAGCTTTGCGGAATGCCCTCGAAGAAGTTGCGCAGCAAGATGATGTTGAAGCCGTTGACGGCGAAACCGATGATGATGCCGAAGTAGCTGTCCAACAGCCCCAGGTCGCGCATGTTGAGAAAGAACGGGATCATCCCGGCGTGGAACCACATGGTGAAGGCCACCATCAGGTTCCAGAACCGCCGCCCGTAAAGCTGTGGCCGTGACAATGCGTAGGCGCCGGGGATGATGAAGATCAAGCTCATCAGCGTGCCGAAGATCGTGTAGATGAAGGTATTCTTGTACGAGATCCAGAACATCGGCTCGCCCAGCACCCGCTTGTAGGCCTCCAGCGTGAAGCCGACCGGTCCGAGAACCACGTTGCCGGCCCGCGCCTCGAAGCCGGTGCTCATCGAGACCGAGGCGATGTAGATGAACGGGTAGAGGGTCGAGATGGTGAACATGGCGATCAGCACCATGTTGACGATGACGAACAGGCGGTCGCCGCGGGAATAGAGGTTCATGTTGGCCATGGCGCGGTCCTCCTCACCACAGGGACGTGCGCGAGTAGCGCTTTGAGATGGTGTTGGCGGTCATGACCAGCACGAAGGCGACCACCGCGTTGAACAGGCCCGCCGCGGCGGCAAGGTCGTAATGGCCGCCCTGGATGCCCTGCCGGTAGATGAAGGTGTTGACCACATCGGCCGTCTGGTAGGTCGCCGGCTGGTAGAGCAGGATGATCATCTCGAAGCTGACTTCGAGCATGTTGCCGATCCGGATGATCAGCATGATGATGATGGTCGGCATGATCGAGGGGACGGTGATCTTCCACATCATCTGCCAGCGGTTGGCACCATCGACGACGGCGCTTTCGTAAAGCGTCGGCGACACGCCGGCGATGGCCGCCAGATAGACGATCGACTGAAAGCCCGCCTCCTGCCAGATGCCGGTGCCGACAAAGATCGGGCGGAACCATTCGGGCTTGGTCAGGAAGTAGATCGGATCGACCCCGAGCCAGCCCAGGATGGTGTTGACGATGCCGGCCGAGGGCGAAAAGGCGGTGATGACGATGCCTGCGATGATGACCGACGAGATGAAGTGCGGCAGGTAGACGATGGTCTGCGCGGTCTTCTTGAAGGTCTGGCTCAGGACCTCGTTGAACATCAGTGCCAGCAGGATCGGCATCGGAAAGCCGAAGATCAGGCCGTAGAAGCTGATGACAACGGTATTCTTGAGCGCGCGCAGGAACTGGTCGTTGCCGAACAGGGTCTGGAAATGCTCCAGCCCGGCCCAGGGACTGCCCGCCACGCCGCGGAATATCGAGTAATCCTTGAAGGCGATCTGCAGGCCGTACATCGGCTTGTAGAGAAAGATCAGCAGCCACAGGATCGTCGGGATCAGCATGACATAAAGCTGCCATTCCCGCTTGAGGTGGTCGGAGATCCGCTCCAGCCGGCCGGGCTTGCCGGGCTTGATGTCGGGACCGGCGCTCATTGCTCCAGCACCTGTCCGGGCAGCGCGTGGCCGCTCTTGCCGTCGAAGACGCGGATCAGGTGGGGCTCGATGGTGAAGCCCGATATCCCGTCGAGCACCTCCATCTGGCCGACGGTCTCGGTGCGGATGACGAAGGGCTCGCCCTGCAGGGTCGCATGGATCAGCGCCTCGGAGCCGAGCGTCTCGACCAGGTCGACCTCGACGGTGACGCGGTCGGGGGCGTCTTTGCCGGCGACGGTGACGAATTCGGGCCGGATGCCCAGCGTCACCTGCTGCCCGACCGAGTTTTGCAGCGTGGGGAGCTTTTGCAAGGCGATGGCCTGGCCGTCAAATTCGGCCACCGGGCCGCTGTCGCCGGCGACGATGCGGGCCTTGACCATGTTCATCGGCGGCGAGCCCAGAAAGCCCGCGACAAAGACGTTGGCCGGGTTGAGAAACAGCTCCATCGGGGTGCCGACCTGCTCGATCCGGCCGTCATGCATCACCACGATCCGGTCGGCCAGGGTCATGGCCTCTACCTGGTCATGGGTGACGTAGATCGAGGTCACGCCCAGCCGCTTGTGCAGGCGCTTGATCTCGGCGCGCATCTGGGTGCGCAGCTTGGCATCGAGGTTGGAGAGCGGCTCGTCAAACAGGAACACCTTGGGCCGGCGGACAATGGCGCGGCCCATGGCCACGCGCTGGCGCTGGCCGCCCGAAAGGTCGGCGGGGCGGCGCTCCAGATAGTCGGTCAGACCCAGGATGCCGCTGACTTCCTCGACCGCCGCGGCGATGTCGGCCTTGCTTTCCTTGCGGATGCGCAGGCCGAAGGCGATGTTGTCGGCGACGTTGAGATGGGGGTAGAGCGCATAGTTCTGGAACACCATCGCCACGTCGCGGTCCTTGGGGGCAACCCGGTTGACGCGCCGGCCGTCGATGCGCAGCTCGCCATCGGTGATCTCCTCCAGGCCGGCGATCATGCGCAGGGTGGTGGACTTGCCGCAGCCAGACGGCCCGACCAGCACCACGAATTCCTTTTCCTGCACCTCAAGGTCGATGCCGTGCACCACCCTGACCGAGCCATAGGATTTCACGATGCCTTCGAGACTTACGCCAGCCATGGGTGCCCTCCCTGAACGCGCCGACCGGTTCGGCGACCGTGATCCGAGCCGCCGATTCGGGCTGGCTCGTAAACTGGTATACTAGTAATTTAACTGGTATACTAGTCGGAATCGGTGTAGGAAGAGTCGAGACCGGCGTCGAGACCGGCCAAGTGCCGCATCGGAAAGGAAGAATGAGGATCACCGAAGTCATCGTGACGCCGATCGCGGTCCCGGATGTGCCGCTCGCCAATACCAAGGGCGTGCACCCGGCGGTGTTTCTGCGCGCCGTCATCGAGATGCGCACCGATACCGGGCTGGTCGGCCTGGGCGAGACCTATGGCGCGCGGCGCACTCTGGACGGCCTGACAACCGTGGCGCCGCTGCTCGAAGGGCTCGACCCCTGCGACCTGCACGGCCTGCGCCGGCGGATCGATGCCGCGCTGCCCGATGCCGGCGGGGTCAACGCGCCCACCGCCCTGGCCGATCACCGGCTGGTCGATGTCGTCTACAGCGCCTTCGAGCTGGCCTGCCTCGATCTGCGCGGCAAGGAGGCGGGGCGGCCGCTCTGCGATCTGCTGGGCGGCGCGGTGCGCAAGACCATCCCTTTCGGCGGCTACCTGTTCTTCAAGTTCGCCAAGCAGGACCTGACCTTCGGCCCCGACATCATGGGCGAGGTGATGACGCCCGATGCGCTGGTCGATCAGGCGCGCGAATTCGTCGGCCAATACGGGTTCCGCTCGCTCAAGCTCAAGGGCGGGGTGCTGGAGCCCGATCTGGAAGTCGAGACCATGCTCAAGCTGCGCGAGGCATTTCCCGACCACGGCCTGCGCATCGATCCGATGGGAGCCTGGACGGTGCCGACAGCAAGGCGGGTCGTGGACCAGCTGGTCGATGTGCTGGAATATCTCGAGGATCCCTGCCGCGGCATGGACGCCATGGCCGAGCTTTCGGCCCAGATCGACCTGCCGCTGGCCACCAATCTGGTGGTGGTGGAGTTCGAGCAGATCTTCGAGGCGGTCAGGAAGGATGCCGTGCAGATCATCCTGTCGGATCACCATTACTGGCGCGGGGCCACCGGGTGCATCCATCTGGGCGAGATGTGCCGCGCCGCCGGGCTGGGCGTGTCGATGCATTCCAACTCGCATCTGGGCATCTCGCTGGCGGGCATGTGCCATGTCGCCGCCGCGACGCCGAACCTGACCTATGACTGCGATACCCATTATCCCTGGTCTGCCCGGGAAATCGTCAAGGGCGGGCGGCCGGTGTTCCGCGACGGCGCCTTGCAGGTGCCCGAGGGGCCGGGCCTCGGGGTCGAGCTTGACCATGCCGCGGTGGCCGAGCTGCATGACCTCTACAACCGGGCCATGGTCAGGGACCGCGACGATACCGACGAGATGCGCAAATACATCCCCGACTACGTGCGCCAGGTGCCGCGATGGTAGCGGCTGCCGGACCAGCATCAATCCGCAAGCTTGCGGGCCCGCGCCGCGAACGCGCCGGCCGGAAAAGAGAAAAGGTGAAAACAAAGCCATGCCGCATTCAACCCTGACAAGCGAACGCCGCACCAGCGTCGATGACATCTATGATTACCTGCACGCCGAGATCGTCTCGCTGCGGCTGCGGCCGGGCGACAAGATCTCGGAGGCCGAGATCGCGGCACGGTTCGGCGTCTCGCGCCAGCCGGTGCGCGATGCGTTCAGCCGTCTGGCCAACATGGACCTGCTGCTGATCCGGCCGCAGCGGGCAACCGAGGTCAAACGCTTTTCCCTGCGCGAGATCGTCAAGTCCCGCTTCGTGCGCGCCGCCGTCGAGCGGGAAGTGCTGCGCCGCGCCGCCGAGCGCTGCGACGCCGACGGGGCGGCCGCGCTCGACGCCTCGCTGGCCGCGCAGCAGGTGGTGATCGACGCCGGCAACGAAGCGAAGTTCCGCGAGCTGGACTATCTGTTCCACAAGGCTCTTTGCGAGGTTGCGCAGGCCGATTTCGCCTTTGACGTGATCATGACCGAGAAATCGAAGGTCGATCGTCTCTGCGTGCTCAGCCTGTCCAAGGACGACCGGTTGCCGGTGCTGCTGGAAGATCACCGCGCCATTGCCGACGCGGTCAAGGCCAATGACGGCGACCGGGCGGTCGAGATCGGCATGCTGCACCTGTCGCGGCTCGACAAGACCATCGAGAGGATCACCACCACCAACGCCAACTATTTCGAGCCCGCCGACGCCTGATTGCCCACCCTCCGATCTGCCCGGTCGGCGCAGACCTCACATGCGCCGCCCGCCCGCGGCATTGCCGAAGCCCGCCCGGACAACCTGCGAAAGCCTGACCGATGACCGCCTCGCCCGCCCTGCCAGCACGCCCCGACGCGACCGGACCGACCGCGCACCAGGTGGCCGCTCTGGCCTGGCCGATGACGCTCAAGGCCATCTTCCTGCATGGCACCGTGGTGATCGACGCCTACCTGGTCTCGGCGCTGGGCGAGACCTCGCTGGCCGCCATGGGGCTGGCGGCGGCGATAGCCGGGCTGGTGCTGGGGGCGATCCTCGCCTTCTCCAATGCCATGCAGATCCGCACCGCGCAGGCCTTCGGCACCGGCGACCCGGTCTTCCTCAAGTCGGCGCTGGCCTCCGGCATGGTGGTCAACCTCGCCGTGGGGCTGGCGGGCCTGCTGCTGATCACCGCCATCGGCTGGCCGGTGATCGGGGCCATGGCCCCCAATGCCGAAGTGGCGCTGCTGGCGCGCGACTATCTGGCGGTGTTCTCGCTGGTCATCCTGGGCGAGGCCATCGGGCAATGCCTGTCGAGCTATTTCAACGGCTGCGGCGAGACGCGGGTGCCGCTCTACAGTTTCTGCCTGTCGGTGCCGGTCAACGTGATCACCAGCATCGCGCTGATCTACGGCCATGCCGGGCTGCCGGCCTTCGGCGTGGTCGGCGCGGCGATGGGCAGCGTCATCGCGGTGGTGGTGCAGGTGGGCTTTCTCGTCACCCGGTTTCTGCGCGGGAACGGGCATCTGCGCCGCGTGGCCGGCTGGCGTCAGGCGACATTCGCCCTGACCCTGAAGCGGCATCTGGGGTTCTCGCTGCCGATCGCCGCAACCTTTCTCAGCGCCACCCTAGCCACCCATGTCTGCACCCTGATCTATGCCAGGCTCAGCCTCAGCGAATTCGCCGCCATGACGCTGATTGCCCCCTGGATCATGGTGGCCGGGACCATCGGCATGCAATGGGCGCAGGCCACCGGAATCATCGTGGCCCAGCTTCTGGGGCAGGAGACACCGGAAGACGTGCTTGACCGGTTCCTGTCCAGCGCCTGGCGCGGCGCCTTTGTGGCCGCCGCCGTGGTTGCGGCGCTGATGGCGGCGGTCTGCCTCTCGGCCGACTGGCTCTACACCGATCTGAGCGACCAGACCCGGCAGGTGCTTCTGGCCTTCCTGCCGATCCTGCTGGTCCTGCCCTTTCCGAAAGGCTCGAACGCCATCTGCGGCAATACGCTGCGCGCCAGCGGCGACACGGTCTATGTCATGCACCTGTTCATCTGGGCCCAATGGCTGTTCCGGGTGCCGGCAACCGCGCTGGCGGTGCTCTGCTTCGACTTGTCGGCCTTCTGGGTGCTCTCGCTCATCTTGTGGGAGGAGGTGCTGAAGCTGCCCGCCTTCCACCGCCGCCTGTTCCGGGGCGACTGGAAACGATCGCAAATCGCGTCCTGACGTCGCCACCAGGACCCGAACCAAGGGAGACGAAAATGCTCAAGACCCAACTTCGCCGCGCCATCGACCCGCGCCATGCCAGGGGCATGGACAGCGGCCAGCTCAGGGACGAATTCCTGATCGACGACCTGTTCCAGCCGGGGCAGGTGCATCTGGTCTACAGCCAGTATGACCGCATGATCGTCGGGGGGGCGGTGCCGCAGAACGGCCCGCTGACCATCGACAAGGTGCACGAAACCGGCACGCCTTCGTGGCTGGACCGGCGCGAGGCGACGCTGGTCAATCTCGGCCCGTCGGGAACGGTCGAGGCCAATGGCGAGAGCTACCGGATGGGCCGGTGCGACATGCTCTATCTGGGCATGGGCAGCGGCCCGGTCACGGTCTCGGGCAAGCAGGCGCGCTTCTACATCATCTCGGCGCCGGCGCACCGCGCCATCCCGGCGCGGCTGATCACCATCGACGATGCCGCGCAGGTCGCGCTCGGCGGGCGCGACACCTCCAACGAACGGGTGATCTACCAGTTCGTGCATCCGGCGGTGATGGAAAGCTGCCAGATCGTGATGGGCATGACCCGCCTTGCCACCGGCTCGGTCTGGAACACCATGCCCGCCCACCGGCACGAGCGCCGCTCCGAGGCCTATCTCTACCTCGATGTGCCCGAGGGCCAGAACGTGGTCCACCTGATGGGCGAGCCCTCCGAGACCCGCCACCTGATCGTGCGCAACGAACAGGCGGTGCTGTCGCCGCCCTGGTCGATCCATTGCGGAGCCGGCACGTCGTCCTACAGTTTCATCTGGGCGATGGCGGGCGACAATGTCGACTATACCGACGTCGACATGGTGGCGATGGGGGATCTCAGATGAGCCGGTTCAGCCTGACCGGCGCGCGCGCCTTGGTGACGGGGGCCAATACCGGGATCGGGCAGGCCATCGCGGTAGAGCTGGCGCGCAACGGCGCCGAGGTGATCGCCGTCGGCCGCTCGTCGATGGAGGCAACCCTGGCGGCGGTCGCGGCCGTGGGCGGGCGCGCGGTGGCGCTCAAGGCCGATCTGGGCAGCGTGGCCGGCGCGACGGCCGCCTTCGCCGCGGCGCTGGAGCAGTCTGGCCCCATCGACATCCTGGTCAACAATGCCGGCATCATCCGCCGCGCCGACAGCATCGACTTCACCGAAGCCGACTGGGACGCGGTGATGGAGATCAACCTCAAGGTGGTGTTCTTCCTGGCGCAGGCCTTTGCGCGCGCCCGGCTGGCCGAGGGCAAGGGCGGCAGCATCGTCAACATCGCCTCGCTCCTGTCGTTTCAGGGCGGCATCCGCATCCCCTCCTATACCGCCGCCAAAAGCGGGCTGGCCGGCCTGACCAAGACGCTGTCGAACGAATGGTCGGGCAGGGGCATCACCGTCAACGCCGTGGCGCCGGGCTATGTGGTGACCAACAACACCGACAGCCTGCGCGGCGACCCTGACCGCAACCGGGCGATCCTGGACCGGATCCCGATCGGCCGCTGGGCCGAGCCCGAGGATATCTCGGGCGCGGTCGCCTTCCTGGCCTCGCCCGCGGCCCGTTACGTCACCGGCATCACGCTGCCCGTGGATGGCGGCTGGCTGGGCCGCTGAGGGCTTTGGCCGCTAATGCGGGCCGAGCTTGCGGTGCAGCCGCGAATCATGGACGCGGAAATGCCCCGCGAACCATTCCTCCAGCGCCTCGGTCAGGGCCTGGGCGGCGGTCTCGCCGTCGCGCGGCTCGTCCATCAGGTCACGCAGCGAGTCCAGCAGCCGCTCATGGTCATCCTTGTGCGGTTGCAGCTGGTCGTAGCGGGTCTCGCGCATCTGGCGTTCCTCCAGCGCGAAATGGGCGGTGATGGCGCGCAGCAGGTCGCCGAAGGCGCTCTGGATATCGTCATCGGGCTGATGGGCCAGCAGCGCCGCCGCCGCGGTGTTCACCAGATCGACCAGTTCACGATGTTCGGCGTCGATTCCGGGGTCGCCGACGCTGTATTCGGGCTTCCATTTGATGCCGGGCATGGGTCTTGATCCCTTCCGCTATGGGCGGGTGTCACCGAAAGGTGAAGCCGCCCTGTGCCGGTTTGAATTCGATCACGTAGCTCTGGCCGGGCACAAGATCCGCCTGCGCCCGGTTTTCATAGTCAAAGCCCGCGGTTTGCGGGTTGTCACGCAGGCGGGCCACGAAGTCATGACTGCCCGCCGGCAATTCGATGCGCTGGTAGAGCCGCGAGGGTCCGGTGCCGTTGAAGCCGGACGGCGGCAGCTCGCGCGCCAGGACGGTCTGCCCGTCGACATCCAGTTCGACCGTGACCGGCGGATAATGCGTGTCGCAGATCTCCTTGCGCTGCATGTTGCGCGGCAGGGTCGCCAGTTCTTCGGCGGTCAGCGGGCGGCAGCTGCCGGAGCGGTCGCCGCCATGGGTGAAGCTGATCCTGACCAGCGCCATGCCGGGCTCGAGGCTCTGCCATTCGGGCTTGGCCGACAGCCACGCGGCCCCGGCGGTGACCGCCAGCGTGACGATCCCGCCCGCCACCATGTCGCGATAGCGTGCCGGGCGCGTCATGTTCCGGCCTCCGGCGCCCCGGCCCGGTCGGGGGCCCTGGTCTCGGTGATCGGGCGGACCTTGCCATAGGCCGGCATCGCGGCCAGCCGCGCCCCGAACGATGCGATCTCGCGCAGGGTGCGGCGCGCTTCGCTGGTTCCGTGCCACAGCAACAGCAACCGCTCGCGCGGCACCCGCTCGCGCAGGTAGGGGTCGCGCTGGCGGGCGAACCGCTGCTCGGTCCATTCCTGTCCGTAGCGGTTGAAGCATTCGCGCTCGCTGCACCCCGCAATGGCCACGCCATCGGCCAGTCCGCGGCTGATGATATAGTCGATCAGCGAGGGCGGAGCCATGGCGACGCAGGGCAGCACCACCCGCCCCGGACCTTCGGCCCCGGCCGAACCGTGCTGGCAGGCCAGCGTCAGCACCCGGCCCTCGCCGGTCAGGGACCGCGCCGCCTCGATCACTTCCAGGCGCAGCTGCGACAGCGGCCGGCTGGGCAGGTCGATGCCGGTGGTCAGTTCCTCGGAGCGGCGGAACGGGGTCGAGGACGGGCAGGAGCCCATGCAGATGCCGCAGGAGACGCAGCGGTCCTCGTTGACCACCACTTCATGGGTGAAGGGCGCGCCATCGCTGCGCGCGACCAGGGTGATCGCGGCATAGGGGCAGTCGGCCACGCAGCGGGCGCAGCCGTTGCAGTGGTCCAGCGTCACCACGGCGGCCGGCGCCTCGCGCCGGGGCGGCAGCCATGGCAGCCCGATCATCAGGAACGTGATGACGAGCGCGCCGGTCCAGATCACGCCGGGCGGCACGCTTTCGATCACCGGGTAGAGCGACAGGATGAACCAGTCCACCCCGACCCGTTGCGGCACCGTGGCCAGGTCCGCAGGCCCCTGGCTGACGGCCGGCATCACCAGCGCCACCGCCAGCAGGGCCAGCAAAGTCATGATCCCCAGGCCGCGCGGCGGGTTGGTGCGCGCGTCGGTGATGCGCTGGATATGGATCCACATCATCAGCAGCAGCATCAGCGGGATGGCGATGTGCAGGAACACCATCAGGGTGAAGAAGCGGCTGTTCAGCGTCTCGGGCGACAGGAAGTTGCGCGCGATCGGCTCGCTGAAGAAGGGCAGGGCGTCCAGAAGCTCGGTCGAGACCGTGGCCACGTATTGGGCCAGCGTGTCCCAGACCAGCCAGTAGCCGGTAATGCCGGAGATGTAGACGAACCACAGGACCGGCACTCCGGTGACCCAGGAAAACCAGCGCCGGCCGCGCAGCCGGTCCATGGCCCATTCCCGCAGGATGTGGATGAGCATCACCAGCACCATGAGGTCGGAGGCATAGCGGTGAAAGCTGCGCGCCACACCGGCATGATACCAGTGGTCCTCCGACAGCCACTGGACCGACTCATAGGCCGCATGGACCCCGGTATCGAAGAAGATGAACAGATAGAGCCCGGTGCCGGCCACCACCCAGAACAGCAGCCACCCCAGCGAACCCAGATGCGCCAGCGGGTTCCATGCCGGCCCGAAGGCTCCGTCAAGCAGCCGCTCCACGCGGTCGAAGCCCCGGTTAAACAAGCGTCTCAGCACGACTACCCCTTTGAATGTCCTGGTTCGGCCCGGTCGATTCGACGGTTGCCCAGCCACAGGCGCAGGATGACTATACCGGTCAGGATCAGTGAAACGCCACCGATGACAATGCCGAAAAAGATCGAATAGTCGAATCGATATGCCCCGGTGGCAGGATCGTAGACGGTGCAGATGAAGGCCAGCCGGTCCCACAGGTCCGCGGGCGCCAGCGACCTTGTGCTGCGCCCCAGCACCAGGTCCTTCATCGGCTCGATGAACAGGGGCAGCGGGTAGGCCTCGCCATAGAGCTGGCGGTAGACCCGTCCCTCGGCGTCGATGACCGAGGTCTGGGTGATGTGGTCGAAACCGCCGGCGGCGGATTCGTAGGAAAAGCCCAGATCGTGCAGCAATGCGGCGGTGGTGGCCTCGTCGGCGCTGGCCAGGTGCCAGTTGGCCATGGATGTCAGCCGATGGCTATTGGCAAACCCCGCCAGCTGGGCCGGCTTGTCGTTGCGGGCGTCAAACCCGAAGGTCAGGATGGCAAAGCTGTCCTCGCCCAGTATGTCCTGCGCCTCGCGGACATGGGCGCGCAGCACCTCGGTGCCCACCGGGCAGACCGAGGAGCAACTGGTGAAGACCAGCGAGATCACCAGGGGCTTGCCCCGGAAATCGGCCAGCGACAGCGCCTTGCCGTCCATGCCGTTCAGGACATGGTCGCCGACATGGTTGCCGATGGCGGCCTGGCTGAGTTCGAAGGCGGCATCGGCATTGATGTCGGCTCGCGCGGGCAGGGCGCCGGCCGCGATCGCAAGGGCAATCAGCGCCGGTTTCAGCCGTGTCAGAATGCCCATGCGATGCCGCGGTCCAGGACCACGCCCGCCGTCAGCAGGGCGAATTGCAGCAGCGATCCCCGGAAGGTCGCCTTGGCATTGTCGCGCGAGGGGTCGCGCATCAGCCGCCAGCTGGCGCGGACGAACGGCAGGCCGCCCGCCAGCGCGAAGGCCCCGTAGATCAGCCCGAGGCCGAGGCCAAGCGGCACCAGCGACATCGCCACCAGCACCGCCACATGCGCGAAGATCACCGGCCCCCAGAGATCGGGCTCGGTGACCGCCGGCAGCATCGGGATACCGGCGCGGCGGTAATCCTCGGTCCGCACCACCGCCAGCGCCCAGAAATGCGGCGGCGTCCAGAGAAACAGCACCATTGCCAGCACCAGCGGCACCGGCGCGATGACCGGTCCGAAGTCGGGTGCGGCCATGGCGGCGCCGGCCAGCACCGCGAACGATCCCGCCGCGCCGCCGATCACCACGTTCCAGACCGTCCGGCGCTTGAGCCAGACGGTATAGACCAGCCCGTAGGTTGCCGCGCCCATGAACAGCAGGACCGTCGGCAAGGTGCCGCTGACCGACCAGGCCATGACCAGCGACGCCAGCAGCAGCATCAGGAACGACAGCGGCCAGATGAACCCTTCCTGCAGCGTGCCGCTTGCGAAGGGCCGGGTATGGGTCCGGGCCATCATCCGGTCGCTCACCCGCTCGTAATACTGGTTATAGCCCCCCGCCGCGCCCGAAGCTCCGAGCACGGCGAGGCAGAAGACGAGGCTCTCGACCCAGTTCACCGTGCCGCCCCCGACCATGATCCCGACCAGCGCCGCCAGCCCGATAAAGGCGCCGATGCGGAGTTTGAGGATCGAGACCGTCATGTCGAGGGCGGTACGGATCATTGATAAGCCTCCTCAGGTTCAACCGGTCGTCACTGGAACAGCCAGAGTTCCGACAGGTACTTCCAGTTGATGAAGTAGTAGAGCACGAAGGCCGCGAAGAAGATCGTGACCAGGATGATCGTGCCCGGCAACTTCGGGCTGCCTTCGCTGCCCGTCGCGGCAACCGCCTCGGCACCGCCCTGATGCAGCGGGAACCGCATCTTGGCGCCCGGACGGTCCAGACGCGGACCGGCCAGGATCGAGGCCACGACGATCAGGATGAACAGCAGACCGCCCAGTGCGGCGAGTATCGCCGACAGGCCGTTCAGACCCATCATCAGATACGCGGCCGACGGGAAGTCATAGCCCAGTGCCGCCTCACTCAGCGAGATATCCCACTGGCGCCGCGGCACCCCGAGCGTGCCCGCCCCCATCATGAACACCGAGATCCCCGCCGCGCCCAGGCCGAAGAGATAGGGCTGCAGCTTGGCCAGCCCCGGCCAGACGATGTCGCGCTGGAAGATCAGCGGCACGACGAAGTAGGTCATCGCCATGAAGGCCAGCGTGGTGCCCGCCACCACCGTGCCGTGGAAGTGGCCCGGAACGTAGATGGTGTTGTGCATCAGCACGTTGAGCTGCTCGGTGCCAAGGATCACCCCCGAGATGCCGCCGATGAAGCCGAACATCACAAGGCTCATGAACATGCCCGAGAAGGCCGGGTGGCCCCAGGGCGCCTTGCGCAGCCATTCGAAGGCGCCGCGGGTGTAGCCGTTGCGCCGCTGGGCGGCCTCGATCGCGCCCGGCACGGTAAAGCCGTGGATCATCGAGGCCATGACCGCGAGGTACATCATGTAGGAGGTGTTGACGATCTTCCACGACGAGCTGAGGCCGGGCTCGGCCAGCAGGTGGTGCGCCGAGGCAAGCTGCAGGAACAGGATGTACATCAGGAAGGCGCCGCGGCTGACCTTTTCGGACAGGGGCTTGGCGCCGACGCACATCGCGGCAATCGCGTACCAGATGGCGATATGGGCCGAGACGTTGATCTGCTGGGAGGCATGTCCCATGCCCCACCAGACCACCTTGTACATCAGCGTGTCGATCTCGGTGATCAGGCCCAGCGACCACAGCCAGGTCGGGATCAGGATGATCGCGCCCGAGGCCAGGGTGAACACCGCGATGATCGCGGCGGTGATCGCGCCGAAGGTCACCAGCGGCACGGAGCCGTTATAGGTGCCCTCGTTCTTGGCCACCACCAGCGTTCCGAAGAACACCATCACGTTGACGAGCGCGCCCACCGCGAAGATGATCAGCCCCAGGTAGAACCATTGCGAGGCCATCATCGGCGGATAGCTGGTGAACATCACCGAACTGTCGCCGCGCAGCACCGTGTAGTTGGTCATGACCGCGCCGGCCACCATCATGATGAAGCCGAGCCAGGCAAATCTTGGCGTCGCGATTCGCGATCCCAGGATGATGGCCGATGCGAAATGCAGCACCGCCATCTCGAAGAACAGGATCCAGAACAGCAGCACGTTTGCACCGTGCCCGGTCAGGGCCAGGTAGAACCATTCGGCCGGCAGCAGTTGCACTGCCGGCCAGCGGGTCAGGGCGACACTGAGGCCCAGAAGGCCTCCCCATGCCAGAAAGAGCACCGCCGCAACGGCGTTGACCCGGATCAGAAGCTCTGCTTGCCGCTCGACACGCAGACCGGTGAAACCGCAGGTGCGGTAGGTCGACGTGTCAGGCGTGGCGAAGCCGGAATCTATTGTTGCCATCGTCTGGCCCTCCTATTCGACGACGCGGATACGGCCAGTCATCGAGTGATGGCCGATCCCGCAGAATTCGTTGCAGACGATGCCGTAGACGCCCGTTTCGGTCGGGGTCAGACTCAGCACGTGTTCATATCCCGGATGCACCGAGAGGTTGATGTTGACCGGCTGGAGCGAGAAGCCGTGCTGCCAGTCGGCAGACGAGATGTGGAAGCGGTAGCTTTCACCGACCTTCAGCTCCAGAATCGGCCAGAACTCCCACAGGCGCGCCACCAGATAGGCATCGCCGCCCGCCGGGGGACGCACGACCGGAACGCCTTCCTCCTCCATGAGATTGCCCGAGGCATCCGTGGCCTGGAACTCGTCGGCGAAGGCTTCGACCCTTTCGACATAGCTGTCGGGCGAGACGCGGTAGGTCTCGGTAGACAGGTTCTGATTGCCGATGAAGTGCCAGGCAATCATGAAGAAGAACATGAACAGGCCCCAGAGGAAGACAACGATGATCCAGGCGAGTTCAGCGCCGTGGATCGGTTGCTTCCACCAGAGCCGTTGCTCGGGAGAGCTAATGGCCATTGATCTAACCCCTTGTGATTTGGCTAATGGGCCACGGGAACCGATGCCACTTCCATGATGCCCCAGATCAGGTACAGCACGGTTGGCAGGGTCACCCCGAGGAACAGAAGCAGGAACGGATTGTCGAGCAGCTGCTGCATCGCGGGGATGCGTTCAAGCTGTGGTTTTTCGCCGTTTTCCATGTGCAGACGTCTCCTTGCAGACAGGTTGACGAACGACGCCCTGCAAGGCTCCACTGGCCGACAGACCGCGTTCAGACTCTCATGCGTCTGTGACCACGATCACTTAAAGGTGAATGATATCAAGACTTGCGCTATGGGCGAAAGTATGCCTGCCGGGGTGCTGCGACACTCTGTCTCATGTCGGCCTTGCGGCGCCGATCGGCCCGCCACAAGGCGACGTGACCGCCCGGTGCGGCAGGGTGGAGCGGCGGTTCGGTTCGGCAATGGCTATCCGGGGGGGGCAGGCCGCTGCGCTACCGATACCAGAAGGACTGACCCTCGTGAAAGATCTGGACCTTGTCGGGATCGGCCGCCATGCGCACGGTCTTGCCGCGCAGGTCGGTATGGATGCCGGGCAGCTTGCCGATCACCGCATCCGCCCCGCCGATCTTGTCGAAATACAGCAAGGTCACCTCGCCCAGGGCCTCGACGATATTCACTTTGCCTTCAAAGGCATAGCCGGCGCCAGAGGCGATCTGCATGTCCTCGGGGCGGATGCCGACATTGACCGTCATCCCCTTGTCGGCGACCTTGCTCGGCACGGATGAGAGCACCTTCGATCCGGTGGTCAGCGTCACTTCGGTCTGGGCGCCGGTGCCGGTGATCTGGCCGGGCAGCAGGTTCATCGAGGGCGAGCCGATGAACTGGGCCACGAATTCGTTGCGCGGGCGTTCATACAGCTCCAGCGGCGTGCCGACCTGGGCGATGCCCTTGTTGGCCAGCACCACGATGCGGGTGGCCAGCGTCATCGCCTCGACCTGGTCATGGGTGACATAGACCATGGTGCTCTGCGGCATCGATTCCTTGAGCTGCGCGATCTCGATCCGGGTCGCCACGCGCAGGGCCGCGTCGAGATTCGAAAGCGGCTCGTCAAAGAGGTAGACCTTGGGGTCGCGCACGATCGAGCGGCCGATGGCCACCCGCTGCCGCTGGCCGCCCGACAGCGCCTTGGGCAGCCGGTCGAGGTAGTCGTCAAGCTGCAGCACCTTGGCGGCCTTGTTGACCGCCGCGTCGATCTCGGCCTGGCTCTTGTGGGCGAGCCGCAGCGCGAAGGACATGTTGTCGCGCACCGTCATGTGCGGATAAAGCGCGTAGGACTGGAACACCATGGCGATGCCGCGCTGGGCCGGCGGCACGTCATTGACCACCTGGCCGTCGATCTGCAACTCGCCCTCGCTGATCTTCTCCAGCCCGGCGATCATCCGCAACAGCGTGGACTTGCCGCAGCCCGAGGGGCCGACAAACACGATCAGCTCGCCGGTCTTGATCTCGAGGTTGATGCCCTTGAGCACGTCGACCGAGCCGCCGTAGCGCTTGCCGATATTGGTGAGTTTCAGGTCAGCCATGGTGTCGTCCCTTCGTCGTCTTGTTCAGGTCGGGCGGCGCTTGAGCGCCAGCCACGGTTGCCAGGGTTGCAGATGCAGTCTGGAGCCCTCGGGCGCCGGAGCGCCGCCAAGCTCGGTGCCGATGGTGGTCCACTGACCCTCCGGCACCGTATATGCGGCCGGTTGGTCGCCCACGTTGAACACGCAAGTCAGCGTCTGCTCGCCCAGGCTGCGGGTGAAGCTGACCACGTTGCCCTCGGCCGCCAGATCGCCATGCGCGCCAATCGCCAGGGCCGGATGGGCGGCGCGGAAGGCGAGCGCCCGGCGATAATGGTGCAGCAGCGCCTGCGGATCGGCCTCCTGCGCCGCCACTGACAGCTTGAGGTGTTCCGTGGCGACCGGCAGCCAGCTTTTCGCGCCGCTGCTGAAACCGCCGCTGGCATTGGACGGCTCCCAGACCATCGGGGTGCGGCAGCCGTCGCGGCCCTTGAACTCGGGCCAGAACTCGATCCCGTAGGGGTCGCGCAGGTCCTCGAAGGCAAGGTCCGCCTCGGGCAGGCCCAGCTCCTCGCCCTGATAGAGGCAGACCGACCCGCGCAGGCACATGATCAGCGTGGCGAACATGCGCTGGGCGGCGGGCGAAAGGCTCCAGCGCGTGGCATGGCGCACCACGTCATGGTTGGAAAACGCCCAGCAGACCCAGCCATCGGCGGCCACCTCGTCAACCCGGTGCAGCACCTCGATGATGCGGGCGGCGGTCGGCTTTTCGGCGCTGAGGAACTCGAAGCTGTAGCACATCTGCATGAGGTCATCGCCGGCCGTGTACTGGCCCATGATCTCGAGCCCGTGCTGGGCATCGCCCACCTCGCCCACGGCGGCGGCGCCGAACGGGTCCATCAGCGCGCGCAGGCGGCGCAGGAAATCGAGGTTTTCGGGGCGGTTCTTGTCGTAGAGATGATGCTGGTGGTTGTAGGGGTTGACGCTGGGCGCGATCGAGGCGTTGCGCAGCTCTGGCGCCAGGGGAGGATTGTCGCGCAACTCCTTGTCGTGCACGTAGAAATTGATGGTGTCGAGCCGGAAGCCGTCGACCCCGCGCTGCAGCCAGAACTGCGCCACGTCCAGAAGCGCCTCCTGCACCTGCGGCTCGTGGAAGTTGAGATCTGGCTGGGAGGTCAGGAAGTTGTGCAGGTAATACTGCTCGCGCCGGGCATCCCATTGCCAGGCCGATCCGCCAAAGATCGACAGCCAGTTGTTGGGCGGGGTGCCGTCGGGCTTGGGGTCGGCCCAGACATACCAGTCTGACCGCGCGCCTTCGCGCGACTTGCGGCTTTCCCGGAACCAGGGGTGCTGGTCGCTGGTATGGCTCAGTACCAGGTCGATCATCACCCGCAGGCCCAGCTTGTGAGCCGTCTGCACCACCGCGTCGAAATCGGCGAGCGTGCCGAACATCGGATCGACGCTGCGATAATCGCTCACGTCATAGCCGAAATCCTTCATCGGCGAGGTGAAGAAGGGCGAGATCCAGATCGCGCCGACGCCGAGCGAGGCGATATAGGGCAGGCGCTGGACGATGCCGGCAAGGTCGCCCACGCCGTCGCCGTTGCTGTCCTGAAAGCTGCGCGGATAGATCTGGTAGATCACCGCACCACGCCACCAGTCCCGGTCGGGGGCGGCGTTCTCGATGGGGGTGCGGGCGGCTGCGGCGGTCATGGTCTGAAGGCTTCCTATTTCACGGACCCGGCGAGAAGGCCCCGCACCAGGTATTTCTGCATGGCGAAGAACACCACCAGCGGCACCGCGATCGAGACGAAGGCGGCGGTGGCGAGGATTTCCCAGTTGCCGCCGCGGGTGCCGAGCAGCTCGACGATGTGCTTGGTCATCACCGTGGTCTCGCCGGTGGCGTCGATCAGGAACACCATGGCCACCAGCAGGTCATTCCAGGTCCACAGGAACTGGAAGATGGCAAACGAGGCCAGTGCCGGGAAACTCAGCGGCAGGATGATCTTGGTGAAGATCTGGAAATCGGTGGCGCCGTCGACCTTGGCATTCTCGATGATGTCGCGCGGCAATCCGACCATGTAGTTGCGCAACAGGTAGATCGCCAAAGGCAGCCCGAAGCCGGTATGCGCCAGCCAGACGCCGAGATAGCCTTTACCTATTCCGATATTGAGGTGCAGCTTGAGAAGCGGGATCAGCGCCAGTTGCAGCGGCACGACCAAAAGGCCCACCACGGCGGCAATCAGCAGCGCCCGGCCCGGAAAATCCATCCACGCCAAGGCATAAGCGGCGAAAGCTGCAATGACGATGGGAATGATGGTGGCCGGAATGGTGACGGTCAGGGTGTTGAAGAACGCCTTGGACATGCCTTCGACATTCTTGGCGTCAAACAGCATGAACTTGTAATTATTCAACGTGAACACCGGCGGCGCCACGGCGGTGACAAAGGCGCGCTGGCCGCGCCCGGTCAGCTCGCTGGGCGAGGTCCAGACATAGTCGCCATTGGCCTGGACGGTCATGGTCTCGCCATCGTCCATGGTGATGGTGTCGCCGGCCTGATGGGCCGAGATGTCCTGCGAGGACACGCCCCAGACCGAGATCTCGGTTGATCCGGCGGTGCCGAACAGGTTGCCCTCGACCACATAGACCCCGTCGCGCAGCACCTGCGCGCCCTCGTCATCGGGGTCGGCGGTGCGCAGGGTCAGGTTCTGCTCGGACGGAAACATCGATTTCCACCAGCCCGAGGTCGAGATCTGGTCGGCGGTGCGGAACGACGACACGAACAGGCCGACGGTCGGGAACAGCCACAAGAGCACGAGCGCCAGAACCGAGAGATGCACGGCCCAGGTCAGGGCAGGTTTGCTGCCGGCGATGTTGTCCATTACCGCATCTCCTTGCGCGCGTTGTAGACGTTCCAGACCAGGATCGGCGAGACCAGCAGCATGATGACCATGGCCGCCGCCGAGCCCACGCCCCAGTCATTGGCGCGGAACAGCTTGTCATACATGTAGTTGGCCAGCACCTGCGTTTCCCACTGGCCGTTGGTCATGGCGAAGACGATGTCGAAGACCTTGAGCACCACCAGCGTGATCGTGGTCCAGACCACGACGATGGTGCCGGCGATCTGCGGCACTTTGATCTGGAAGAACACCTGAAACGGGTTGGCGCCATCGACGATGGCCGCCTCGATGGTTTCCTCCGGAATGCCGCGCAGGGCGGCTGACAGGATCACCATGGCAAAGCCGGTCTGGATCCAGATCAGCACCACCATCAGGAAGAAGTTGTTCCAGAACGGAATGGTCAGCCAGGTCTGCGGAGTGCCATAGGTCAGGTCGGCGCCGAATATGTCGGCGACCGAGATCAGCGCCAGCACCATCAGCCAGACCCCGATCACCGAGGCCAGCAGGCGCAACACGATCGCCACCGGCCCGCCGCGCGAGCGGCTGTTGCGGATGACCGGGCGCAGCACGATCCAGACCGCATAGCCGACCATGGCCGCGAAGGCCGCGAAGATCAGCGCCGGCAGCGCGCGCAGCATCAGGACCGAGCCGATGCCGCCGTCAAACTGCAGCCAGAGCGCGTTGAGGATGCCGATCTGGTCCTGCTCGACCGGGCGAGTGTCGTAGATCAGCTTGAAGATCACCGCCGCGCCGACAAAGGAAATGGCCATCGGCATGAAGATCAGCGACTTGGCAACGCTGCCCCAGCGGATGCGGTCGGTCAGTTGGGCGACCAGCAGCCCGATGGCGGTCGAGGCGGCCGGCACCACGACCAGCCAGACCATGTTGTTGCGCATCGCCTCCCAGAAGCGGCCGTCGTTCAGCATCTGGCGGTAGTTGTCGAGCCCGGCAAACCGGTAGCCGCCGCCGGGGATCCGCTCGCTCAGCGACTGGCGCAGCGTCTCGACCACGGGATAGGCAAGATAGAGGCCCAGCGCGATCAGGGCCGGGGCCAGAAACAGCCAGGGCCGGATCATGTTGGCGCGGTTGATGTTGCGCCCCGCATGGGGCCCCTTGGCCGGGAACAGCACCTTGTCGATGAAAACATTGGAGAAATAGAAGTAGCCCACGCATCCGCCGACACCGACGATGATCGTGATCAGGCCCTGTAATGCTGGATTCACGGCGGTCACTCCCTAAACGGTCTGGATGCAGGAAACGGGCAGCAGGGATGAGCGCCCCGGCGAACCGGGGCGCTCTGGTCTTGTCAGGGCGATCTACTTGATCGCGTCCCAGGAGGCCTGGATCTCGGCCGCCACTTCGGCGGCGGGCTTGCCACCGGCATAGTCGACCATGCCGGTCCAGAACGAGCCCGCACCCACTGCGCCCGGCATCAGGTCGGAGCCGTCGAAGCGGAAGGTGGTGGCGTTGAGAAGGATCTCGTTCATCTTCTCGAGCGTCGGGTCACCGAAGGCTTCGGGGTTCACGCTCTTGAGCGGGGTCAGGAAGCCCTTGCGCGCCATCCAGATCTCATGTGCTTCCGGGGTTTCCAGGAAGGCGATCAGGTCGTTGGCGGCCTGGTTCGGGCTGGTGATGGCCCAGAGCGTGCCGGCGCCAAGCACCGGGTTGCCGAGGTCCATGCCCGCATAGGACGGGAAGTAGAAGAAGTCCGCGTCCTCGCCCACCACGGTGCCTTCGGGGAAGAAGGCCGGGATGAACGACGCCTGGCGGTGCATGTAGCACTGGGGCGGCGACGAGAACAGGCCCTTGGGGCTGTCGCGGAAGTCGGTAGTGGCCACGGCACCGGCACCGCCGGCGACATAGGCATCGTTGCGCGCGAAATATCCGAATTCCTCGATGGCCGCGACCACGCGCGGATCGTCGAAGGGGATCTCGTTCTTGACCCAGGCGTCATAGACGTCCGGGGTCTGGGTGCGCAGCATCAGGTCCTCGACCCAGTCGGTCGCCGGCCAGCCGGTCGCGCCGCCCGAACCCAGGCCGATGCACCAGGGCGTGCCGCCATCGGCGACGATCTGGTCGGTCAGCGCCTTGAGTTCTTCCATGGTGGTGGGCACTTCATAGCCCGCATCCTCGAAGTTCTCGGGGCTGTACCAGACCAGCGACTTCAGATCGACCTTGTAGAAGAAGCCGTAGAGATTGTCGGTGCCATCGGCGCCGGCATAGGTGCCCAGATCGACCCAGGACTGACCGGCGGCGTAATTCTCGCGGACCCAGTCGGCGGTGCCTTCGGGCAGCGGCGTCAGGAAGCCGCGCGCGGCCATGTCGGCGGCAAGGCCCGGCTGCGGGAACACGGCGATGTTGGGGGCCGAACCGGCCTCGGCATCGATCATGATCTGCTGCTCGAAGCTGTCGGAGCCGACATAGCGCACGTCATGGCCGGACTGCTCGGCAAAGACGCTCAGCACGGCCTCGACGTTTTCCTGGTCCGGACCGAGCCAGGGCCCGAAGACGGTGAGTTGTTCAGCCTGGGCGGCCGTGCACAGGGCAACGGCGGCCGCGCTGGCAAGAAGCGTGGTTTTCATTAGCTTTCCTCCCAATTGCGCAGGATCGCGCATCTATGAGCCAAAACGCCGGGAATCGTTTCAAAGCGCTTTGGATGGCCGCGAGCCTCACTCAAGCAGAGGCTTCTGTCAACTGAAACCATTGTTTTGGCGTGTGGGACTTATACACCTTTTGCGCCGTCTGGTCGAATCAATGCTTTGACCTGAGTTGCCGCTGACCTTAGTCTTGGCTCCAACTTGATAGCGCTTTGAAAGACAATCGCATGAATCTCAAGCAGCTCTCCGAAAAGTTGGGCTTGAGCCAGACAACGATCAGCCGGGCGCTCAACGGCTATCCGGAGGTCAACGAGGCCACCCGGCAGCGGGTGGTCGATGCCGCCGAGCGGTTCAACTACCGCCCCAACAGCCGCGCCAAGGGGCTGGCCACCGGGCGGGCGCTGGCCATCGGCCACGTGATCCCGATCAAGACCAGGCACGAGATGGTCAACCCGATCTTCGGCGATTTCATCGCCGGCGCGGGCGAGACCTATGCCGCCAACGGCTACGAGATGGTCATCACCATGACCGAGGACAGCAAGGAGGCCGAGGTCTATCGCAGCCTCAAGTCGCGCGGCGCGGTCGACGGGGTGGTGGTGCATGGCCCGACCCTCAATGACCCGCGGATCGCGTTGCTGCACCGGGTCGGGCTGCCCTTCGTGGTGCACGGGCGCTCGTCGCAGGTCACGCAGGATTACGACTGGCTTGATGTCAACAACCGCCGCGCCTTCGAACGCGCGACCCGGTTCCTGCTGGATCTGGGCCATCGCCGGATCGGGCTGATCAACGGTCTGGAAACCCAGGAATTCGCCGCCCGCCGCCGTGCCGGCTACGAGGCGATGCTGACCCAGGCGGGGATCGCGATCGACCCCGCGCTGATGCGCAGCGACGAGATGACCGAGGCCAACGGCCATCGCGGCGCCGCCGAGATGCTCGACGGTCCCGACCCGCCGACCGCCATCGTCGCCTCATCGCTGATTTCGGCCATCGGCGTGCGGCGGGCGCTGGAGGAGCGGCAGCTGAAGATGGGGCGCGACGTCTCGGTGCTGACCTATGACGATATGCTCTCCTACCTGCGCAACGGCACTGACGTGCCGATCTTCACCGCCGTCAGATCATCGGTGCGCGAGGCGGGCCGGCGGCTGGCCGAGATCCTGATCCGCCGGATCGCCGACCCCCACGGCCCGCCCGAGCATGTCATGCTCGAGGCCGAACTGGTCGTCGGCCAGTCGACCGGCCCCGCGCCGCGCTGGCCAGCAGGTCAGGCGTAGCGCAGCACCGTCATCATGCCCGCGGCCATGTGATAGAGGTTGTGACAGTGGAGCGGCCATTCGCCGGGATTGTCGGCGTCAAGGGCGATGGTGACGCTTGCCATCGGCGGAACCAGCACCGTGTCGCGGACCGCGCCCTCAAGCCGGGTGGCACCCAGCGCCACCACCTGAAACCTGTGCCCGTGCAGATGCATGGGATGGGACATCATGGTCGCGTTGGTCATCGTGATCTCGACCCGCTCGCCCATGGTGACGTCGAGCGGGCGGTGCTGGCCGAAGGTCGCGCCGTTCAGCCCCCAGGAATAGCCCATCATGGTGCCGGTCAGATCGAGCGGGGTATGCCGGCCCGTCTTTGCCGCAGGCAGCGCCCGTGTGGCGCGCAGCCGCCGTTCGAGATCCAGTCCCACCGGCTCGGCCTCGGTTTCGGCCATGGCGGCAATCCGCCTGACCGGCGCACCCGCGGTCGCCAGCACGATGCCGGTGCGCGCCCGGTCGCCCTCGCGCTGGGCCAGAACCGGGAACGCGCCGCCCTCGGCCGGGATGGCGACCTCGATATCGAGCCGCTGCGCCATGGCAATCTCGAAGCGGCGGCCGGTCAGCGGCCGCACATCGACCCCGTCCACCGCGACCAGCGCGCCATCGAGCGCCCCCAGATCGATCCAGAAATT
>CAUJIU010000145.1 GCA_963205075.1 Pseudomonadota bacterium | reverse complement strand
GGCCGCCGGTTCGGCGGCCTTGCTGGCCGCCGCCGCGCGGATGCGCTGGAGCTTTTCGGCGACCGACTCGACGGCCAGTTCGGCGGCCGGTTCGGCGGGGGCGGCGTCTGCCGCGGCGGCAGGCGCGGAGGTCGCGAGCAGTGGAGAGGGTTCAGCCCCTCCGACCTCCGGCTCTGCGGCAGCAGGGCTTGGTGCGGGTTCGGGCTCGGCAGCGACCGGTTCGGCGACCGGCTCGGCGGCGCGCAGCACGATGCCGGTGGCGCTGGTGCGCGCCTCGACCCGGCGCGAGATCTCGCGCTCGGCGATGCGGGTCAGCATCTCGGCATCGGGGGTGGGCGGCTCGGCGCCAAAGTAGCGGTCATCGGCGGCCAGATCGCGGAAATACTCGGCGATCGCCTTCATCGTATCAAAGGAATCGTCAAAACCCTCTAGGGTGCATGAGAAAGTTCCATAGGATACGGTGAGAATTTTAGATGTACCGACCATGTAATCACTCGCTTTCGTCTTTCCCAGCAACCCCGTTTCTATCACCAATTGGTTCGCAATGCGGAACAGGAACGGGAATGATGCGGTATTATTTCATGACCCTTTCAAGGCACGTTTCCAGATGAGCAACGAAACCGGCCAGCATCGGGCGATTGTTGCCAGTGACGCACCCGTGGTGCTTTTCGGCGGATCCGCGGCGACTCGCGCCGATCTTGACGCGGCCCTGCGCCATGGCAACCGGCTGGTCGCGGCCGATAGCGGTGCCGACGCGCTGCTGGCGCTCGGGCAGGAGCCCGAGGCGGTGATCGGCGACATGGACAGCATAAGTGACGGGGCCCGCCACGCGCTTGCCGGGCGGCTGCACCGGCTGGACGAGCAGGAGACCACCGATTTCGACAAGGCGCTGCGCCATATCGCCGCGCCGCTGGTGCTGGCGCTTGGTTTCAGCGGCGGGCGGCTCGATCACGAACTGGCGGCGCTCAACACGCTGGTGCGTCATCCCGACCGGCCGGCGGTGCTGATCGGCGGCCAGGGCGCCACCTTTCTCTGCCCGCCCAGGCTGATGCTGCCCGGCGCGGCGGGCCTGCCGGTTTCGGTGTTTCCGATGGGCCCGGTCTCGGCGCGCTCACGCGGGCTGGAATGGCCGCTTGACGGTCTGGCGCTCAGCCCCGTGGGGCGGATCGGCACTTCCAACCGTGCCACCGGCCCGGTCGAGATCGCGCCGGACGGCCCGCTTCTGCTGGTGATCCTGCCGCGAGAGGCGCTGGATCTGGCGGTCAGATCGCTGATTGCTGCCGCGCGATGGCCCGCTCGCGCATGACGATGAACAGGCCGGCCCCGCAGGTCAGGACGATGCCGGCCAGCGCCAGCGCATCGGGGAAATCGCCGAAGACCAGCAGCCCGATCACGGTTGCCGACGGTATCTCCAGATATTGCACCGGCGCCAGGGTGGCCGATGGCGCGTATCGCAGGCTCAGCGTCATCAGCAGATGCCCGGCGGTGCCGACCAGCCCCATCAGCAGCAGGAGCCAGCCGAACTGGCCCACGGACTGCGCCAGCCCCAGCCCGCTTGCCGCCGGAACCAGCCAGACCAGCGGCGCCAGCAGCACCGTCGCCTGAGCGCCGCTGACCAGTTGCAGGCTCAGTGCGTTGATCTCCTTGGCGATCAGCCGGGTCACCATCATGAACAGGGCAAAGAACACCGCGACCGCCACCGGCAGGAGCGCCGGCCACCCGACCTCGGCAAAGTTCGGCTGCACCACCAGCAGCGTGCCGGCAAAGCCGAAGACACAGGCCCAGAGCCGCTGCGGCCCCACCGCCTCGCCCAGCACCGTCCAGCCCAGCAGCAGCATGAAGAAGGGCATCACATAGGCAATCGCCACCGCATCGGCCAACGGCAGATAGCGCAGCGACAGGAACATGGCCCCGCTGCCGCAGATATGCAGGACCGTCCGCAGCGTCAGCAACAGCCATGACCGCATCGGCAGGATGATCCGCAGGCGCAGGATCAGCACCACCGGCAGCAGCAGCAGGGTTTGCAGGGCAAAGCGGATGAACAGCAACTCGCCCAGACCCATATGCACCACCAGCAGCTTCGACATCGCGTCGGTCAGCGGCGCCAGCACGCAAAAGCCCAGCGTCAGCGCGATGGCAAGCAGAGGGCGGTCAGCCGTCATCCGGCTACAGTTCGGGCGGGAAGGGCGCGGCGGCCAGCCGCGGCTGCCGGGCCACCTGCCGCTCGCGCAGGATCACGTAGATGCCCGACAGCGATATCACGCCGATACCCACCCAGGTGAGCACATCGGGAAAGTCCCCGAAGACCGCAAAGCCGAAAAACACCGCGCTGATGATCTCGAGGTAGTGCAAGGGCGCCAGCGTGGTCGCGGGCGCGTGCCGCAGCGCGTAGCTCATCAGCATGTGCGCCCCCGCCGAGGCCAGCCCGACCCCGATCAGCCAGAGCCAGGCGGCGCCTTGCGGCCAGTCCAGCCCAAGGCTCGGCACCTGCCAATGGTTGCCGGCAACCAGCAGCGGCAGGCAGATCGCGGCGGCGATCAGCGAGGTGTGATACTGCATCGGCACCGGATGGATATGGCGCGCCAGCGAGCGGGTCACCATGATGTAGAGCGCAAAGAACAGCGCGGTCCCCAGCGGATAGAGCGCCACCGCCCCGAACTCGGTAAAGCTGGGCTGGATCACCAGGAGCGCCCCCAGAAAGCCCACGACCGAGGCGCCGATCCGGCGCGGCCCGACCGGGTCGCCCAACACCAGCGCCCCGAAGATCAGCAGGATGAACGGCTCGACAAAGACGATGGCCAGCGCGTC
>CAUJIU010000144.1 GCA_963205075.1 Pseudomonadota bacterium | reverse complement strand
CGGGCGCCCGGCGGTCAGGGTGCCGGTCTTGTCCATGGCGACGATTGAGACATCGCTGAGCGCCTGCAACGCGTCGCCCTTGCGAAACAGCACGCCAAGTTCGGCCGCGCGCCCCATGCCGACCATGATCGAGGTCGGCGTGGCCAAGCCCATGGCGCATGGGCAGGCGATAATCAGCACCGAGACCCCCGCCACCAGCGCCAGCGACAAGGCCGGGCTGGGCCCGAAGGCCAGCCAGGCCACCACCGTCAGCACCGCCACCGCCATCACCGCCGGCACGAACCATAGTGTGATCTGGTCCACCAGCCCCTGAATGGGCAGCTTGGCGCCCTGCGCCTGCTCGACCATGCGGATGATCTGGGCCAGCGTGGTATCGGCGCCCACGCGGGTGGCGCGAAAGTTGAAACCGGCAGCCCCGTTGACCGTGCCGCCGGTCACCCGGTCGCCGATGGTCTTGGTGACCGGCTCGGGCTCGCCGGTGATCATGCTCTCGTCGATCTGGGTGCGGCCTTCGGTGACTTCGCCATCGGTGGCGATCCGCTCGCCGGGGCGCACCTGCAGGATATCGCCGGGCAGGATGTCGTCGGTGGCGACCTCGACCACCTTGCCCTCGCGCAGCACATGGGCAGAGCGCGCCTGCAACCCCAGCAGCCCCTGGATGGCCGATCCGGTGCGCCCCTTGGCGCGGGCCTCCAGAAAGCGGCCCAAGAGGATCAGCACCACGATCACCGCCGCGGCCTCGAAATAGACCGCCCGGCTGCCTTCGGGCAGCAGATGCGGCGCGAAGGTCGCCACCAGCGAATAGCCATAGGCCGCCAGCGTGCCCACCGCGACCAGCGAGTTCATGTCGGGCGCCAGCCGCGCCAGCGCCGGCAGGCCCTTGAGGTAGAAGCCCCGCCCCGGACCTATCAGCACGATGGTGGTCAGCACGAACTGGATCAGCCAGCTGGTCTGCATGCCGATGGTGCGCTCGATCAGGTGATGCAGCGCCGGAAAGATGTGGCTGCCCATTTCGAGCGCAAAGACCGGCGCCACCAGAATGGCCGCCACCAGGGTCTTGCGCGCCAGGTCGCGCGCCTCGGCCTCCTTGCGGGCGCCGTGATCGGCCGAGGGGCGCGGACCGGCCAGCGTGGCCGGGTAGCCGATGGCAGCGGTGGCGGCGGTCAGGTCAGCCACGCGCAGCGCGCCTTCCAGATAGGTGACGCGGGCGGTCTCGCTGGCCAGGTTGACCGCGACCGACAGCACGCCGGGCACCGCCGCCAGCGCCTTGTCGACCCGCCCGACGCAGGAGGCGCAGGTCATCGAGGCGATTTGCAGCACCACCTCCTGCACCCGCGCCGGATAACCGGCCGTATCGAGCAACTTGACGATGTCGCCAAGCGCGGCAGGCGGGGCAAGCGTCAGGCGGGCGGTCTCGCTGGCGAGGTTGACGGCCACCTCGCTGACACCGGGCCGGGCGGACAGGGCGCGCTCGACCCGCGCGACGCAGGACGCGCAGGTCATGCCGTCGATCGACAGCGTCATGGTAGTGGAAGCGGTCATGATGATCTCCTTGCCATACCCATTTAGTCCTTCCACCTACTGGAAGGTCAAGACTTGCGGCACTATCTTCTTTTCACGGCGCGGGGGTCTTGACCTTCCAGCGCTGGAAGTTCCCATCTGGGGGCAAGACCAGGAGAGACCCATGACCAGATTCAGCGTTCCCGACATGAGCTGCGGCCATTGCAGCGCCACCATCGAACAGGCCATCAGATCCGCCGATCCGGCCGCCGACGTCACCTTCGACCTGCAGACCAGGATCGTTTCGGTCACCAGCGGACTGGCGGCCGATACGCTGGCCAATGCCATCCGCAGCGCCGGTTACGAGCCGTCATTGCAGGCGTGAGGGCAGGCGTGAGGGCAGGTTCAGGCCCGGCCCAGCACCTGCCGCAGCATGATGGCAGCGGCCACGGCGTCTGACGTTGCGGCGTCGATCAGGTATTGCGGCCAGCTTGACAGCTTGACCATCAGGAAATCGCTGTCCGGGTCGATGTAGATCATCTGGCCGAAGATGCCGCGCGCCATGAAGTCGCCGCGCGCCACGTCATGCACCCACCACTGGGCGCTGTAGGCGCCGCGGGGCGACACCGCGGTATAGGGCGCACCGAACAGCGCCGGATCGCCCCGGCGCGAGCGGGCGACCCAGTCCGCCGGCACCACCTGGGCACCGCCGGCCCGGCCCTGGTCCAGCATCATCAGGCCAAAGCGCGCGTAGTCGCGCAAGGTGGCATTGAACCCACCATCGGCCAGCGCGGTGCCAGCGGCATCGACGGTGAAATAGGCGTCGCGCTCGGCGCCGATCTTCTGCCAGATCCGCGTTGACAACAGCTCGGCCAGCGGTTGCCCGGCGGCGCGCTCCATCACCCAGGCCAGCACGTCGGCCTCGACCGAGCGGTAGTTGAACGGGCCACCATGTTCGCGCTCCTTGGGCAGGGTCAGGATCACGTCGCGGATGGTGGGGGGCGGGTGGTGGCCCGACGGCGGGCGCCAGCCGCTGGCAATGTCGATGCGGGTCATGTCCGACAGCGCGGCGCCATAGGTCTCGTCAAAGCGGACCCCGGAGCGCATGTCGAGCACCTGCGCCAGCGTCGCATCGGCGTAGCCGCAGGCGGCCAGTTCCGGCACCATATCGGCAAGTGGGGCATCCAGCGCCACGAGCCCCTCGCCCGCCAGCACGCCGACCAGCGCGCCGGTCACCGACTTGGACAGCGATTGCGACAGATGCGGGGTGTGGCGGGCCATGCCGTTGTCATAGTGCTCGGCCACCACCTTGCCGCGATGCATGACCACAAACCCGTCGGTATAGCTGCGCCCCAGCCAGTCGCGGACCGAGACCGTGGCGCCGGTGCTGTCACGGAAGGTCAGGCCCTGGATCGGCTGATGGTCCGCCTCCAGCGGCGCGGGCAACCCCTCGCCCCGGCGGACATCCACCGTCGCGATCAGGCTGCGCACGTTCTGGAAAGACCATCGGTTGAACGGCGCCAGGTCCCAGTTTTCAAGGGTCGGGCGCTTTTCGGGTGGCGGCGGAAACCCCTGCATGATGCCCAGATCCCGCGCAGAGCGCGGCCCGGGCAATGCGTGCAGGGTGTTGCCAGTGGCCATTGCGGCACCGCCTTGTGGTTGTGGATCGGGGCGAGGCCGAAGCCCCGCCCCAAAGCCGGTCTACTGCTTCAGCTGGGTCCAGATGCGGTTGTAGAGGTCAACCGTCTCCTGCGGGCACGGGCGCACGAAATCGGGGGTCGGCGCATCGGCCGGCATGACGATTTCGGGGGCCGAGAGCATGGCCTCGTCCATGAACGCTTCGCTGCCGGTGATGCCGTTGGCGTAGCGGGCAAAGTTCGAGATCATGGCCGCGTTTTCCGGATCCATGATGAAGTTGATGAAGATCTTGGCGTTCTCCATGTTGGGCGCATCGGCCAGCACCGCCACGTTGTCCATCCAGCCGGTAAAGCCTTCGACCGGATAGGCATATTGCAGCGTCGGGCGCTGTTCACGGGCGCGCATGGCGGCACCGTTCCAGGTTTGCGACAGGTCCACGTCGCCCGATGTCAGCTTCTCGATGGTCGAGTAGTCCATCGTCCGCCAATACTGCTTGGAGTTCTGCAGCAGCTCGGCCACCTGACGCAGTTCGTCGGGGTTGCTGTTGCAGCGCCCATAGCCGAGGTAGCGCAGGCCCGCATTGATCACATCGTTCATGTCGTTGAGCATGTTGATGCGGCCCTGAAGTTCGGGCGGCGGATCAAAAAGCAGCGCCAGGGTGTTGATATCGCCGGAATAGATCGCGGTATCGACCGTGAAACCGGTGGTGCCCCACTGATAGGGAACCGAATAGGACCGGCCCGGATCCCACCAGACATCGACCCATTTCGGATCGACGTTGTGGAAGTTCTCCATCTTGTTGGGCTCGACCATGGCCAACAGGCCCTGCTCGATCATGATCGCGATCATGTAGTCGCCGGGCACGACGATGTCGTAGCCGGTATTGCCCTCCTGGACCTTGGCCAGCATGGTCTCGTTGGAATCGTAGCCGTCGAGATTGACGGTGATGCCCGTCTCGGCGGTGAACTTTTCCAGCATGTCCGGCGGCGTGTAGTTGCCCCAGTTGTAGATGTTGAGCACCCCGTCGGCCCAGGCCGGGGCGGCGGCCCCGAGCCCCAGAGCCAGGGTCGCGGTCAGCGAGTAAGTCAGGCGTTTCATGTCTTCCCTCCTGTTAGGTTGGTCTTGGTCTTGCTTGGTCTTGGTCATCTGCGGCGCTGCCCGATCAGGAAGAATGCCGTGACAAGGATCACGGACAGACCGAGCAGCAGGGTCGAGACGGCGTTGATCTCGGGCGTGATGCCGCGCCGGATCTGGCCGAGGATGTAGATGGGCAAGGTGGTCTCGCCGGGGCCGGCCACCATCAGCGTGATGATCACGTCATCGAGCGAGACCACAAAGGCCAGCATCGCCCCCGCGACGATGCCCGGCGACATCATCGGCAGGGTCACGCGCCGAAACACCTGGAACGGCGTGGCGTAGAGATCGGCCGCCGCCTGCTCCAGCGTCAGGCTCATGTCCTCGAGCCGGGCGCGGATCGGCATGTAGGCAAAGGGGATGCAGAACACCGTATGGGCCAGCATCAGGTAGCCGATGCCGGTCAGCCCGGTCAGCTGCTTGATGATCGCGAACAGCGCCAGCGTTGAAACGGCGGTGACGATCTCGGGCACCATCAGCGGCTGGTTGATGATGGCATAACTCAGCGTCTGGCCCCGGAACGGCGCGGTGCGCGTGGTGGCCAGCGCCGCCATGGTGGCCAGGATGGTGCCGAAGACCGTGGCGACACTGGCGACCTTGAACGACACGATGGTGGCGTTGCGGATGCCCTGATTGTCGAGCGCGGCGGCATACCAGCGCAGGCTGAACTCGGTCCAGCGCACCACCGAGCGGTTGTCGTTGAACGAGAACACGATCAACACCACGATCGGCGCATAGAGGAAGATCAGGCAGAGCCAGGCGATCTGGTTGAAACCCGGCTGCTTGCGCAGGTCCATGGTCCTGGGGCGGCGCGCGTCAGCCATGGCGCCGCCCCCCCTGCCCGGAGTTGCGCACGTAGACCACGAGCGCCAGCATCACCACCGTCATCAGGATCAGCGCCGCCGCCGAGCCGAAGGGCCAGTTGCGCGAGGCGCCGAACTGTTCGGCGATCATGTTGCCCATCATCAGCTTCTTGCCGCCGCCCAGCAGGGTCGGCGTGATGTAGGCGCCAAGGCCGGGAATGAAGACCAGGATGCAGCCGGCCACGATGCCGGGCCTGGCCAGCGGGATGATGACGCGGCGCAGCACCTGCAGGCGGGTCGCGTAGAGGTCATAGGCCGCCTCGACCAGCTTGAAATCCAGCTTTTCCAGCGAGGCATAGAGCGGCAGCACCATGAAGGGAAGGTAGCTGTAGATCAGCCCGATGAACACCGCCGGGTCGGTATAGAGGATGTTGAGCGGCGTGCTGCGCAGCCCCGATCCGACCAGCGCGAAGTTGATCAGCCCCTCGTCGCGGATGATCAGCAGGATCGCATAGGTGCGGATCAGCAGGTTGGTCCAGAACGGCAGCGTGATCAGGAACAGCCACAGATTGCGCTGGTTCGGGGGCTTGCTGGCGATGAAATAGGCGGTCGGAAAGCCCAGGATCAGCGCGCCGATCGTGGTCACGAAGGCCAGCCCGACCGAGCGCCCGATGATGCGCAGGTAGCTGTCCGAAAAACTCAGCGTGTCGTCGAAGATGTCGCGCTGGAACAGGAACTGGACATAGGCATCGGTCGAGAACTCCCAGCGCACGCCGCCATAGGTGCCGGGTGACAGGAAGGAATAGGTGGCGGTGATGGTCAGCGGAAACAGCCCGAAGATGCCGATCACGATCAGCGCCGGCATCAAGAGCTGCAGCCGCCGCCGCCGCGCCGTGCTTTCGCTGATCCGCCGGGCGCGGGCGAGGTTGTCGGCAACCGTGCTGGCGGACAGGTCTGTCATCAGTCCTCCAGAACCTGCAGCTTGCCGGGGCTGAAGGCGATGCCGACCGGGCTGTCGACCGCGCCCGCCTCGTTGCTGCGCACGATGACTTCGGTGCCATCGGCAAGCGTCACGTGCACGTTGTTGCCCGAGCCGAAATAGACCACGTTGCCGATCCGGCCGCGAATGGCGGCTGACTTGTCCTCTGCCGCGGTCAGGTGCATGTCCTCGGGCCGGATCGCCACGCTGACCGGCCCCGGCACGACGCCGGCGGCATGAACCTGCGCCACGGCCTTGCCGCCGCCGGGCAAGGTCACGGTGGCGCCATCGGGGCCCGTTTTCTCAAGAGTGGCCGCGAAGATGTTGATATCGCCAATGAAATCGGCCACGAACCGGCTGGAGGGGCGGTGGTAGATTTCCTTGGGCGTGCCCACTTGCAGGATGCGCCCGGCGCTCATCACTGCGATCCGGTCCGACATGGTCAGGGCTTCTTCCTGGTCATGGGTGACGAAGATGAAGGTGATGCCGGTCTCGTTCTGCAGCCGCTTCAGCTCGATCTGCATGTTCTTGCGCAGCTTGAGGTCGAGCGCCGAGAGCGGCTCGTCCAGGAGCAGCACCTTGGGATGCGGCGCCAGCGCGCGGGCCAGCGCCACGCGCTGCTGCTGGCCGCCCGAAAGCTGGTCGGTGCGCCGGTCGGCCATGTCTTCCATCCGCACCAGCGCCAGCATCCGCGCGGTGGTCTGGGCCACTTCGCTTGCCGGCCGCCCCTGCATCTCCAGCCCGAAGCCGATATTGCGCGCCACGCTCATATGCGGAAACAGCGCATAGCTCTGGAACACGGTGTTCACCGGGCGCTGGTAGGGCGGCAGATGCCCGATCTCCTGCCCGTCGAGCAGGATCTGGCCGGCATCGGGCAGCTCGAACCCGGCAATCAGCCGCAAGAGCGTGGTCTTGCCGCAACCCGAGGGGCCCAGAAGCGTCAGGAATTCGTTTTCGTTGATCGACAGCGACACCCGGTCGAGCGCGGTGACCATCGACGCGCCCCGCCCGAAGGTCTTGGTGACGCCATCGGCGCGCACCATGACGGCCTTGCCCTGCCCCGGTTGCCCGGTCTCGGTCCGATTTCGCTCTGGCGGCATCGTGTCTCCCCTGGACATGCGCCTCTTGCCGATGTCCGGGCGCATTGCCTCAAGGTTAGAAAGGGGTGAGGCGCGGGTAAATATCCCTCAGGGTATAGGCGCCTCAGGCCGCGTCGCTCAGGCTGAGCGAGCGCAGAAACACGTGAAACAGCTCGCTTTGCGACGAAACCGCCAGTTTCTTGTAGAAGTTCTTGCGATGGATCTTGACCGTGCCGGGGCTGACATCGATGCGGGCCGCGATCGACTTGGAGGAATGGCCCTTGAGCACCAGAATGGCGATCTGCCGCTCGCGCTCGGTCAGGATGCCATCGCCGAAACGGTCCATCGCCGCCTCGATCTCGCGCCGGGCCAGCGCCGCCTCGTCGGTCAGGTAGGGGCGGCTGGCATCGTCGGCGAAGTGGCGGCGGTTGATGACGGCAAATACCGGCAGCGCCTTGCGGATGCGCTCGATGTCGCGCAGCGAAAAGCGCGGATCGTTGCCCAGGCGCCCGATGGAATAGAACAGATACTTGCCGCTGGGCAGGTCCACCATCACCGCGGCCTCGTCCTGCAGCCGGATGGTCTCGTAATACTGGCGGAAATAGCTCGAATGCTGGAAGCGGTCGGGCGCCACGTCGCGCAGGCGCCAGGCGGCGCATTGGGGGCGGTCCAGCTGGTGGACATAGAAGGGATCGAGCAGATAGGCGCCGTCCAGATAGCGGTCCACCACCTCGGCGCGGCGCTCGGCGCGGACATTGTCGTAGATGTGCACCGGCGGGCGGGTGCCATCCAGCAGGGTCAGGAAACAGCCCCCGAACGGGGTCACATGGCGCAGGTAATCCAGTGCGCGGGGAATGAAATCGGATGTGCCGATGGCGGCAATGGCCCGGGCCAGC